>DASPNQ010000114.1:0-28502 GCA_035626435.1 Vicinamibacterales bacterium
CGGCGGCCCTGCTGGTGCTTCGCGGCAGAAATGCGCATTTGATCTCGCTGAGCATCGCGGGCGTGTGCGTGGCGCTGGCGTTTTATACGCGACTCAATAACCTGCCGTTCGTCGTCGCCGTAGCGGCGTTCAGCCTGCCGCTTCGGCAGCCGGCAGGGGAGTGGCGGAGCTGGCGGCGATGGTGGCCGCGCTGCTCACCATCGGCACTGGCGGCGGTCACGATCGCCGTCGTCCTCGCCATCGTGCTGTTCAGTCTGCGTAGCTATTACTTCACCGGCAATCCGAACCCGCTGGCCGGCACGCAGGCGGGTGCGCGTTCGGTGTGGCAAACCACCGACGAGGGGCTCACACCAGCGCAGAATCTGGTGGGTAGCCTGTTGATGGTGCTGTCGATGAGCGATCCGCCACGATTGGAGCCTCGTGCGATTCCGATCGTCACTGGTATTGCGGTGGCGCTGCTCGCGCTCGCCGGGGTTCGCCGGTTTCGAGCCTTGCCGCTCAATGTGGTGGTGCTGTGCGTTGCCGGAATCACCGGCGCCTTTGTGGCGCGAGGCAGCGCGTACCCGGGCCGCTTTTCGATTCACCTGATTCCGGTGACCGTGGCGCTGACCGTCAGCGCCGTGGCGCTCTGGCTACGCAAGCCGCATGACGGTGCCCGGGCATGAAGTACCGCGCCGACATTGACGGCCTGCGGGCCGTCGCCGTGCTCGCCGTTGTCGGGTTTCACGCCTTCCCCGCACAGATCCCCGGGGGATTCGTCGGCGTTGACGTGTTCTTCGTGATCTCGGGGTTCCTGATCTCCGGAATCATCTTTTCGGCACTCGAGCGCGGCCAATTTACGTTTCGCGACTTCTATGCGCGGCGCATCCGGCGGATTTTTCCGGCGCTCGCCGTCGTGCTGCTATCGGTGTATGCGTTCGGGTGGTTCCGGCTCTACGCGGATCGCTTCGCAGAGCTCGGCAAACACACGGCCGCCGGCGCCGGGTTTGTCGCGAACATCGTGCTCTGGCGCGAGGCCGGATATTTCGATGGCGCGTCGGACACCAAGCCGTTGCTCCATCTGTGGTCGCTGGGAGTCGAGGAGCAGTTCTACCTGATCTGGCCGCTGGTGGCGTGGCTGGCCTGGAAGCGGCGGCTGGATCTCCTGGCGGTGACGCTCGTCGTATTGCTGGCGTCGATGTACTTCAACCTCGATCGCATCCGCCGGGATCTCGTGGGGACGTTCTACGCGCCGCACACGCGATTCTGGGAGCTGATGGTCGGCTCGGCGCTCGCCTACCTTACAGCGGCATCGTCGCCGGCGGCGTCGACTCGATGGCTGCGCGCGACCTACGATCGCCTGCTCGTTTCCGCTTCCATGCGCCATGCCGTGAGCATCGCTGGCGTCACGCTGATTGTGGCAAGCGTGTTCATCATCGATCAGTCGCGGCACTTTCCGGGGCGATGGGCACTGCTGCCGGTCGCGGGTTCGGCGCTGATGATCGCGGCGGGTCCCGATGCGCTCGTGAATCGATGGCTGCTCGCACGATCCGCAGTGGTCGCGATCGGGTTGATCAGCTATCCGTTGTACCTGTGGCACTGGCCGCTGCTCTCGCTGCTGCGGCTGCAGTACGGGGAACTGCCGCCGGTGCGTGTCAGGGTGTTGGCCGTGGCTGTTTCGATCGTCCTGGCGTGGCTGACCTACGTCATCGTTGAACGGCCGATTCGTTTCGGACCGCGGCGCCGGGCGACGGTCGCCGCGTTATGCGTGTTGCTCACCGCGATTGGCGCGGGCGGCTATTACACCTATCGGGCCGATGGACTATGGCCGCGCGCGGTGAATCGCAGTGCGAAGGCGCCGTTTTCCGCGTACTACGACAATATGCGGCGCAAAGGCATTATCGAGGCGTACCGTCTCGAGTGCGACTTCATGGAGCTGGTCACCGACCGCACCAAGGAGTCGATCGCGCCTGGCTGCACGGCTGCCGGGGCGCGCGGCACGTGGTTTCTCTGGGGAGACTCGCATGCCCAGGCGTTGTCGCCTGGACTGACCAGTATTCTGCCCGACGGCATCGCGCTCGCGCAGGTCGCCACGTCGTCCTGTCGACCGGCGATTATCCCGATTGATCTCCACGTGCCAGGAGAACGGTGCACGCGCGCGAACGCCTACGCTCTGCAAAAGATTCAAGAACTGAGGCCGGACGTGCTCATCCTCGCGCAGGGTGGTGATCATGCGTCCACCGATTGGGATGCGCTTGCCGCGCATGTGCGACGCCTTGGCGTCAACCGCGTCGTCGTCGTCGGACCGGCGCCGATGTGGTCGCCGAGCCTGCCCGAAATCTTCATCAATCGCTACTGGGACTCAGGCGCTGATCGGATTGCGTACGGATTGGTTGCCGGCCGCGACGCGCTCGACGAGCAATTGCGGCAACGCTACGCATCGTCGGAATCCGTGACGTACGTATCGATGCTCGGCCGTTTATGCGATGCCGATGGATGTTTGGCGGTGGTGCCAGGCAGCAATCCGCCCGAGTTAATGGCGTTCGACAGCGCGCACCTGACACCGCGAGGCTCGGTTTACGTCGCGGGCCACGTGCTGCGGAGCGTCCTGTTGGCGCCCGAATAACTACCGCTCGAGAAATACCTGGACGACGGGCCGTCCGATGGGGTCGAACGCGGTGAACACCACCGGGTGTGCAGATTGTGTGGCGGCGAAGCCGCTGCCCGCGAACGCGACGACATAGCTGCGGCGCGGAGTAGGCCGACCAGGTGCCATGGCACCTTCGGGACGGACGCCTCCTGGTAATGACGCGCCGTCGAGTGGCTCAACCTGGATGTTGCCGCCGGTTCCCGCGAAATATCGTAACGTCCAATACAAAAACCAATCTTCGGCAGTGACGCGCACCGGCTCGTTGGCGCTGTCCGCTGCGATGAACTCAAAAGCGGCGAGCTTCGGCTCGCGCGCGCCCGTGCGATAGGTGGCCATGGCATCGCCGCCGCGCGTGGCGAGCGGGTAGAAATAACCGGCGACCGTCACCGCGGCGAGTGTCGCGATCGCCATGGCCCCGGCAGCCATGCCTGCCGCGGAGAAGCGACGGCTCACGGCATCGATTGCAAGCGCGAAGGCGATGCACATCGGCACCAGCATGAACATCCCGTAACGCTCGAGAGTGGGTAAGAGCGCGAGGTCCATGGCAATGACGTGGAATCCAGCGAACGCCGCCGACATTCCGGCAAGCAGCGAGATGCCGTAGTGATGCTGGCGATACCTGACCCATCCAGCGGCAAGGCTGAGCACGAACAAACCGGTGAATGTTGCATTCACCAGCAGTGCCATCTGGCCGGCCACCGGCGCGGCAATGTGCTCCGCCGTTGAAACGCCAGTCGCAAGGTTGACGAACCCCCAGATGCGAGACAACCAGCGTGACGGCGACGTCACGCGATCGGCGACCATCTCCACGGATGGCAGCGTCGTGTTCGGATCGTCCGCAATTCGTTGTGCGACGAACGCGATCAGCGGGACTGCGAGAACCGCCGCCATCAACGTCAGGCGCTTCAACGACGATTGCGTACGCCGATCGGCGGCCCGGTAACGCGCCATGGCATCCGGCGCCAACAGCGCCGCAGTAATCGGCAACAGGAAGATGTTGGTTGGATGAACGAAATACGCAAGCGCACACGCGAGCAGCGCGAGGATCGGGCGACGGTGCAGCGCCGCACCCACAGCAAGCAATGCCACGAGCGGAGTGCCGCTCGGGTCCCATCCTAGCCGCGAGTACGCAACCGCAGTTGGTGAGACCGCAAGCAATGCGGTAGCCAGCATGGCGGCCCGATGTCCCAATGGCCGCCACAGCATCGGATACGCGAGCGCGACAGCGGCAATCCCGAAGATCACCTCGGGCGCGCGCAGTAGCGCCGCCGACGGCGGGAACACCAGCGACAAGGCAAGCAGCACGCCGGAATGGAGGGGATTGAGCGGATTGCCGATACCAGTCCGCCAGAACGGCTCGTGGCCGCTCAGGAACTCGTGGACGTTGACGCCGTACCACGCTTCGTCGCCGTTTATGCCGGGCCATCGGCCGATCGCCAACGTTCGCAATCCCATGGCGACCGCCAACAGCAACAGCCAGATCGAGAGCCGCCGGCGGCGCCCGCTTTCGTCCGGATTCTCTGGCGGCATCGACATCGCAGTATAAGCGGTCCTCGGCGGCGGCTACGGACGATGCCGTTTGCGGCTATGCTGCGATGGAATGCAATGGGTGTTTGACCGCGCCTCGTCACGACGGACGCTCGTTTCAATCGCCGCTATTTACGTTGTCGGATTGATCGGCTGGACCTACGTCATGGGCTGGGGCCGCGTGCCTCTCGACTTTCACGACTGGGCGGGCATCAATCTCCCGCGGCTGCTGTTTCTGCAGAACTCACTGCAGGCAGGCGAATGGCCGTTGCACATGCAGGGTGGCGCCGCGCTGCACGGCGTCACCGATCGCTTCCTCTCCCTTCCCGACGTCGTCACCTCGCCGCAGACATTGCTGCTGTTGGTAATGAGGGTCGAACACTTCGTCGTGATCGACGTCCTGATTCACTACTCGCTGGGGTTCTGGGGCCTGCTGCTGTTGCGGCGGCATTTTCAATGGTCGCTGTTCGCCTTCACGTTGGTATTCGTCCTGGTGATGTTCAATGGGCACATCCTCGCGCACTACAGCGTCGGCCATTTCACCTGGGGGTCGTACTTCCTGTTTCCGTTCATCCTGCTGTTCATCCTGCGCTTCCTCGACGGCGATCAGAGCTGGCGCCTGATCGGATGGTTTGCGCTGACGATGGCCTACATGGTGCTCGCCGGCGGCCAGCACCACATGACGTGGGTTTTGTTGTTGCTCGCGCTGCTCGTGCCATTCTGCTGGCGCCGCTCATGGTGGCTGCTCGCTGCCGCCGTCGCCTCGGGCCTGTTGAGCGCGGTCCGTCTGTTGCCGCCGGCGCTCGAGCTGTCGTCGTTCCGGTCGGCCGGGCTCGTTTCCGACGTCATCGGGTTTCCATCGTTGACGCATGTCCTGGTTGCGATGACGGTGCTGCGGCGCGAAGTGTCGGCGTTCAACATCGCGCTGCCGGGCAATATCTGGTTTTTCGACAATGCGTTTTACGAGTTCACGGCCTTCGTCGGACTTGCCGGAATGGTGTTTCTGATCGCCGGCACTTACTACTGGTTGCGTGAGTCGTCGCGGCAATATCCGCAACTCGTCGTCCCGATCTTCGCGCTGATTGCGTTGTCGCTGGGCAGCACCTACCGCCTCGTTCGCTTGACCGGCGTGCCGCTGCTCGAAGGCGAGCGTTACACCGCCCGCCTGTTCAGCTTGCCGCTGGTCATGCTGATCGTGCTTTCCGCAACGGCGATCGATCGCGTATTGCGTCGCGCGTCAATCGAGCCGTGGCAGCGCCTGGTGGCGCTCATCGCGCTGGCCTACGCCGCTCTCGACATCGCCGCCGCGACGCGGTTGTGGCGGGTTGCGGTGTCGTCCGGCATGTTCGGTCCCGATCCCTTCGATCCGGCGTGGACCCTTGCCGTGCATCGCGACGATCCCGCATATGTCGCGACTGCGCTCGCCGGGCTCGCGATTACGGCGACGACGGCAGTTGTGTTGGCGGTGATGGCGAAGCGGCAGGCGACAGTATCGCGATGAGCGAGCGCCACAGGTAATGCGCGGCAATGCCCGCGTACGGGATCAGGAGCGTGTGGATCGGCACGATCAGCCGCTCGCCCTTCGGATACACGATCACGATGACGACAAATTGCGTGACCGCAATTGACAGTGGCAACAGTACCGGGATGGTCCGGGCCGCGCCCCGCAACGACATCCACACGCCGGCGATCGCGCCGAGCCACGTCGCGATATACACGGGTGAATAACCCCAGCCGGGAGCGTACGGTTCGTAGACGCCGAGCACGAATAACAACTTCCGCCCCATGTTGTCCGCAAAGCGGCGCGGCGAAGTAATGGCGTATTCGAGAACCTCTGCCGTGTGGCCGCCAACGGCCAGCCGTTCGTAGACGGCCATCCGCCATCCAGGGCGGAATGGAATGTCGCCCGGAGGCTCGTTGCCCGCGCGCAGCGTGATACCAAATTCCGTCGGCATCGGCGCGAAGCGGCCGCTGACCAATCCGTTACGAACGGCGATCAGCGAGAACAGCGCCAGTGAAACGGCCGCCATCGATGCCAGCACGCGCATTCGGCCACGGGCGTCACGCAGTTGCACGAACAGCATCGACCAGACGAGCGGCCATGCGATCAAAACCGTCGTGCGGGTGATCGCCGTCAAGCCGCCCACGAGTCCAGCCAGTAGTGCGTGCCGGGTCGTCGGGCGAAAACACAGCTCGACGCACCACATCGTCCACCACATTAATAGCGGTACGTATAGTGACTCGCTCAGCAGATCGGCCGATATCGGTGCGAGCTTCCAGTAGAGAAAAGCTGTGGAAACCAGCAGCGGCCAGAGCCATGCGCGATCGCGGGTGATCGCTACAGCGATGCGCGTGGCCGCGATCGCGGTTGCCGCCACCAGTAACCGCTGGATGAACATCGCGCCGAACGTGCTTTCACCGAACACGGCGTGCGTCGCAGCGAGGAAGTAGGGGTAAAACGCCTGGAAGTAAAACGGCTCACCCTCGCCGAACGGGCCGCCGCCGTTCATCAGGATGCCGTTGAGCAGGATGTCGCGAGCGTAACCCTCGTACACCATGGTGTCATCGCCGGCGATCAGGAGCCGCAGCCGCTCGGCCCACGGCCACGCGAACCGCAGCGCTTCCACAGCGCCGGCGGCGGCAACCAGCGCCAAGGCGGCCACGCGGACATCAAGCTGCCGCTGCCACACCTCGCCGACCCGTCGTACCAGCAGCAAGCCGGCAAGGATTGCCAGCCAAGCAAGCGCGACGGCATCGACGATTGGCTTGAACGTCTCGAGCGCCCGCGCGATCGCGTGCTGGCGGCCATCAGGACGTTCCGTGCGCACCGTCGCCGTGCCGAACGGTTGTCGGACCCCATCGGCGATGACACCAGCCGAGAATTCACGCGGCGTCCCGTACGGCGAGACGAGCGTCACGTGCAGACGATGCCAGCCTTTCTGCAGTGTCACTTCGGCTTCGACGCTGCTCGTGGCAGCGTTCGAACGGGCGGCCAGTTCGGTGTCGATGGAGATATCGACCGCCATCTGCGGCGCTTGCACAAACACCGTCTGCCGGCCGCCGTCGCTCCACCACCAGCCGGTCCACGACGCGGCGAAACCCAGATAGCGCCGGTCCGGCTCGCCGGCCCGCATGAAGTTGAAGCGCGTGTGGTCGTTGAAAAACGCCAGCGGAAAATCGCGGCGGTTGCGTGCGAACTGCAACTGACGATCGATCCGCGTGAATTCGCGGCTGCCGAATTCGACGCTACGCTCATGTGCGCCGGCTGCTGTCGCGGTGGCGAAGTAACGTGCCTTGAGCCCCTCGTGCCCTGGCACCGCAACGCTGGCGACCAACGCGGCCGCGGTGATGACCATCGCTAGTGGCCAGCCGGGGATCCGAGCGCGATGCCAAGCGATCCAGCCGACCAACAGCACGCCCAGGGCGTCGATCGGCCCCAGCGGGAGGCCGTCGAGCATTCCGCCTTCCGTCGGAACCAGCAGGTAGAGCAGCCACGCGAGCCAGCTGATGATGATCACCGGCCCGCCCATGTCTTCCGGATGTAGCGTTTTCGCGCGGCATCGAAACGGCCGAAGGCGAAGGCAACGGCCGTCATCGACCGTCGCGCATCGAACAGCGGACCCGCCATCGCGAACTGCATCCGGCCGTAATATTCGGCAAGGTCCGCATCGACGATCACATTCCGGCCGCTCTGCAGCGATTCGAGGTAGCCGGCGGGGATGTCGCGCTGATAGTGCCCGACGCGCGACCCAGGGATCGATGGCAGCCTCGCCAGCAGCGGATCGGTCAACGCCAGCACGTCAACGATGTGAACGTCAGGGCCCGCAAAGTACCCGGTAAAGCCAATCGCGTAGCGCGTCACCACCTGGCGTCCGCGCGCGCGCAACTCGAGCCCATCGCCGACGCCCGGATTATCCGGACGTAGATCGCCGAGTTTGCCTTTCAACAGCGCGTTGCCTTCGAAATAGTAGCGGCGCGTATCGGTGATTTCGTGCTGAGTGATCAGCAGGCCGTTGTCGCGAGGTCCGCGATCGTCTCGGCCGCGGATGAAATTGTCGAACGGTGTGTAGCCGTAGCCGCTGAGCAGCGCCGGTTCCCATGGCGCGAGCAGACCGGCGACGACGATGCCGGCGATCAGCGGTGCGGCCGCGCGCCTGGTTCGCACCACCGGCGATGCCGCGACGATCGCCGCACTCCACACCAGCGGAACGGAAAAGAACCTGCCGGCCATGAAGTCGCCGCCGATCCAGAACAGGTACAGCACGCTGGCCAGCAGTCCGCCGATCAGAGGCCAGTCGCGCTTCCAATGGCTGTGTGCAGTGATGGCCACGGCGGCGAGCATCACCGGCAGCGTCGCCGGGTCGGCCAGCGCCGTGCGCCTCACGTACCAGTAGCCACGCCGCACGGCTTCCTCGAGATCCATCGAGATATTCAGCTTGGCAAACGCCGTGTTCGGCACCAGCGAGGCGTAGTACCAGACGGAAAACATCTCCCACGCGATCAACGGCGTCAGCCCAACGAGCAAAGGACGCCAGGACTCGCGCCATCCACGGCGCATTACATCCACCAATATCGCCGGGCCCACCAGCAGGACCAGATCGATCCGGTTCAGCACGCACAGCGATGCGATGAGCGACAGACGCAACGTCCTGCGCTCGTCGGCACACCGCCACCAGCACCACAGGAACATCAGGATGAGCAGATGGCTTAACGGGTTCTCGAGGCCCGACGTCGAAAAGTCGAGGAACGCTTTCGACGACAGCAGCGCCGCCGCGGCGACCAGGAAGGGCCACGGCTGATCGACGATCCGCCGTCGCAAGAACGCACATGCCCCCAGCGTCAGGACGATACCCAGCGCGATGCAGGTGTAGTAGGCGTCACGCGTCAGCGCATAGAACGCGGTGAAGACGCCAAACCATAACGGATGCGTGTAGCCCTGGACACGCTCGCTCGTGTTCCACACGGCGCCCAGACCGTTGACGACGTTGTCCGAGACGCGAAACGTGATGTAGGCATCGTCCGAGACCCATGCCGTGCGCAGCAGTTGAATGGTCAAGAGCGCGAAGACAACGACGGTGGCGATGAGAAAGCGGCGGTCGCTGCCGCTCGAGGAGATCTGCACCGGAGGCTTGGGTCCGGCTCGATTCTACGGTAGCATTGATGGTTTGTGACAGTTCCGTTACTCGACCTGCACGCCCAGTACACGCCGTTGCGCGCGGCGCTGCTGGAAGCCGTGACACGTGTCTGCGACAGCCAGCGTTTCATTGGCGGACCTGAAATCGAAGGATTCGAACGCGAAGTCGGTGCCTACCTGCACACCAGACATGCGCTCGGCATGTCGTCGGGAACGGATGCCGTGCTTGCCGCGCTGATGGCCATCAACGTCGGGCCCGGCGATCAAGTCATCACGCCGACGTATTCATTTTTCGCCACCGCCGGCTGCGTGGCGCGACTCGGCGCCACACCGGTGCTCGTCGATATCGACGCCGACACGTTCAACATCGATCCGGCCGCGGCGATCGCCGCGATCACGCCGCGCACGCGCGCGATCGTGCCGGTCCACCTGTTCGGACAGGCGGCGGACCTCGCGCCGATTCTGGAGGCCGCCACCAGGTCAGCCGTCCCCGTCATCGAAGACGCGGCGCAGGCGATTGGCAGTACCTATCGCGGCGTCCCGGTCGGCAATCTCGGCGCCATCGGATGCTTTTCGTTCTTCCCGAGCAAGAACCTGGGCGGGTTCGGCGACGGCGGACTGGTGACGACGAACGACGATGCGCTGGCGCATCAGCTGAAGCTGATACGCAACCACGGCATGGAGCCGAAGTACTACCATCACCTGATCGGCGCGAATTTCCGTCTCGACGCCGTGCAGGCCGCGGTGTTGCGAGTCAAGCTGCCGTACCTGGACGCGTGGACGGAGGGCCGCCGCCGGAACGCGCACCGGTATCGTCAGCTGTTTGCCGGCGTCTCATTGTCAGAGGTTCGCCTGCCGATTGAAGCGCCGGAGCGCAATCACATCTACAACCAGTTCGTAATCCGCGTACCCGACCGCGATAAGCTCAAGGCGCACCTCGACGCTGCCGGAATCGGTACCGAAATCTACTATCCAGTGCCGTTTCACCTGCAGGCATGTTTTGCCGATCTCGGCTACAAACAGGGCGCGTTTCCCGTGGCCGAAGCGGCCGCGCGGGAGTCGCTGGCCTTGCCGATCTATCCCGAGCTTACCGAGGCGCAGCAGACGACGGTCGTCGACGCAATTCGAACTTTTTATCGCGGGTAGCACACGAATGGAATTGTTGAAGAAGATCGAGGCCAAGCAGGCGAAGTTGGGAGTGATCGGGCTCGGCTACGTCGGCTTGCCGCTGGCGGTCGAATTCGCACGCGCCGGCTTCTCGGTCGTCGGCTACGACGTCGATGCGCGCAAGGTCGCCGAGTTGATGGACGGCCGCAGCTACATTCCGGACGTGCCCTCCGAGCATCTCGCCGAGGTCGTCAAGAGCGGCCGCTTCGTGGCCACCACCGAACCCCAGAGACTTGCGGAAGTCGACATCATCGACATCTGCGTTCCGACGCCGCTGCGCAAGACCAAAGACCCGGACATGACCTACGTGGTGCAGGCGGTCGAGGCCACCGCCAACGTGCTCCGGAAAGGACAGTTGATCATCCTCGAGTCGACCACGTATCCCGGCACGACCGTCGAAGTCGTGCAGCCGACGCTCGCGGCGAAAGGCTTCAAACCTGGCGTGGACTTTTACCTGGCGTTCTCGCCCGAGCGCGTCGACCCCGGGAATCCACACTACCAGACCAAGAACATTCCGAAAGTCGTGGGCGGCATCAACGAGGACAGCACCCGCGCCGCCGTTGCGTTCTACAGCCAGGTGATGGACACCGTCATCCCGGTCAGCTCGCCCAGTGTCGCCGAAATGGTCAAGCTGCTCGAGAACACCTTCCGCGCCGTCAACATCGGCCTCGTCAACGAGCTGGCGCTGATGTGCCACCGGATGGGCCTCGACGTGTGGGAAGTGATCGACGCAGCCAAGACGAAGCCCTTTGGATTCATGCCGTTCTATCCGGGGCCCGGACTCGGCGGGCATTGCATCCCGATCGATCCGTTTTACCTGTCGTGGAAGGCGCGCCAATTCAACTTCGAGGCACGCTTCATCGAGCTCGCTGGCGTCGTCAACGGCTCGATGCCGGAATTCGTGGTGCAGCGCATCATCGACGCCCTGAACTCCCAGAAGAAATCCCTGAATGGATCACGCGTCCACGTGATTGGCGTCGCTTACAAGCGCGACGTCAACGACCTGCGAGAATCACCGGCGCTGGAAATTCTCGAATTCCTGGCGCAGCGCGGCGCGGTCGTGAGCTATACGGATCCCTACGTCCCCGAATTCAAGCACGCCCACCTCGATCTGCAGAGCGTCGATGAATCGGTCATGCACGACGGCGTCGACTGCGGCGTGATCATCACTGATCACAAGGTGTTCGACTATGCGCGCATGGTCAAGCGTTTCCCGCTAATCGTCGACACGAGGAACGCCTTGAAGGGCTTTACCGCGGCGAATATCTTCCGGTTGTAGGTTCGTCGAGTCGCAGCGCGCCGGCCACGGCGGCCGCGACGAACGCAAACATCAGCGGCTGGACCGTCACCGTATAGCGCATGTTGGTCAGCACGAAGCAGATCGTCACGGGCACATAGACGATCGGCACCAGCAGGAGCAGCAGCGGGCGATACCGGCGATGGGCGACGATGACGCCGGCGGCAAACAGGCCGAGATAGGCGATCGATAACGCCGTGCCTGCCGCATAGACCAGTGAGCTCCAGCGAAATTGCTGTGTCGTCGACAGGTCGCCGCTGCCGCGCACGACGAACAGGCGGACGGCGCGGTAGAGCGATGCGCGCACGAAGGCCGCCGGATCGCGCTCGATGTTGTCGAAGGCGAGCGCCATGTAGCGCTGCATGCCGTGAGGCTCGCCAAGGTAGAACGGCGCATTGAAGGCGACGTCGGCGACGGCGGGGCACCCGCTGCCGCCGCGCGCGGTCAGTGACGTGAAGGTCCGGGTCCGGGATAACAACGCGGGCGCCAGCTGGCCGTGCAATGAAAGATCGATGTCGGTCTGCCGGCCACGCCACTGGCGCGCCACGGCGATCCACGAGCCGTCGGCGAGGTGCAGCGTCGCCCGATCGGGCGTCGCCTCGATCCGCGCCGCCGGCAACGGGCGATTCGTGAGCATTTCGGGAGCCGCCAGTTCGACATAGGCATTGACGTCGGCGCCGTCGACCGTACCGTCACGGGTCAGATCGAGCTTGGCCGCGGCGCGCAGCGGCTCCTGCCACGCGACATGCCGAACCATCCTCACCAGATCGAACATGTCGAGGACGTCGTCGTGGACGTCGAGATCGCCGAGGTGGTCGTTCGAAATGAAGGCGACGAACGGGTCGTCAGCGCCGCCGCGAGGTGTAAGGAAGGTCGCCGTCGGGGTTTCCTGAATGAAAAAGTAGTACAGCACGGTGTTAGCGGGCTGCGCGGGCACTTCATAGACGTTGCTCAGGATCGGGTGCGGTACCGGGTCGACGCGCCGGCGTTGCGGGTCGCGGTCTGTCCAGTAGTGCATGGCCGCCGGCGCGACCATCCCTGGAATACATTCGCGCGTCACGGCCGAGATGACGATCGAGCGATGCGACATGCTGGTGTAGCTGAAGGCGGGGCTGGCGAAGTAAAAGCGCGGATTATGGGCGCGGCTTTCGAGATACGGCCCGACCTGTAGCGTGCCATACCACAGCTGGACGCCCCCGTGCGTGCTGGTCGGCAGAAACAACCCGGTCAGCCGATAGTTGCGCGCGATCCACGGCACCTGCATTCCCGCCACGACAGCGGCAAACACTGCAATGCGTGACAGGGTATACAGGCGCGGCCTCACGAGCAGCGCGACGGCGATGATGGCACCGGGGAGCAGGACGAGGTTCGGCCGAAATTGCGGCACCAGCCCGAACAGCACGCCGGCGGCGGCGAACGCCCAGAAGCGGTTGCCGCGAAATCCGCGCGCCAGCAGCAGCAAGCCGGCGAGAAACAGCGCCGTACAGATGGCATCGGACGACTGCGTCGACGCGTAGACGGTGTTGAACGAGAAGACGCCGACGATCAGCGCCGACAGTGCGGCGACGCGACGTCCGGCCAGCGGCGCGACCAGCCGAAACAGCAGCCAGGGCACGAACGCGTTGAGCGTCGCCTGCAGCACCAGCGGCAGCCACAGGTGCTCGCCGAACAGGCGATAGAGCAGCGCCGCGTAATACGCGTACCCCCACGGCACGTCGGTGGTCTGGAACGGCTCGCCGCGCGCGAGCGATTTGGCGAGCTCGTGGTACGCGTCAATGCCCTGCCACGACCACGGATGCGGCGCCCAGACAAAGATGAAGAAGTAACCGAGCGACAGGGTCATCACCATTGCCGCCGGTACGGCGTAGGGTGAGTCGAGAACTGTGATGATCCGCTGTCGCATCAACTGGTTGGTCGGCGAGCCGCCGTTGTACTATACATTGCAGTGAACGCATCCCGTTGTTGGCTGCGCCGCTGATGCGCGGACTGCGCAAGATCCTCATCGTCACCGTGCCCGCTCTGGTTGGCGCGTTGATCATCGCGGTGGCCGCCGTCGAAGCGTGGGTGCGGTGGCAGTGGGACGACCGCCGCGGCGTGCCCGGCTTCTACATCACCGACGCGGAGCTCGGTCAGCGCCTGGCGCCCGGTTACGACGGCTGGTTTGCGGGCGTTCCTGTGCGGATCAACTCGCTCGGCTTCCGCGATCCCCGCGAGTATGCGCTCGCCAAAGGCCCGCGCACCGTTCGCATCCTGGTGTTTGGCGACTCGGTGACGTTCGGGCACGGCGCCTTGTGGGAGACCACGTATCCGTACCTGTTCGAGCAGCGCCTCGAGGCATGGCGGCCCGACATCGACTGGCAGGTCTGGAATCTCGGGGTGCCGGGCTACAACACCACGCAGGAGCTGAAATATCTGCAGCGGGTCGGTCCGCGCTACCAACCCGACCTCGTGATCATCGGCTTTTACGAGAACGACCTGATCGACAACGATCAGATCGTCGAACCGACCTGGCGCCGGCGGCTGCTGAGCACCGTGCAAGGCGCGATGCAGCGGTCGTTGTACTCCTACGAACTGTACAAGCGCGTGGTGCTGACGATACGCTGGCAGTGGCTGACCAGTGCCCCGAATCGCGCCCGCCTCGAGGCGCTGGCGGCAGACGAGGCCCTGATCGCGCGGCGCTCTGACGCGGCCACGGACGCGATGCGACGCCTTACCGAGGTCGATCGCTTCGACACCGCTCACGTCTGTAAGGAAGTCGACACCAATCCGAACCGTGACCGGCTCGCCGCTCACCTCGCCGCGGCGACGCCGACGATCGACGCCTGGAAACGGTCCGTCGCCGAACTCCAGCGCCTGCATCGCGAGCGCGCGTACCGGATCGCGTTTTTCGTGAACATGGCCCCCAAGGAATGTCCGGGCGAGGATCGCTTTGTCGATGGCGGCGCGTTCGAGGATGAAGCGGCGCTGTTGCAGATTCTCGCGAACGGTACACCGGCCGGCAGCAGCATGAGAGCGTTCCTGCCGTATCGGCCATCGCAGATGCCCGGCGCGAGCGGTCATTCGATGGGCAACGCCAATCGCGTCAAAGCCGACGCGTTGTTCGAGTTCCTGCATGGGGCCGGCATTCTTTCCGTAGTGGCCGCGCGATGAGCTCCGATATCATCCGCACCATGCCCGAGCCGCTCCACCCGTCACCGGTGAAGGTGCGGGTGCTCGCAGCGGCGATGACGGTCCTGGCCGCTATCGTCTATTGCAGCCGCCTCGACGTCGCGCCGGTGTACCTCACGAAAGACGAAGCCAGCTACGGCATCCAGGCGCATGCGATCGCGACGAGCGGCCGCGACATCAACGGCCGCCGGCTGCCGCTGTTCTTCCAGGAATCCGGGTTCAGCATCGGCCGCGATCCGATCTACATCTACGCATCGGCCGCGGTCTTGAAGTTCGTGCCGCTGAGCGAGGGCGCGTTGCGCATCCCGACGACGCTGGCGGCCGCGATTTCGGTCGGGTTGGTGGTGCTGATCGCCTACGAACTGTACGGAAGCATCTCAGTCGCGGCGGTGGCAGGCCTGCTGCTGGCCTGCACGCCGGTGTTCTTCATCCGCAGCCGCGCCGCGTTGAGCGTGATTCTGCCGGTGCCTTTTCAGCTCATCTGGCTGCTGCTGATGGTGCGGTACGGCCGCAGCGGCCGGCTGCGACAGCTGCTCGGCGCCACCGCGGCGCTCGGCGTCGGCATGTATTCGTATCTCAGCATGTTGTTCTTCGTCCCCTTCCACATGCTGTTCACCGTCGCCGAGGCGCTGCGGCAGCGGCGGTGGCGCCATGCAGGCCTGGCGATTGCCACGCTGATCATCCTTCTGGTGCCGCTGGCGTGGTGGCAGGCCACTCACCCCGGCCGCGTCGGCGATATTGCATCGAGCTACCGGATTTACCCGCCGGAACTGACACCGTTGCAAGGTGTGAAAGACGTGCTGTCGTGGTCGAGCCTGTCGAGGCGTTCCGACATCTACTGGAATGCGTTCAACCCGAGCAAATTGTTTTTCGCTGGCGAATCAGGACCCGTCGATTCGACCAGGAGCGCCGGTCTGTTGCCGGTCGTCTATCTCGTCCTGCTGCCGCTCGGTCTCTATCACTACCTTACGAAGGCCGTCACCCTCCCTCGCCTGGCGATCGTCGCGCTGATCATCATCGGTCCGGTTCCGGGCGTTCTGGTCGGCGAAGACACCATCGGGCGCTACCTGGTCGCCGCCCCGGCGACCGCCTTGCTGGCGGCTGGCGCATTGCAGAGTCTCTGGCGATCGCGTTACTGGCTCCTCAAGGCGGCAGCCGTCGGCGCCGTGGCGCTGTCGATCTATCTCTTCGGCGGCTTCTATCGTCATTACATGACCGACTGGCGCATCGACTCGGCGCCATATTTCGGCGGCAACATCAAGGGTGCCATGGAGACGGTGCTGACCTCGACGCCCGCGCCCGCGGGTCTCGTGCTGCTGTCGGAGCGGATTCCCTACGTCAATACCTACTGGGAGTTTTACCGCCGCAAACACAATCGTGCGGACCTCGTCGGGCGTGATCGCGGTCTGCGGGCGACCGACTCGGAGTGGCAGACGGCGCCGCCCGGCTCGTTCGCGATTGTGCGGGCGCGCGAGGATCCGTCGCGAGAGGCGTTGCAGGCCGCAGGCTGGGTCGTCGTCGCCGATATTTACGAATTCTACGGAGGGCCGCCGACGTTCGTGGTCCTGGCCCGCAGCTGACCGTGGCCCAGCGCCGCGCTCACTGCCGCAAACACTTCGTCGACGCCGATCAATTGCATGCAGACGTTGTTGCGGCACGGCGACAAGCGGTGATTGAACACGCTGACGCACGGGCTGCACGCCAGCTCCTTCCAGATGATCGTGGTCGCCGGCGCCAGCGATCCGAACAGCCGCGGCGTCTCGGGTCCGAACAACACCACGGTGTGGATAGGCGTCAGCGACGCAAAATGCGCCGGGCCGCTGTCGTTGGTGACCAGCACGTCGGAGACTGTATACAAGGCCAACAACTCGCGCAGGGTTGTTTTCCCTGCAAACGAAATGACGCGCTCGCCGCCAATCTCCTGGCAGACCCGTTCGGCCGCGGCCTGTTCGGAGGGCGCCCCGGTTACCCCGATGCGCGCGTCCGGGTACGCCGCCAGCAATCGCCGCGCGAGCTCGATGAATTTCGCCGTCTCCCATTTTCGCAGCGGCAACAAATCGCTGGCATTGGGGTTCAGCAGAATAATCGGTGACGGGCCCGTGCCGCCTGCAATGCCGAGACGCGCGCGGACCGCGTCCAGTTCCGGTGCGGTCGGCGTGAATCGGCGCGTCGTCAGGACCGCCGGCGTGAGCTGCGGCAGCGGCACCTTCAATAGCGGCTCGTCCAGGTGCTCGGCGAACGCCGCCTCGACGAGGATCGCGTATTGCTGCGAGATGTGCACCTGCGGCAGGTATTGCACGCGATGCGTCATCAAGTCGCCGCGGTACGGCAATTCGCCGGTGAACCGGTGCAGGCCGACGCGGGTCGAGGCGCCCGACAGCCCGGCAAAAATCGCCGACGCGCGCGAGAAGAACTCCATGTCGATGACCGTGTCGACGCGGTGCGATCGCATCCGCAGCAACGCGCGAACGAAATCGACCGCAAACGTCAGCAGCCGGTTGTCGCGGATCGACAGGATGTTCTCGCTTGGAATGATATCGAGGACGTCGAGAATCGCCCGATTGGTCGCGAAGACGCAGAAATATAGGTTCTCGCGGCCGACCCGTGACGCCGCCCGCGCGATCGCGTCCTGGGCCAGCACGGTCGCGCCCTGTTCGATGAATTTCAGGAACACGATGCGCTGCGGCGTGGCGCGCCGTTCGCCGCGCAGACGGCGGACCGCGGTCAACAGCGCGCACATCGGCACGCCAAGCCAGTAGTCGAGCGCGCGGATCGTGCCGGTTCGCATTACCGCTTCTGCAGAATCAAGAACGTCACAGTGTCTTCGGGAGGGTTGGTCCCCGGCACCGGATCGGTGGCTTCGCCGACGACCACCAGCCCTGGCACCGACGCCAGCACCGGCTTGACCCGGTCGCTCACGTTAGTAACGACAATGGTGCCGGGATCGAGATGCGGCAGCCCATGTTCAGAGTTGAACCAGACGGCTTGCGCGAGCAATTCCGTGCGCTTGAAGACGCGGAGGTAATAATCCCAGTAGGCGCGTATGAACAGGGTGTCGTCGTTGAAGTAGAACGGCACCCCAGGCGAGCGATCGTGGACGGCGATTGCCTGCTCGATGGCGCCGCGGATGTTGTATCCGTAACGCGCCGCCGACCTCGCTCGATAATCACCGAAATAATCCGCCGCGAATACCGCGAATTGCGCGGGCATCAGCAGCAGCAGCACGATCGCGACGGGCTGCCACGAGCGTCGCCGATCGCAGATGACGCCGAGCATCCAGGTGGCAATACCGGCGGCGATCATCACCACCGCGGACGAGCTCAGGTGCCCCTGCCTGATCAGCATCAGCGTCGCGTAGGCCGCGCCGATTCCCGCTACCGCGACGCCCGCTACCGTCGTCAACAATCGCGGCGAGAAGCCAAGCGGCGCGGCGGCAAGGCGAGCCAACCCGCCGATCGACAGCAGCACGCCAAACGGCAACAGGCCGAGCATGCGCGGCACGGCAAAGTCCTCCGGCACCAGCGTCGCCGCGAGCGGCGCGGTGACGAATCCGGCAAGCACCAGCAGCTTCACGGTGGTCGGTCGCCGGATGACATCGACGATGCCGACAATCAGCAGCACCGCCAGGGGCGCGAGAAACACGCCGGCCAGCCGCGTCGAATGGGCGATGTTCGATCCGCCCGTGACAAACAGGTATCCAGGCGCAAACGAGCTATGGAACAGATTGAGATGGTCGGAGATGTTCCACGGCGTCAGCGTGTCACGCAGTTGCTGGAAGAGGTTGAGCGACGCGGTGCCGTCCGCGAGCTGGTACTTCTTCATGTAGTCGGCGACGATGGTCGGATGGACCGCGAGAAAACCGACGCCAAATAACATCGGCCAGGCAAATCCCGCAACGCCCGGCCAGGAGTCTGCCAGCCGCCGCTCGCGCCACAGCACGGCGGCGGTCATCAATGCGTAGATCGGCATCATCACCACCGACGCGATATAGCTGTAGACGCCAACGCCAAGCACAGACATCGCCGCGAACAGGCGGAGGCGCGTCGGTGTCTCGAGATACCGCAGCAGCAACAGCAGCCACGCCAGGATGAACGCCACCGGATACAGACAGTCGGTGGCGATGCGGCTGTTGATGAAGTGCGCGGGTGTCGCGGCGAGGATCGCCGCCGCCGCCAGCGCCAGCCAGCGATCGCGAAACATGCGCTGTGCGACAAAGTAGATCAACACGACATTCGCGACGCCGATGACCGCGTTGGGCAACCGCACCGCGGCGTCGCTGAGCGGCAGCAGCTTCAACCACAGCGCGGTGAAGTAGATCAGGATCGGCGGGTACCAGTGATGACTGTCGCCCATCTGAAACAGGATCGGCAGCAGCCGACCGTTCGGATCGCGCCACGTCTGCGACAGCGAGTGCGAGATCATCCCGAAATACACTTCGTCGTGGTGCAAGTGGATCGGCACTCGATCCAAACCGGTGGCATAGAGCGCCGCGGCCAGGCAGACGACGGCGAACAACAGGGCGCGGGTGACGGTGTCGGCGATTGACTGCGGCAACTGCGCGAGTATCATACATCCGGTCCACATGGTGTTTCGGGAGAGCAGTATCGGCGGCGCGTGGATCATCGACATTCATCCGATTCACGATCAGCGCGGCTTCTTTGCGATGACGTGGCTGCCAGACGAACTCACCAAACGCGGCATGAATGCGGCGCTCGCGCAGTGCAATCTCGCCTTCAATTTCAAGCGCGGCACCTTGCGCGGCATGCATTTTCAGCGGGCGCCACACGCGCAAGCCAAGATCATCCGGGCCACCCGCGGTGCGTTGCTCGATGTGATTGTCGATCTGCGCGAAGAGTCGCCGACCTTCAAGAAATGGGACGCCGTCGAGCTGACCGCTGACAATCATCGCATGTTGTACATGCCCGAAGGGATCGCACACGGTTACATCACGCTGAGCGATGAGACGGAGGCGTACTACCACGCCTCATCGCCGTGGGTGCCCGCCGCCGAGTCCGGAGTCCGCTGGAACGATCCGGCATTCGACATCGCCTGGCCGATCGAGCCGGTGATCGTGTCCGACAAGGATCGGAGCTGGCCGCTGTGGGCCGGGTAGGCCTGGTGCACTTTCTCGGAGGCGCGCTGCTGCTTGCCGCGCTGATTGCCGGGATTCGCCTGCGAATTCCGGTCGTGGCCGCCGCCGGTGTGATTGCTGTCGCCGGCCTGATCGGCTGGCTTGGCAGCCGTATCACTCGTCTGCGCGGCGCCGGCATCGCCGCCGCTGGGTTGTTCGCATCGATGCCACTGGTGTTGCTGCAGGCGCGGGCGCAGACCGTGGCCACCTGGCTCGTGGTGACTGGCTGGTTAGTGGTCATGGAACGATTCAGCCGCACGCGCGATTGGCGGTGGCTCGCCGCAGCGGCTGTCATCCTCGGACTCGGTACCGGCATCAGCGGCCTCGCGTTCGTCGTGATGCCCGCGCTCGCCCTCGGCACCGGCATTATCCTGTTGTTCGTCGTCGAACCACCGCCTTCCGCCGGGTCGCTGCTGCTCGCTGCCGCCGCCGGACTGATTGCGGTTTTACCGCTGGCTCTGTATGTGCTGCTCCACCCGGAGTGGCTCACCGTGCGCGTGACAGCGCATGGTTTGTACGATGCGCAGCGCTTCAATCCGCTTCAGGGCTTGCGTGAAATCACCAGCTGGGTCGGGCTCACCGCGCGCAGCGAAACCTACTGGCATTACCTCGATCCGGCATTTCTATTCATCTCGGGCTCGGTGTTTCTCGCCCCCGCGGCGGTCCTGTTGCCGCTAGGCGCCGCAAGGGCCGTCGTTGCACCGAGGCTGATCTCGGCGCTGGCTCTCATGGGGTTCGCGGTGGCGCCGCTGGCCGGCGCATTGCTGGTGCGCGGCCCGTTGCCGTCCCGCGCGATCGTTGCCGCGCCGGTGGCGGCGGTGTTGATGACCTGCGCGCTGGCGTTCTTGCGAAACGGCGGTCGCTGGCGCCGGTGTACCGCCTACGCGTTGCTGGTGGCGATGGTCGTCGGAACGACACTGTTCGCCTGGACAGCAACACCGCTAGTGCCGTAGCAGGACGATCGAGGCTGGATCTCCCGAAGGATGGGAGAATTCGCCGACGGCGGAATAGCGACCCGTGTCGAGCAGCGATGCGGCGCGCGCGTCCTGGTGGAAGAACACCAGGAGGCTTCCCGCGGGCACATCGTCCGTGGCAGGCGCCACACCAAAATATCGGGTCTTCGCCCACAGTTCCTCACGGCCTGCTTTCCACAGGTGGAATCGCCACCGCACCGCCTTGGAGTCTCGGTCGTCGTCGCTCAAGTAGACGAGTGGGACAGAGGCCTGCTCCGCCCGCGTCATGACGAAATCGGCGACCGCTTTGGTATTCAGCGCATCGAATCTGGCTGCGGCGCGAACCTGGTATTCGCCGAAGTAGTCATGCAGGAACGAGGCGAATTGCAACGGCAGCACAATCGCAAGCAGGCTGAGGGTAATCGTGCCCCGCCGGCGATTTTCGCAGAGCCAGTAGATGCCGTGTGCTGCGATCAGCACGCCGAACGGAACCAACGTGATGACGCGGCCGATGGAATAATCCGACAGCGCACCCAGAACCAGCACCACGGCGAGCGGCGCCGTGACGAATCCGCAGATCACGGCCGGCATCACCGGGCGGGGTCTGACATAGCACGCCCGCAGCCCGGCCGGCAGCAGCACGGCAAACGGCAAGAGAAACACTCCCGCCGTCGACGTAGTTTGGGTGGGATGCGAGCCGCCGGCAAAGAACAGGAACGACGGGTTGAAGTAATCCCAATAAAGTGACAGCCGCTGGGTCGGCGACAGCGCCGATCGCGCGGCCTCTGAGCTCCAGCGCGCGTCTTCGACGAGGCCGTAGCGAGCGACGAGCTCGCGCATCACACCCGGGTGAAACAGCAGCCAGAGAAAGACAGCCATCGCCGGCACTGCGAGGCCGCATGCGAACGCGACGGCGGCGCGCGGCTGCAGCAACCGCCGGTAAGCGAGTGTGCCCAACGTAACCGCAGTGAGCACCGGCACGAGCGCCCACCCGGAAATGTGAGTAAGCGCGGTGGCTGCAAGGAGCACACCCGCGCATGCCAACACGAGAATCTGGCGTGTGTGCAGGAACCGTGTCAGGCACCACAGCCAGGCGAGGACAAACGGAGCGGGGCAGATGTAATCGATGCCTTGCCGCCCCATCACAAACCACGACGGGGTCATCGCCAGTAATAGCGCCGCGACGGTCGCCAGCCACCGCGTGCGGTAGGTTTCGAACACCACCGCATACAGCAACGCGACGCTGCTCAGCGCGACGAGCACGACCGGTACCCGGATCGACCATTCATCGAATGGGAACACTTTGAGGCTGGCAGCGGTCAGGTAGAACAGGAACGGTTGCCAGTACGCCGTCCCCGGTACATCGGGCAGCAGCGGATCGATCATTTCGACGAACAGCGGCAGGCGTACGCCGTTCAGGTCGCGACCGGTCGTCGCTAGCGCGTAGCCATGAAACGCGAAGTGCGCTTCGTCGTTACTGACCGCGGCGGGCGCCTCGCCGAGCCGCCACGTATACAGCACTGCGGCCGCGGCGATTACGACGAGGATAGTGTAGCGAGAATTCGCGAGCCGCTTGCCGATCGCCGCGAACGTCTCGACTCGGTTCACGAACCGATGACACCGGACAGCGGACTGCTTGCCGTCGCGTAGCTCTTTCTCGCGATCCGCCCGGCGCGATAGGCCAAGCGGCCGGCGGCGACCGCGAGTCGCATCGCCCGCGCCATCGCCACCGGATCCTGCGCGCCGGCAATCGCGGTGTTCATGAGCACCCCGTCAGCGCCAAGCTCCATCGCCACGGCGGCATCGGACGCGGTGCCGACGCCGGCGTCGACGATGACCGGCACCGTGGCCTGTTCCTTGATGATGCGGATGTTATTGGGATTCTGGATGCCGAGACCTGAGCCGATCGGCGCGCCCAGCGGCATGACCGCCGCAGCACCGGCATCGGCGAGCTTCCGGCAAACGACTGGATCGTCGTTGGTGTAAGGCAGGACGACGAACCCTTCCTTGACGAGCACGCGGGTCGCCTCGAGCAGCCCTTCGTTGTCAGGAAAGAGCGTCTGCTCATCGCCGATCACTTCGAGCTTCACCCAGTTCGACATGCCGGCCTCACGGCCGAGACGCGCGGTGCGAATCGCATCCGCAGCGGTGAAGCACGCCGCCGTATTCGGCAACAGGAAAATCTTCGCCGTGTCGATGTAGTCGAGCAGCGACTCCGTCTTTCGGGAAATGTCGACGCGGCGCACCGCCACGGTGACCATTTCGGTGCCCGACGCTTCATGCGCCGCCTGCATGACGGCGTGGGATGGATACTTTCCCGTTCCGACGATCAGCCTCGAACTGAACGTGCGATCGGCAATCCTGAGAACATCGTCCATGTGATCAGGCTTCCTTAGCCGCCGCCGACGAAATTGACGATCTCGACTTCATCGCCATCCCTGATCACGGACGATTGGTAGGCAGCCTTCTTGACGACGGCGGTGTTGAGCTCGACGGCGACCCGGCGGGCGTCGATTTCGAGCTGTTCGAGGAGCGCGCTGACGCTCAGCGGGCCCTGCAGCTCGCGCGGGTCGCCGTTCAACTTGATGGTCATGGCGGTCAGGATGCGATCGTACCACAGGCCTCCCGGCGCGCGCATGTCAGTGTCGCGGGCCGAAGGGTATAATCGAGAGTTTGATGTCATCAGCAACAACCGCAGCAACCGTGTTGGGCATTCCGGGATTTACTTTTGCCGATTTGCACCGGCCGGCGAAGCTGCGCGAGCTCTACGAGCGATTCGTCGCGCAGGTGCGCCGCACCGAACCGGAGTTGTGGTCGCAGTGGGACCAGTACCGCGAAGTGCCCGAGGCGCTCGGCGCGGTCGCGCGCGGCAATCTGGTCGTCGCAATGGCGCCCCATGTGTCGCGCTTCGTCAGCGAATTGTTCGGCGTCGGGCCTGACGCAGACGCGCTCGTGCAGAGCACGCGCGCCTACGATGCGTTGTTCCGGTTCAAGATTGACTTCGTGCGCCGCCGCGCCCTGCCGCTGTTGAAAGCCGGCGCGCAGGTGACGGCAACCGCGGAGGATCACGCGCTGGTCGATACCGTTCTCAGCGTGCCGGCGGCGAGCGGCGGTGACGCCGAACTGGCGATTGCCCGGTATGGCTGCTCGCTCCTCGATCGCGAAGCCGCCCTCGCCAAGGCTACGGCGGGCCAAGGCCGCGACAAGGCCGACATCGCGGGAGAGATCGAAGCGCTCAAGCGGTGGTGCGCCGCCCACCTTCACGATCCTCGCTACCGCGGCTGGGTGGTATTTCGGTTTCCGGAAAACCTCGATTACGACCATCTGGTGCACGTCCGGCGGGCCAGTGCCGAACTGCCCGAAGAGATGTTCGGCCCCGAAGAGAAGCTGCGCCGCCGGCAGGGCTTCAAGCTGACGGATCACCGCTACACGCGCCGCGAGGTGTTGAGCGAAATTCATTATTGCGTGCTCTGCCACGAGCGCGACAAGGACAGCTGCTCGAAGGGCATCCGCGACAAGGAAGGCAAGGTCACCACCAACCCGCTCGGCATTCCACTGCCGGGTTGCCCGCTCGACGAGAAGATCTCCGAGATGCACACGCTGCGCAAGCGCGGCGACGCGATCGGCGCGCTGGCGATTGTCACGGTCGACAACCCGATGTGCCCAGGCACCGGCCACCGTATCTGCAACGACTGCATGAAGGCGTGCATCTACCAGAAGCAGGAGCCGGTCAACATCCCGCAGATCGAAACCGGTGTGCTGACGGACGTGCTGAACATGCCGTGGGGTGTCGAGATCTACGGACTGCTGACACGTTGGAACCCGTTGAACATCGCGCGCCCCTACGCGCTCGAATACAACGGCAAGAATGTGCTGGTCGTCGGTCTGGGGCCTGCGGGCTACACCTTGTCGCACTATCTGCTCAACGAAGGCTTTGGCGTGGTCGCGATCGACGGTCTCAAGATCGAGCCGTTGCCCGACGATATCGTCGGCGCCGGCGGCGCCGCGCCCCGGCCGATTCGCGAGTGGAGCGAAATTTACCGGCCGCTCGACGAACGCGTCCTCGAAGGCTTCGGCGGCGTATCCGAATACGGCATCACGGTGCGATGGGACAAGAACTTCCTGACGCTGATTCACCTGACGCTGGCGCGCCGCGACAAGCTGAAAATCTACGGCGGCGTCCGCTTTGGCGGAGCGTTGCCGATCGACGATGCCTGGGCGATGGGCATCGATCACGTGGCGATTGCCGCAGGCGCGGGACGGCCGACGATCATCGATATCAAGAACAACCTGGTGCGCGGCATTCGCAAAGCCAGCGACTTCCTGATGGCGCTGCAGCTCACCGGCGCTTTCAAGCGGGATGCGCTGTCCAACCTGCAGGCGCGATTACCCGCGGTGGTGATCGGCGGCGGACTGACGGGCGTCGACACCGCGACGGAGCTGATGGCGTACTACCCGATTCAGGTCGAGAAGATCCTCGAGCGCTACGAAGCGCTGGTGCGCGACCTGGGCGAGTCGCGCGTCCGCGGGATGATGGACGCCGAGGAGCACGGCATTCTCGACGAATTCCTCGCGCACGGCCGGGCGGTACGCGCCGAGCGCGCGCGGGCCGACGCTGCCGGCGAGGCGCCGAACTTCATCGACATGCTCCGGGCGTGGGGCGGCGTGACGCTCGCCTACCGCAAGCGGATGCAGGACGCCCCGGCCTATCGTCTCAATCACGAAGAGGTGGCGCTGGCCCTGCAGGAGGGGATTTCTTTCACGGAAAACATGAACCCCGTGGAGGCGATTCCAGACGAGTTCGGTCACGTCAAGGCGATGGCATTTACGCGCAGTGACGGATCGCGCGTCGAATTGCCGGCTCGTACCGTTCTGGTCGCCGCGGGGACGGTGCCGAATGTGACGTACGAGAAGGAACATCCGGGGTCGTTCGCGCTCGACAGCAAGCAGAAGTTCTTCCAGGGCTTCACCGCGGTCAAGCGCAACGGCGGATTCGTCCTGGCGCCAGACCCGAACGGGTTCTTCACGTCGCATGATGCCGGCGGCCGGTTCGTGACCTACTACGGCGACAATCATCCGCGTTACAACGGCAACGTCGTCAAGGCGATGGCGTCCGCCAAGCACGGCTATCCGCGCGTCGTCGAGCTGTTTCAGGATGAGCTCGCGCGGCTCGATCCGCAACAGCAGCCGCAGCGCGAGCGCGCGTGGGACGCACTGGTGGCGCGCCTCGACGATCAATTACTCGCGCGCGTCGAGCGTGTCGATCGGTTGACGCCGACGATCGTCGAAGTGATCGTGCGCGCGCCGGCGGCCGCCCGCCACTTCCATCCCGGCCAGTTCTATCGGCTGCAGAATTTCGAACGGTTGAGCCCGCATCTGCGCGTCAACGATCACGTGGCGGCGATGTTGATGGAAGGCATCGCCTTGACGGGCGCCTGGGTCGATCGTGAAAAGGGCCTGCTGTCGTTGATCGCACTTGAAATGGGCGTCTCGAGCCGCTTGTGCGCGTACTTGAAGCCCGGCGAGCCGGTCGTCGTGATGGGGCCGACCGGGACGCCGACGGAGATCCCGGAGAAGTCCGCGGTGCTGCTCGCTGGAGGCGGCCTCGGGAACGCCGTGTTGTTCTCGATCGCCAAGGCGTTGAAAGCGCAGGGCAATCGCGTCCTCTACTTCGCCGGCTACAAGAATGGCGGCGACATCTTCAAGCGGGAAGAAATCGAAGAGAGCACCGACCAGGTGATCTGGGCCAGCGACATGGGTGACGCCATCGAGCCGCGGCGCCCGCAGGACCATCACTTCCGCGGCAACATCGTCCAGGCCATGGTCGCGTATGCGGAAGGCCGGCTTGGCGAGCGAGTCGTGCCGATGAAGGACATCTCGCGCATTATCGCGATTGGGTCGGACCGCATGATGAATGCCGTCCGGCTGGCACGCCACGGCGCCCTGCAGCCGCATCTCGACCCGTCTCACATCGGCATCGGATCGATCAACTCGCCGATGCAGTGCATGATGAAAGAGGTGTGCGCGCAGTGCCTGCAGCGGCACGTCGATCCAGCGACGGGGAAGGAAGAGTTCATCTTCTCCTGCTACAACCAGGATCAGGAGCTCGATCGCGTCGACTTCGACAACCTGCAGGCGCGGTTGCGGCAGAACAGCGTGCAGGAGAAGATTTCGAACCTGTGGTTCGAACACCTGCTCGATCAGGCCGAATCAGATCTCCTGCACGTCTGATCGCACGTAGTCCACGAAAATGACAAACGCGGCGGCGGCGACGATGGGCAGCATCTCACCGTAGATGCGCGTTTCGTTGACGACGCCGACCACCAGCATCGCGGCGACGTACGCCGGGACCAGCATCAGCGTGCGGCGCAGTTCGATCGAGTGGAGCCTCGAGTATCGGACGATGACCGGTAGCCACAACATGCCCCAGCTCCACAGTGTCGACGCGGCGATGTGCGGCAGCCCGAACAGCAGCGCGGCATTCATCTTCAGTTGCGGCACGAACAGTCCCAGCCCGCTGCGCACGTTTTCGTCGAACGTGACGAACAGGTACCATTTGATCGCCAGCCAGATACCCAGCTGCGCGCACAAATGCGCGGCAGTCTGCCAATGCGGCTGCCGCCCGTACCAGATCGCGGCCGTCGCTCCGGCCAGGAACAGCGACGATTCGCGATTGAACGTCGCGGCGATGTAGAGCAGATAGAACGCCGCGAACCGCCGCTCGCCGAGGAGCACGAGGCCCCACACGGTGAACGCCAAGGCCGGCATGTCGTATGGGTAGAAATCCTGCATGCCGTAGTTGAACGGCAGCAACGCGAAAATTGCCGGCGCCATGACGTCGGCATGGCGCCTCGCCGTGAATCGCGACAAATACCGTCGAAAGCCGAAACCAATCGCCAGCAAGGCGATGAGGTCGAGCTGGCGGTATCGCCGCTGCATGGCACGCGAGTCCGCTGTGTCAGTCGTAACGCGGACCAGCAGAGGGACCAGAACCCGATATTGATATGGCGTTGCCGCGGTGCCACGCGCGAGCTGTTCTGGCGAGGCGTCGGCCCGCGCATCCAGCGGATAGCTCCGCGACGCGCTCGCGAATAACGCGAGCCCGGCGATGACGCCAACGACACCGATCCGGAATGCGATGCCCGGCCGTAATTCCATCCAGGGGGTTGCTCATTATTCCATGCTCGAGGCGGCCGGCGGCGCCCGCATTAAGCTAGGAGGCGTGATACCCGCCGGAACCCGGATCGACAATCGTTATGAAGTCATCGCCGCGCTTGGCGCCGGCGGTATGGGCGCGGTCTACCGCGCGCTTCGAACCCGGCTGGGGGACGAAGTCGCCGTGAAGGTGATGCAGTCGGCCGGCGACGCGCCACCAGAGGCCCGCGAACGGTTCCTGCGCGAGAGCCGCGCCTGCGCCCAGCTTCGTCATCCCAACATCGTCGGGCTTCTCGACTTCGGCTTCGACAGCGGCAATCAGCCCTACATGGTGATGGAGC
>DASPNQ010000115.1:0-21730 GCA_035626435.1 Vicinamibacterales bacterium
GCCTCGGCACGCGTTCCGCGATCCCGCACCCCCGTCGAAGCCAAGTCGCCCCCGTGGATGAGTTATCGCAAACCGACAGCTCCAGTTTACCGGAAGCTGCATCAATAAGATGTCTCTGGCGCCTGCCGGATACTGAATCCCAGCCATATCGCCAGAATCGACACGGCGGCAGCATGGCCAACGGTTGCTGTCAGCCTTAGTTGGCGGGAACCGAGTTATGCGCCTGTCAGTGGGCGACGTTTCCACTCCGACATGGTTCGCGCAAAGACGTATGTGCGACGGCTGCGCGCAGTGTCGGTCGACTTCGTTTCCGTCCGCCGAACGGATCACTTCCAGAACGCGGATCAGACCAAATCGCGTGGCCGGGAACGTCATGCTCACGCCGACAATAGTACTTTAGTAACTTGTGCACTCAACTGATCGCCCATACACTCTGCCGGACGGCAAATCTGCAATCACGCAGCTGATTTCCAGAATCGCCAAAACATCAAATGTCCAACATTGTCCGACCTTGGTTCGCCTTCTCGGTTGCGTTGTTCACTGCAATCATCTCAATACCGCCGGCCCTGAGTGGCCAGCAACGCACGGGTCTGAAGATCGTCGTCATCGCAGGCGAAGACGCGGTCAACATCGTTCAGCAGAAGACCGCCGTCGCGCCGATCGTTGAAGTGCGCGATCGAAACGATCTCCCCGTCCCAGGAGCGACGGTTACCTTTGCCGTCGGACAGGGGGCAACGTTCGGCGGTGGATCAACGATCACCATGATTACTAATGCCGCGGGTCAGGCGACTGCCGCCGGCCTCACCCCAACGGCGGCAGGCGCGATCCAAATCCAGGCGACAGCCGTCTTCCAAGGGCAAACAGCCGTTGCCACGATCGCGCAGTCAAATGTTCTGACAGCTGCACAAGCCGCTGCGGCCGGAACGAGCAGCACCGCCACTACCGGAGGCGGTGGTGCAGGCATTTCGGGAACCACCGTCGGACTTGCAGTTGGGGCTGTTGGGGCCGCCGCGGGCGCAGTTCTCGCCTTGGATCGGGACCAGCCGCAGAACTCTGGACCGGTTGCCTCTGTGACCCCGGCGGCGGGGGTGCTCGACGTGACGGAGTTTGTGTTTACAGTGCTGATGCCCGGTGCGTCTACGGCCGTGTGGGATTTCGGCGACGGCGTAACGCAAACGGGCGAGACGGTGCGCCATGTGTTTACGCGCGAGGGCTCATTTCGAGTCGTGATGCGCGCAGAGGGTTCGGCTATCGAACGTTACAGTACGGTGGTGCGAATAGGCACGCTGACGGGCACATGGACTGCGACCCGTTCTGAAGGCACTTACACTGCGGTGCTTACGCAAAGCGGCTCATCACTGGTAGGGCGGTTCGTTATAGACACGTTCATCCTGCAGCTCGGCAAAATCGACCGAAACGATCCAATGGACGGAAATTTGTCGAGCCCACTTGGCGTCAGACTTTTTCAACGTGCCGAATGCAATCGGATCATTACTGGGACACTCGACGGCGCACTCAACACGTTCGTTGCCCAAGAGTCGTTCCCGACCGGAATCAACTGCGTCGGCGGGACCTTGACGTTCGTTCGCCGGTAGGTTCTGGCTTCGGATTGCGAGCCACCGACCGTTAAGTGCCGACTTCCTGGCTGAAGATCACACCGCGACATATTCGCAGATGGTGGGTTCGTCAGTAGCGTTTCATGCGAAACACACCCAATCGACATGAACGTCACGGTTGCGGGCGATTCCCGTGGGCGCAATAGAGCGCCGTTTCATTCGCGTGCAACGCCGATCGAAGCGAGTTAGGCCGACACGGGGGAAGTGGCGCCGGGCGGCCTAACGACCCCAAGGTTAAGCCGACCGCATCCGCTTCGCCGCGTACAACAGGCCCGTGCCGAGCAGGATCATCGAACCGGGCTCGGGCACCGGCGCGTTGTCGATGGGGCCCTGCCCCGCACTCTCTCGCAACGCCCACTCCTCGAATCCGGCATCCGATCCGATGGCGGTGCCGAAGTGCGAGTAGAAGTAGACAAAGTCTTCTGCGTCCACGCCGGAAAACAAGGCGACGGGCACCAGAAGGAACATATCGCCGGAGCCGCTGCCATTGTTTCTTCCGTAGTCGAGCAGCACGGTCGTGTCGCCGTCCGGGCCGACGTCCATGTTCCACTTCAGATCGCCGAGGCCGTCGAGACTGTCACCGGCCGACGTGATCGCGGTGTCTCGAGTGAAGATCTGCACGTTGTCGAGACTGATCCAGCTTCCCTCGGCCGTCGCTATCTCATTGATATCGAGTAGGAATTCGAAGTAGTCCACCCCAAGCACGGTGCGTACGACCAGATCCTGGTACTGGATGTCATGGGTGAAGAGGCCGGCTTTGGTGTCCCACGGTCGGTCGCCGCCGACGCTATGGTTGTAGCCCTGCTCGGTGCCGTTGGCCTGGATCCGGACAAACGAGTTAATAAACCCGGTGCCCGTCGGCTGTTCAGGCGTCCACTCGAAAATGGCGCCGTTTGAAGTTCCCGAATCGTTGGTTCCGAGGTCGATGATCGTCGCTGCACGGGCGTCCACACCCCATATCATCGCTGCGGCGACAACGGCCGCTGAGAAGAGAATCGCCCGCCTGTTGCCTGGGTACACGTTGCACCTCCATCTCTCGGGGGAGAGTTGCATTACGTTTTCGCAAGATGCGAGCCAGCAACAGGAACACGCCGTTGCGGGAAGCGGCTCCCCGGCGGTGGTTCGCGCGAATTCTCGGGTCAGCTACAAATTTCGTTAGAGATTTCCACGCCGCCAGCGCCATCGCATACGGACGACGGCCGCGTCAAGCCTGATGAGTGGAGATGGGCTGGCTCGGCCGCTGTTGGGCGAAAGTTTCCGTGACGGAGGATTTTGTTCTGCTTCCCGTGTTTCGGCGGTCGTGCTCTCACCATTAAGATCAGCAGGCACGCACACGATGACAACACTGGCTGAACTGCGAAAGTTTGCGGTGACGCGCAGCCTCCATGCCCCGACGACGCTGGAGCGCGCGCTCGATCGCGCCGGATTCGTCCAGGCCGATCCGATCCGCGCGCCCGCGCGAGCCCAGGACTTGATCCTTCGACCGCGGGTCAGGGGCTACCGCGCCGGTGATCTCGAAACCGGATATGCCTCTCTGCCGATCGAGGAAGACATTTTCATCAACTACGGTTTCGTGACCCGGCGCCTGCAGGCGTTGATGCATCCGCGCTCGTCGCTCTCCCCCACCGCATCGAACAAACGCGCACGAGCGGTCCTCGAGTTCGTCCGCGAACGCGGCGCCGTCCATCCCCGCGAGGTGGATGCGCGTTTCGCGCACGGCACCGTCACGAATTACTGGGGCGGCTCGTCCAGCGCAACCACTCACCTGCTCGAGGCGATGCATTACAAGGGTCTGCTGCGCGTCGCCCGCCGCGACAACGGCATCCGCATTTACGCCGTACAGCAGCACGCCGCCGGCCCGGCCGACGCCGCCGCGCGCCGCGCCCATCTCGACGGGCTGGTCGACGCGGTCGTCAATCTCTACGCGCCGGTCCCCGCCGCCAGCCTCTCGTTCATCGTCAGCCGGCTCCGGTATGCGGTGCCGCAGTGGCGGGGCGAGATTAGAGCGGCGCTGCAACGTGCGAGGACGCGTCTGGCGCGTACCACGGTAGACGGGCAGCTATGGTTCTGGCCGGAGAGCGATCGCGTCATCGAGCGGGACGTCGAAGACGTGCGGCTGCTGGCGCCATTCGATCCGGTGGTGTGGGATCGACGCCGCTTTGAAATGTTGTGGGGCTGGGCCTACCGGTTCGAGGCCTATACGCCCGTCGCGAAACGGCGGCTGGGCTATTACGCGCTGCCCATGCTGTGGCGAGATTCAGCGATCGGCTGGGCGAACGTTTCGATGACGACCGGGGCGTTGCAGGTCGAGTGCGGCTACGTCTCGGGTCGTCCGCCACGCGACCGCCAGTTCAAAAATGCGCTGGACGAAGAAATCGAATCTATGCGGCTGTTCCTCTTGGGGCGTGCGCGGCGTCCGTAACCTGCGCGGCGATCACATCGGCCAATGCCGGCGAGGCGTTCAAGCAGGGCACGAATCGAACGCGAAGCTCCGGCCGCTGCGCGGCGAAGATCTGCCCTTCGAGCTGACTCTCGGCATTGTCCGCTAGGAATCCGTAGGGGTAATAGATGACCTCGCGATACCCCGCGTCGCTGACCTTCTGGAGGGTCTCTTCAATCGGCGGCTCGGTCCACCGGCCGCCACGAAGGTGATTCAGCCAGCCGTTGGCGATCATGCCGAACGATCCGGCCAGACGCTTCGTAATCCCCTCACATAACTGTTCGGTTGCCACCCGGCCGGTATCGATGGGTCGCGCCGGCTCGAGCAACGTGCCGTGAGCCGCCAGTACCAACGCCGCCGAGCGAGCAGCGACACCGTCGCCGATAAAGCTGCGGACGTGGGCGGCTGAGATCGCGGCCAGCGCATCAACGTCAATCGGCGGCAGCACGACGATCGGCGCGCGACGCCGTTCGTTCAAGGCCGCGACAGCGCCTCTCGACAACTGGTGCGTGAATGCGGAGTCCGCGGCATACATCGGCACGACCACGACCGGGTCGGTGTCAGCCAACCGGCCAATCACATCCGCGAGCAGCGGTTTGCGGAATTCATATGCGATGTGCACCGTCCAAGGTCCGGCCGATCGGCCGGCGAGGGCGGTGCGCATTTGCGCGGCTTGCGCCAGCGTAATGGGCTCCAGCGGTGACGAGTATGAGTAGCGACGCCATAAGGCACGACGGCCATGGCCGCGCGACACGGCGATCAGCGGAATGAGCGGCGCCGGGATGTCCGCGACACTCCGCGTCAGGCCAACCAGGATGCGCCACGAATACACCAACTGTTCGACGAACGATGCCGTCGTCGGCTCGCCGTAGGTCACGAGGACTACGTGGGTCACTGCGCTAACTCCTCGATAACGTTGCGGGCGGCGCGTTGCGCCGAGCGAATCGCGTCGTTGAACGACACGCCGTCGTAGGCCGTGCCGCAGACCGTGAGGCCAGGATGCGCGCCAACAGCACGCCGAATCGCATCGATGCGGGCTTGGTGCCCGATGTTGTACTGCGCGATTGCCGTAGGCCAGCGGAACACCCATTGGCGCAGCGGCACACCGGAAATGCCGAGGACCGCTGTCGCCTCCGCCACCGCCAGCGACACCACCGTTGCATCGTCGAAGTCGCGAACCTCCGGATGCCGGGCGCCGCCGAGCATGACGCGCAACAAGACGGAATCCGCCGGGGCGCGTCCGGCAAAGATCGACGACTCCCAGAGCACGCCAAGCGTCGCCAGATTCTGATCGCGCGTCACGAGATAGCCATAGCCATCGAGCGGTCTGGCAATCGCCGAGCGGCGGTAGCCAAGCGCAACGACGGCAATTGGCGCGTACGGAATGTCAGCCAACACGCGGCTCAAGTTCGCATCGAATGTTGCCGCTACGGTTGCCGCGGTATGCGCCGGCAGCGCCAGAACGACGCGGTCCGCAATGATGCTGCTCTCGCGAGTCTGAATGCGCCAGACGTTGTTGTCGCGGACGATGCCGCGAATCGGCGTCTGCGGGCAGAACGCACCGTTCAGGCGCGATGCCAGCGCAGTCGTGAGCACCCGCATCCCGCCGTCGAAGCTCACGAGCCGGCTCGGCCGGCTGCCGCCGGTTCGCTTCAGCAGCGCCTTGAGCAGGCTGCCGTGCGTCTGCTCCCATTCCTTGAGCACGGGAAACTGCGAACGCACCGACAGAGCGCGGCTGTCCCCGGCGGAAATTCCCGCGACGGCCGTGTCAACGAACGTTCGCGCCGCTTCGTTACCGAGTCGTCGCGAGGCGAATTCGAACACCGATTCGTCTTTGCCGGAAGGCGCCGGGGGGGCGAAGGGTTCAGCCAACAGCCGAAGTTTGCCTCGCCATCCAATCGCGTCCGACGTCAACAGCGCCGGCGGTGAGGAAGGAACCAGCCGCAACGCTCCCTTGTCCAAGATGTAACGCCGTCGCGCCGCCGCATCGGATTCAACGACGCGGGATTCGAGTTGGAGCTCCTGAATCAGGGCGCGGGTGCCGTCGGCATTGTCGAGAAACCCGTTCGGTCCGCGTTCGACGACCCACTCGTCCTCCACGACGGTGCGCGCGTGGCCGCCGGGTTCGTCGCCGGCATCCAGAACCGTGACGGTGACCGGCAGCTTCCGGCGCGCGGCTTCCTGACGCAACGTGAAGCCGGCGACGAGCCCACTGATCCCGCCGCCCGCGACGACGATCCGCGGCGCGGTCATACGGTGCGGCTGAATACGGGCTTTGGCCCGCCGGTTCGCAGCGCCAGGTACTTGTCGAAGACCATGCAGATGTTGCGAACGAACATTCTTCCAACCGGCTCGACCTGGACGCGAGTGGCGCCGATCGTCAGCAGACCGTCCGCCGACGGCGACCCGACAGGCGCCGCCAGTTCGGCAAGTTCCGATGCAAAGTACTCGCGGAAGTCGATCCCGAAGCGCGTTTCGACATCATTCAGCTCGAGCCGGAAATTGCACATCAGCTCCGCGATCACGTATCGCCGAATTTCGTCGTCCCGACTGAGCTCGTAGCCGCGGTCCGTAGGGAAACGACCCGATTCGACGGCGGCGTAGTATTCAGGCAGCTTCTTGGTGTTCTGGACGAACGCTCCCTGGACGTCGCCAATCGCGGAGACACCAAGGGCGACGAGATCGGTTGTCGACTTCACGGTGTAACCCATGAAGTTGCGATGCAAGGTGTGCGTGTCGACGGCCCGCGCGAGCTCGTCGGACGGCAGCGCGAAGTGATCCATGCCGATCTGGCGATAGCCGGCGGCGAGGAAGGCGTCAACCGTATTGGCCAGCAGCGCCAACTTCGTTTCCGGCTGCGGCAGAGCGGCGCGATCGAGCTCCTTCATGTGGGCGCTCATCCACGGCACGAACGCAAACGAATACGCCGCCACTCGATCCGGGCGCAACGCCAGCACCTGTCGCAGCGTCGCGTCGAATGTCTCGAGGGTCTGGTGCGGCAACCCGTAGATCAAATCGACATTGACCGAGGTAAAACCCACGTGACGCGCGTGGGCGATCAGATCCCGCGTCAGCTCGAACGACTGAATGCGATTGATCGCCTCCTGAACGCGCGGGTTGAAGTCCTGGACGCCCATCGACACGCGATTGAACCCGAGCGCCCGTAACGCGTCGAGATGCTCGATGCTGGTGACGCGCGGATCGACCTCGATCCCCAGCTCCGCATCAGGTGTAAACGAGAAGTGGCGTGCGATGCGCTCGAACAGCTGCCGCAGTTGCGCGGCCGTGTAATAGGTCGGCGTGCCGCCGCCCCAGTGCATCTGCGACAGCGTGCGCCGGGCCGGCAGATGCGCTGCCAGCAGATCGATTTCGAGCGCAATCGCATCGAGATAGCGCGCCGCGACGTCGCGATGCGGCGTGATCACCACGTTGCAGCCGCAGAACGAGCAGCGCTCCTGACAGAACGGCAGATGCAGGTACGCCGACAGCGGCGCCGCTGCGTCGCGATTGACCCGTGCCAGGCGCTCGACATAGACGTCCGATCTGACGCCGGTGTGAAACTCGATCGCCGTCGGATACGACGTGTACCGGGGACCGGGACGATCGTAGCGTTCGATCAGCTGCAGCGTCGACGACGCGCCGCTCATGATGTCCTGGTGGCCGGGACGCGGCTGCAGTCGTGGACCGCGTCGATCAGCGCCTCAACGGACGCGATGGGTGTTTCCGGGAGAATGCCATGTCCGAGGTTCATGACGTGGCCGGGCCGACCTTCGACACGCTGCAGGACGTCCGCGACACGCTCGCGGATCATTTTCGGCGTCCCAAACAGGACGTGCGGATCGAGGTTGCCCTGCAGCGCAATCCTCGGACCGACCCGGCGCGCAACGTCGTCGAGCGGCGTGCGCCAACACACGCCGAGCACGTCCGGGCACGTCGACGCGCCGAGCTCGAGGAGGTGCGGCGCGCCGTTCAGGAAATAGATCGCCGGGACACCGCGTTCCTTGACCGCGTCGATGATGTGGGCCACCGCCGGCATGGCATAGCGCCGGTAATCAGACGGGTCCAGGATGCCGGCCCACGAATCGAAGATCTGGATCGCCTGCGCGCCAGCGTCGATCTGCATGCGCACGTAATCGGCCATGGCTTCGGACAGCTTCTCGAGCAGCACCTGCACCGTCGCCGGCTGCTCGAACAGCAGCCGCTTGAGCGCGCCAAAACCGTCCTTGCCTTCGCCTTGCACCAGGTACGCGGCAATCGTGAACGGCGCGCCGCAGAAGCCAATCAGCGGCGTGCGTCCATCGAGCTCGCGCCTGAGCCGGCGGAGGGTTTCCGCGACGTACGGCACCGCTTCCGCCGCGGGCCTCGCATGAAGGCGATCGACCGCCTCGCGCGTGCGGATCGGCGTGGCGATCTTCGGACCCGGGTCGAAGGTCATGGCGATGTCGAACGCATCGAGCGGCGTCATGATGTCCGCGAACAGGATCGCGGCATCGAGCGCGAAGCGCCGCAACGGCTGCAGCGTGACCTCCGCGGCCAGCTCCGGGGTGCGGCACAGGGTCAGGAATCCGACGCGGCTGCGAATATCGCGATACTCGGGCAGGTAGCGGCCGGCCTGGCGCATGATCCAGACCGGCGTGCGATCGACGGGCTCGCGGCGGCAGGCGCGCAGAAATCGATCGTTCATGACGCCTCAGCCAGCGCGGCCCTGGCGGCGTCGATGGTCTCAGCGATCACTGCCGCGTCGTGCGCCATCGACACGAAGGCTGCCTCGAATGGCGACGGCGGCAGCAGGACCTGGCGCGCCAGCATGGCGCGGAAGAACCGCGCGTAGCGATCGCGATCGACGGCATCGGCGTCATCCCACGATCGCACCGGCCGCTCGCTGAAGAACATCGTCCACATCGAGGCCACGCGCTGAAACGACACGGGAACGCCGGCGGCGGCGGCCGCGGCGGTGAGGCCGGCTTGCAATCCTGCCGAGCGCGCCTCGAGCACATCGTAGAGATCGGGTTGCGCGTCGATCGCATCCAGCATCGCGAGGCCGGCGGCGATCGCGAGCGGGTGCGCCGCGAAGGTACCGGCTTGATAAACGGGGCCGGACGGCGCGACGAGCTCCATCAGCGCCCGGCGTCCGCCGAACGCCGCCAGCGGCAGTCCGCCGCCGACGATCTTGCCGAGCGTAATCAGATCGGGGGTGACTCCGTAGCGTTCAGCGGCGCCGCCGCGCGAGACGCGGAACCCCGTCATCACTTCGTCAAAAATCAGCAGCGCGCCATGCGCGGTGCAGCGCTCGCGGAGAAACTGCAGGAAGCCGGCATCGGGCGGGACGCAGCCCATATTGCCGACGATGGGTTCGACAATCACCGCGGCCACCTGGTCGGGCGCACTCTCGAACAGGCGCTGCACATCATCGCGATCGTTGAATCGCGCGATCAGCGTGTCGGCGGCGGCGCCGCGGGTGACGCCGGGCGAGTCCGGCACGCCAAACGTCGCGGCGCCGGAACCCGCCGCGACGAGAAACATGTCGGCGTGGCCGTGATATCCGCCCGCGAATTTAATCACGGCGGAGCGGCCGGTCGCCGCGCGCGCGACGCGCACCGCGCTCATCGTCGCTTCGGTGCCGGAGACGACGAACCGCACCATTTCGCATCCGGGCACACGTGCGGTGACGCGCTCGGCGAGCTCGATCTCTGCCGGCGATGCCAGGCCGAACACCAGCCCGCGCGGCAACGCCTCGGCGATCGCGCGTTCGATGTCCGGGTGCGCATGGCCAAGGAGTGCCGGTCCCCACGCGCCAATCCAGTCGATATAGCGGCCGCCCGATTGATCGAACACGTACGGGCCGCGCGCCTCGACGATGGCCAGCGGTGCTGCGCCCATCGCCTTGAACGCGCGCACCGGCGAATGCACGCCGCCGGGTGTGACGCGGCGAGCCCGCTCGATCCATGACGGTGTGGTGGTCAAGGTCATGCGCGAGCGGTCTCTTGCAAGGCACGGCCGGAGATTTTCTGCGCCAGCCGGCGGGCGAAGTAGGTCACGAGTATCGACGCGCCGGCCCGGCGCATCGCCAGGCTCGATTCCCACATCGCCGCGTCCAGGTCGATCCAGCCGCGCTCGGCGGCGGCGTTCAACATCGCAAACTCGCCCGACACCTGGTAGACGGCGACGGGCACATCGACACGTTCGCTGACCGCGCGAACGACATCCAGGCAGGGCATTCCGGGTTTGACCATGATGGCGTCGGCGCCTTCGGCGACATCGGCCAGCGCTTCACGGATCGCCTCACGAACGTTGGAGGGATCCATCTGATAGCCGCGTCGATCGCCAGATCGCGGCGTCGAGCCCGCGGCTTCGCGGAAGGGCCCGTAAAACGCCGATGCGTACTTCACGGCGTACGACACCATCGCGCGATCGCTGAAGCCGGCCGCGTCGAGCGCATCGCGAATCGCGGCGACGCGGCCATCCATCATGTCCGAGGGCGCGATGACGTCGGCACCCGCGCGCGCGTAACAGAGCGCCGCGCGCGCCAGCAGCGGCAGCGTCGCGTCATTGTCGACACCGGTCTCGCACAATACGCCGCAATGCCCGTGATCGGTGTACTCGCACAGGCAAACGTCGGCCCAGACCACGAGATTCGGCGCGGCGTTTTTGATGGCCGTGATGGCGCGTGCCACCGGCCCGTCGTCGTGCCACGCGCCACTGCCCTGCGCGTCCTTGTGCTGCGGGATCCCGAACAGGATGACGCCGCCGACGCCGAGCGCCGACAGATCGGCGGCCTCGCGTGCCGCCAGATCCACGCTGAGGCGATAGTGCCCGGGCATCGACGAGATCGGCGTTCGCGTTGCCACACCGTCGATCACGAACAATGGCGCGACCAGTTGCGCCGCCGACAGTTGCGTTTCCGCGACCATCTGCCGCATCGCCGCCGTGCGCCGCAGCCGGCGTCCTCTGAACATGCGACTGGGTGCGTTGTTACTGTCCGACAACCGCATCGAATGACCCTTTGGCGAATTCGGCCAGGATCGCCCCGGCCCCGCGCTCGATCAGTTCGGCGGCGACGCGCGCACCGAGGTCGATCGGGTCGTTGCCGGTATCGGCGGCGCGCACGGCATGGGACGCAGCGAGGCTGAACGCGGCGCCCGTCAGATGAATCGCATCACCCTCGACCGTTGCCAGCGCTCCGACCGGCACCGAACATCCGCCGCCGAGCGCATGCAGCATTGCCCGCTCCGCATCAACAGCCCGACGCGTCAGCTCGTGGTTCAACACCGATAACCGCAACGTGAGTTCGCGATCGTCGCCGCGGCACTGAATCGCCAACGCCCCTTGCGCCGGGGCCGGCAACATCCGATCGACCGGCAGCACTTCGGAAATGGCGTCCTCGAGGCCCAGGCGCATCAACCCGGCCCGCGCGAGGACAATGGCGCCGAGATCGTCGTCGACGCGGGCCACCCGAGTGGGCACGTTGCCGCGCAGCGACACGATGTCGAGGTCGCGACGCACGAGGCGGACTTGCGCCGTGCGGCGGGCACTGCACGTGCCGACGCGTGCGCCGCCCGGCAAGGTCTCCAGCGTGTGCTTGCCGCGTGCGCACAATACGTCTTCGACGGGACCACGTTCCGGCACCGCGGCGACGACCAAGCCGGCCGTAGAGTCGACCGGCAGATCCTTGTAGCTGTGAACCGCGATGTCGACTTCACGAGCCAGCAGCGCCTGCTCGATCGACGCGGTGAAGAACCCCGTGCCTTCGACGTGCGACAGCGGCACGTCCTGAACGCGATCGCCGAGCGAGCTGATCTCGACGAGATCGATCGCCATGCCCGGCAGCGTTTTGGCGAGCAGTGCGGCGACGTGACGGCTTTGCCACAGGGCCAGCGCGGAGCCGCGCGTGCCAATCCGCAACCGCTTCACGATTCCCCTTCGGTGTTCGCGCGGCGGAGCAGAGGCGTCGTGTCGCTCGCGGCGTCTTGCAGCGGCATTGACGAGACCTCGCCCAAAGCGAACAACCGGCGCAGGTATTCAACCGACGCTTCGTCGATCGGCACGTCACCGCTCTTCAATTGCTCGACCGGGACCGCCAGGATGCGATCGAATACACGCCGGCTGAAGCGTTCGAGCACGCGATGCGGATCGTCGGTGACCAGCTCGAGGCGCGCGCGCTCGAGTTCGGCGCGCCGGATACTGTCGGCTTTCTGTCGGAGCGTCGATACCAGCGGACGCAGGCGATCGTGACGCGCCCAGCCGCGCAGCCAGTCGAGCTCCCGCGCAATGATGTGTTCGACGCGGGGCACTTCGGCTTCGCGCCGCTGGCGATGCGCGGCGGTAGCGCGCTCGAGCCACTGCAGGTCGATGCGGGTGACGCCGGGTACCTCGCACGGCTCGATCACCGGCGGCATCGACAGATCGACCAGTACCACAGGCTTCTGGCGGCCTTCGATCTGCGTGCGATTGATCAGGAACGTCGGCGAGTGCGCGGCGCAGACCACCGCATCGGCTTTCGCGATCTCGTCGGCGATCGTGTCGAACGGCACCGCGACGCCCGAGAACAACGCCGCCAGCTCCGCCGCGCGTTCCGGCGTGCGATTGGCAATCACCAACTGTCCAACGCCGACCCCGACGAGCTGGCGTGCGGCCTTCGCGGCCGTCTCACCGGCACCGATTAGGAGGACGCGGCTGCTCCCCAGCGGCAGCTGCGATTCCAGCTGCTCGATCGCCGCGGACGCGACGGACATCGCGCCGACGCCGATGCCCGTTTCCGCACGCGCAGTGCGCCCCGTCCGGATGGCGGCGGTAAACACGCCTCGCAAAAACGATCCGGCGCCCGACGACTGCTCCATCGCCACCCGCGCCTGCCCGAGAATCTCCGCTTCGCCCAGCACCATCGACTCGAGACCGCTGCAGACGCGGAACAGGTGACGGGCTGCCGCATCGCCGCCGGCCTGGACTGAACCGTGTTCGAGCAACGAACCGGCGAGCGGCAACGCCGCGGCAATCGCGGCAACGACGATGTCGTCATCGGCTGCGCTGGTGGAGTGCCAATAGACTTCGAATCGGTTGCAGGTGGACAGGATGATCGAGCCGATGCCTGCCGACGCAAGCGACGCGTGAAGGCGCGCCACATCGCCGCCGGCGATCACCCCACCCAGCGCGGACAGACCGCAGGTGCGATGGCTCAGCGAAAACACCCGCAGCGGCTCCAGCGCGGATGATGAAACAGTTTGAGAAACAGGCGAAGAAGACACGCCAATTGGCAGCTTATTGGGCCGGGCGGCCAGGGGCAAGACGTACGAGTGCGGACGCAGGCTCCGTAGTTCTACGGAGAGGGCGGGATGGGAACAATCCCTTCGCGAATAGCCACCTGAGTGAGCAGCGCGACGGACTTGACGCCAAGCTTACGCATCAGGTTGGCACGGTGGGTTTCGACAGTGCGTGTGCCGATCGACAGCTCGGAGGCAATCTCCTTGGTCGACAGTCCCCTGGCGATCAGCGTCAGCACCTCACGCTCGCGGTCAGTCAGTCCGTGAATCCCCTGCCGGTTGCCGTCACGCACCAGCTCCGCCATCGTCTGCTGGATCGACGGGCTGAAATACGTGCCGCCCGCGATCACCGATTCGATTGCGGCGGCGAGATCCTGCACGGCGGAATCCTTGAGCAGATAGCCGTCGGCGCCTTCGGCGAGGGCGCGAGACACATACTCTCGCCCCGCGTGCATCGTCAGGATCACGACTTTCATTTCGGGGTGATCGGCCTTGCATCGCCGCAGCACCTCGATGCCTTCGAGCCCGTTCATGTTCAGATCGAGCACGAGCACGTCGGGTTGATCGTGACGCAACGCCGCGAGCGTGTCGGCGCCATTCTGCGTTTCGCCGATCACCTCGAGCTGCGGCTGTGACTCCAGGATGCGCCGGATGCCGGCGCGCACCAGGGTGTGATCGTCCGAGAGCATGACTCGGGTCCGTCCGTTCATGATGCGCCTGCCGCGAGTGGGATGCGCGCGGTGACGCGCACGCCTGAGTGGCTGGCAGGCGCAATCGTCAGGGTCCCGCCGGCAGCGGTGACGCGCTCCTGCATGCCGAGCCAGCCGAGTTTCGGTTCGACGCCGGGCGCCAGTCCCTGTCCGTCATCCTCGACGGTCAACAGCACCTCAGGACCGCCCGACGCCAGCCGTGCGCGCACCCACGTGGCTCGCGCATGCCGCACGATGTTGGTCAACGCTTCCTGGACCACGCGATACAGGACGACTTCGATCTCCGGCGGGAACGTCCGTCCACCGGTATCGATATCGAGGTCCACTTTGATGCGCGAACGCTCCGACACATCGGCCGCCAACGCACGCAGCGCGGCGCTCAATCCGAGATCATCCAGCGCGGAGGGCCGCAGCAGGTTACTCAGGTCACGGACCTGCGCGAGCGCGCGGCCGACCTTGTCAGCGGCGTCACGATGGCCGTCGAGATCGAGCTCGATCTTCACCGCCGTCAACGCCTGACCGGCCTCGTCGTGGAGCTCACGGGCGATGCGGCGGCGCTCGTCTTCCTGCGCGCGCAGCAGCAGCCGCGTCAATTGCTCAAGCTCGGATGTGCGCACGGCCAGCCGATTGCGCTCGTCGCCGAGGACGAGGAACAGCATGCCCAGGCCGATCGCAAACAGGAAGATGACATCGACGAACACGCCGTACAGCACCGCCGCGCCAAACGATCGCAGCAGCGGGTAGTCGAGGTGATGAATGCCCCACAGGATGAACGACCACGCCAGCACCTTCGCGCCGCCGCCCGGAATGCGGTGATGTTGCCGCCACAGCAACACGCCGGTCAGGATCGTCACCGACGCGAGCATCGCCACTGAAGACACGCCGGCCACGACCATGCTGTCGATGGCATAGATCGCCACCCACGACCAGCCAATCACGAGGGGGATGGTGACGACATGCCACGGGCGCCACTGGAACCGGCCCGACAGCTGCAGCGCGGCCGCCAACAGCAGCAGCGCGCTCAACCCGGTCATCGCCTGGTGCACGAACAACCAGAAAAAATCGCGGCGCACGAGGAACGCGGACATCGCGGCGAGACGCACGACATAGAGCGCCCAGGCCAGCGACCACGTCAGAAAATGATCGCCGCGCTGACGCAGCCACAACACGTAGCACGTCAACGCCAGCGCGCTGGTCAGCACGGACTGAAAGCCAAGTGCGCTGCATTCGACGAACAGTCGATCGAGAGTCATCCGGCGCCGCTTGGTTCTACTTTAGACCTGATCGCTGCAAGGTGCTCGATCGCGGCCGCGAACGTCGCCTGGCGCGGCACCGTGACGTCGAGACCGGCGTCGACGAGCGCTCGTGCCGTCATGGGTCCGATCGGCACGACTGCTCGCAGCGCCTGCAACGCATGACGGCCGACCGCGTCGATCAGGTGCTGCGCCGCGGCGGCACTGCCAAGAATCACTGCGTCCACGCGTCCCGTCGTCCATTCGAGCGCGATCGCGGCTGCCGGGCGCGGCTGCATCACATACGCTTCGATCTCGTCGACGGTCGCCCCCGCCGAGCGGAGCCCCTCGGCCACGTCCCGCCGCCCGCCAGCCACCGTGACGATTAGTACGCGACGGTCTGGCCACGCATCACGATCGCGAAGCGTCGCCCATAGCGCGTCAGCATTAAAGGTCTCGCCGACGAGCGGGTCTCGCGCGCCGGCCTTGACGAGTTCGCTGGCGGTGACGGGGCCGACGGCTGCGGTGCGAATCGTCGGCGGCACCCCCGAGCCACGCGCGGCGAGGATGGCGCGGACGCCGCGGACGCTCGAGAAGATCGCCCAGTGATAGCGATCGATGTGGCGGGCGGCGTCGAGTAACGCTGCCCCATTCGACGGCGGGCCCTCGACCAGAATTGGAATGACGACCGGCATGAATCCTCGCGATTCGAGATCGGGATGAGGCGAGGCCACCGCGACCCGCCACGCTCTGGTGGTCGAACGCCCATCGCTCATCGCATCGAGCATATACATTTTGCGCGGCACTGCGAGGGATCCGGTGTCCTGATCGCCCGCGTGGATGTGGTTGCACAAACCTCGATGCTGACAAATACTCGCAGGCAATGCCGCAATATCGCGACACTCGATATCCGTCCCCGTTACAATGGCGCGGGAGATGACAACGATGCGTACACGGCCAATCGTGATCGCGGCCGCGGCGATTGCCGCCGCCGGAACCCTCGCAACGGCACAGGCGCCGAAGCGATTCAACCCGATGGTCGAACTGCTCGCCGCCAAGAAACCGGTGTTCGGCTTGTACGCGCCGAGCAACCGCCGCTTTGGCGGACCTGGCGTCGCGACAGCGTCCCCGGCGCCAGAGAAGACTCAGGCTGAACTCGCCCGCGAAGCGGTCGCGTTCCCGAACAGCGACTTCATCTTCGACGGATCCATGGAGGGCGATTTCGACAAGGCGCTGCCGGCGTTTCAGGAGCTGATGAACGGCATGAGCGCGGCCGGCATCCTGCTCAAGTCACCGGCGCCGCGCCTCACCAAGGCCGTGGTCGTCAAGGCGCACGAGATCGCGCCGGATCCCGCGAAAGCCGCCGCCGACATCGGCAGGCAGCTGAATCTCGGCGTCACCGGCATCATGTTGGTCAGCGTCGAAAGCGCCGAAGAAGTCCAAGCCGGCATCAACGCGATGCGCTTCACGTCGAAGGGCGGCACGCGTTCGGAGAACGTCGGCAACGCGCCGGCCTTCTGGGGCATGAGCGAACAAGAATACAAGCAGAAGGCCGACCTGTGGCCGCTCAACCCGAACGGCGAGCTGGTCAACTGGACGATCGTCGAAAGCAAGGCGGGTCTCGACAAGGTCCGCGAGATTGCCGCGGTCAAGGGTATTGGCGTGCTGTGGCCGGGGGCAGGCACTTTGCGCGGCCTGTTCTCGACCCAACAACCCGACGGCACGCGCAAGCTCGACGAAGCGGCGTGGGAAGCGTCGATTCAGAAAGTGCTGGCGGCGTGCAAGGAATTCAACGTGCCGTGCGGCTATCCGGCAAGCCCGAACGACATCGAGATGCGCATGAAGCAGGGCTTCTCGGTGTTCGTGATGAACTGGGGCGACGCCGGGTTCAAGGCCATCGAGATCGGGAAGAAGGCCGCCGGGCGATGATGCTGCATCTGGCGATCTCGCGATCGCCAGATCATCACATCAACAGCTAACGCATTTGTTATTGTTCTTCGCTCCCATTCCCATCAACAGCTTGATCGTCTCGGGATAGGGCTGCGTGCGCTGCACGGGACCGTTGGCCATGTCGACGGTGGTCTGACCGCGCCGGTTGACCTTCTTCACGTCGGCGCCTTTCGAAACCAGATACAGAATCATCTCGTTGTCGCCGCGTGATGCCGCGTTGTGCACGGCAGTGTTGCCGTCCTCGTCCTCTTCGTTGACATCCGCGCCGAGCTCCTCGACGAGGAACTTCACCGCCGCCAGTAGACCCGTCGGTGCATACCGGTGCGCGTTGCCGGCGAAGCCCTCGCTGTACCCGGACCCGGCAACCGCGACGAGCGGCGGCGTGCCCGGGCCGCCGGTTGGCAGCGGCGCGCGGCCTGACGGATCGGTATCGGCGCCGCCGCGCGTTCCGCCCTGGAAATTACCGCGCGTCGCGATCTTCATCGTGCGGATGTTCGGATCGGCGCCGTACTCGAGCAGCAGCTTCATCGCCGCGATGTCCGCGCCGTAGGCGGCGCGCCAGAACGCCGTCGCGCCCGAGTCGTCGGTGCGCAGCAGCTCGAAGTTGTACTCGGTGAACCACGGCTTGCGATAAATGCGTGCGTTCGGGTCGGCGCCCTTGTCGAGCAGCTTCTTCATCAGCTCGAGGTAGCCGGTCTTCTGCTGCAGATAGGCGCGCGGCTGCGGATAGAACGAGCGCGGCTGCCACTGCACGTTGATGACCGCGTAGAGCGGATTCATCCCGCCCTCGCTGACCAGATTCGGATCCGCGCCCTTGTCGAGCAGGTAACTGACCAGGTCGAAGTGACCGTTGACGGCCGCGACGATGATCGGTGTGGTCAAGTCGCCGGCGCTGCGCATGTTGACGTTCGCGCCGCCTTGCAGGAGCGCATCGACCGTCGCCATCGCGCCCTGTCGCGCCGCAAAATGCAATGCCGACAGGCCGCCGTGCTTGCCGACCAGTTCGTTGTAATTGAACGGTCGCGTCACGCCGGGGACGTCACGGCTGCCCGGCGCCGTGACATTCGGACGCGTATTCTGACCGCCGCCGTTCAACACATCTTCCATCGTCAACTTCGCGAAGTCCTCGACGCGCGACGTGGCGTTGATGTCGGCGCCGCGCGACAACAGCAGCTTGACGACGTCGACGCGATCGGCGGCCGCGGCGAACATCAGCGCGGTCTGGCCGTTGGCGGTCTCCTTGACGTTGGGATCAGCCTTGTTCTCGAGCAGCGTGCGCACGGCGTCGACGCTGCCGGAGTGGGCGGCCTGCATCAGCGCCGTCGCGCCGGTGGCGGTGAGGGTGCCGACCTGCGCGCCGGATGCGATGAGCGGTGCGATCACGTTCGCATTGCCGACCTGCGCGGCCAGGTGCAGCGGCGTGAATCCGCCGAGGCGCGTTTTCGCGCCGACATTGGCGCCGGCGTAGAGCAGCATTTGCGCCAGCTCGGCATCGCCGTTCAGCGCGGCATAGTGCAACGCCGTCATGCCGTCGCCATGGGCGGCGTTGACGTCAGCGCCCTTCTTCAGCAGCTCCCTGACAGCGGCGGCGTTCTTCGCCTGCGCCGCATCGACAATGTCCGTGGGACCCGTCGCCGCAACCGACGCGGTCAGAGTTGCCGCAAGGATCCATGCAAGCGCGCAATCGAATCGTTTCATATGTCATCGCCAGGCGCGTCGACGCGCACCACTTCAGGCTACCGTGGCTTCGGGAGCCTTGTTCAAATCCATCACCGCGTTGCTGTCGCCGAAGCGGTCGATGTCGAGCCCCGCGAGGCGCAGCGCGCCGAGCATCGCGTTGGCCATCGGCGTGCCGTCGGCGGCTTTGATATGCAGGTTGCCCTTCAAGGCGCCGCCGGCATGGCCGGCGAAGAACAACGGACACCGTTTGTGGTTGTGCACGTTCGAATTACCCATCGGCGACCCGTAGATCAGCAGCGAGTTCTCGAGCAGGTTGCTATCCCCGTCCGGCGTCTCCTTCAGCTTCTTCATGAAGTACGGCACCAGACTGACGTGGTACTTGTTGATCTTCGCCAGATCGAGGATGCGATCTTCGCGCTCGCCGTGATGCGAGGCGATGTGGAACCCGGTGTTGACGCCGGTCTCCGGGTAGACGCGGTTCGACACATCCCGGCTCAACTTGAACGCGACGACCCGCGTCACGTCGGATGCGAAGGCAACGACCTGCATGTCGAACATCAGCTTGACGTGTTCGTCGTACGAGTCGGGCACGCCGATCGGTGCGCCGGGCAGCGAACGCGCCTCACCCGACGTGTTCTGCGCCTCGACTTTCTGGATCCGGCGCTCGATCTCGCGCACGTCCTCGAGATAGTCCGCCAGCCGCGCGCGATCGGCGGGGCCCAGCTGCTGTTTCAACTGGTTGGTCGACTGCGTCACCCAGTCGAGGATGCTGCGGTCACGGCGGCGGCGCGCCGCACGGGCTTCCGGCGTGGCGCCGATGCCAAACAGCTGATCGAACACCGCGCGCGGATCGCGGATCATCGGCAACGGTTCCTCTTCGCTCGCCCAGCTGATCGAATCCGTGTAGGCGCACGAGTAGCCGTAGAAGCAGCCGCCGGCCTGATCGACGTTCTCGACGCACAACTGCATCGAGGGCATCGGCGTCTCCTGGCCGAACTTCTGCGCGTAGAGCTGATCCAGCGAGATGCCGGCCCTGAGATCCGAGCCTTGCGTCTGCTTGGGATGCGACTGCGTCAGGAACACAGCCGCCGAGCGGAAGTGATCGCCGCCGATTTCAGGCGGCGAAAACGCTTCGGCCATGCGGACATCGGTGTTGCTGACGATGGTGAGGTAGTCGCGCCAGGGCTCGAGGGGCGCCAGCGAAGTCGGGCTCAGATCGAACGCGGAGCCGGTCGCGGCGGGCGTCCACAGGTTCTTGGTCGCGCCGAACGCCGTCGCGCCGGCGGAGCCGTGCACCATTTCCATTGCCACCAGCCGCAGCTTCTTCGGGGCGGCCATGGCGCGCGCGGGCATCATCGCGTCGAGGAACGGCAGCGCGATGGTCGCGCCAATGCCTTTCAAGACGGTGCGACGATGGAGATGCTTCTGCGTGATGAAGTTCATGGTTATCGTCCTGCTTCCGTAGTCAGCGGTTCCGCGATTCGGCCCATCGTGAACAACGGGCTGGTCGCCACGCTCTCCACGAACGCCGAAATCCTCAGGCCCTTCTTTTCCGCCTCGCGTACGACGCGGCGCACGGCCCACATGTCGTGGTGCTCGACGCGACGGCCGAGCGCATAGGTCATCAAGCTTTCGGTGAAGCTGAGGAGAAACACATCCTGGTGCTTCAACAGCGCGGCGCGCAGACCGGCGGTGCCTTCGATCTCCATGCCGTCGTAGAGCGTCCCCTTGGTGTCGACCGCCGCTCCCGCATCCTTGATGCGGTACTTGCCGGTGACGTCGAAATGCTCGAGGGCCAGGCCAATCGGGTCGATGACGCGGTGGCACGACATGCACGTCGGGTTGGCGCGATGCACCTCCATGCGCTCGCGCACCGTCAGTACTTTGCCGGCGTTCTCGCCCTTGGTCTCCTCGAACGCCGGCACGTCGGCGGGCGGCGGAGGCGGCGGCGATCCCATCAGCACCTCCATCACCCACTTGCCGCGCATCACCGGCGACGTGCGATCGGCGACCGAGGTCAGCACCAGAATGCTGCCGTGCGTCAGGATGCCGCGGCGCTCGGGCGGCAGCTGGACACGGCGGAAGGCGCTGCCGGTGATGTTCGGGATGCCGTAGTGGCGCGCAATGCGCTCGTTGACAAACGAGTAATCAGCCGTCAGCAGATCGATGATGCTGCGATCCTCGCGAACCAGGCTGTCGAAGAACAGCTCGGATTCCTTGATGAACGCATCGCCAAGCGTGCGATCGAAATACGGAAATGCAACCGCATCGGGCAACACCGCTTCGACATCGCCCAGCCGCAGCCACTGCCGCGCAAACCGCTTCGAGAGCCCCTCCGACCGCGGATCGGCCAGCAGGCGCGCGATCTGTTTTTCGTAGATGCCGGGCGTGCTGAGGCGGCCCGCCGTGGCCAGCTTCATCAACTCGGCATCCGGCGCGGCGCCCCAGATGAAATACGACAACCGCGACGCGAGCTCGACGTCACCGAGCTTGAACGACTGCCCCGCCCGCAGCGTGTTCGGTGTGCTTTCGAGCTTGAACAGGAATTGCGGGCTGGCCAGGATCGCCTCGATCGCGGCGCCAATCGCGTATTCGAAATCGCCTTCCTTGCGCGCGTCGTTGTAGAACTTCATCAACGCGGCAAAATCGCGCTCGCTGACCGCGCCGCGGAACGCCTGCGTCGCAATGGTGCGGATGATCCGGCCCGCGCACCCCGGTTCATCTGCCGCCGACGTCGGCCGGCAGGTGAAAACCTTGCGGCGGCTCGCCGTATCCGAAATACCCGTCACGTTGTACGGCCCGACGATGCTGAAGTCCTTGACGTGCGGGAGCGTGGTGATGCCGA
>DASPNQ010000116.1:0-30958 GCA_035626435.1 Vicinamibacterales bacterium
GAATTAGTTCACGATGCGCAGGGCGACATCGATGCCGCGATTGCCGGCGCACGCGATACCTACGCCTACACCGTCGCCGACGTCGCGGCCTCATTGAAAATGCCCGCATCGACGGTTGGTCGCCGCTATCACAGGTTCAGGTCGAAAATTGTGCCTCGTAGACGTACGTGACCACCACACCGCCAACGTGCAGAGTGTCGGCGCGAGAGCCGCGTTGAACTGAACGCGGCACCTGGGCACCAGCCGCAGGTCCTCGTTCAAACGGACTAGGCGTTTGCGCCCGAGCGAATCCGGTTGAACCTCAGCTGGCCGCTTGCAACCGAAGACGCCGGGTTGCGGTTGAACTGTACCTGGCACGTACCGACCACCCCGACCAGTTTGGAATGAATGTACCTGGGCACCGCATACCAGTTGGGCGAGCGAAGTGTACCTGGCACCTAGCAACCGGCACCTAGCAACCAATTCGTCAAGCGAACTGTGCCGCACTAGGAAAAGAACCGAACGAACCTCGCCTTCGCAACCAGGCACGGAAATATTGTCAGGCTGTACCTGACTCCTACCACAGCCCATATCAATTGGCCGAGTGCACTGTACCTGGCACCGAATAACCAGTGCGCGAGTGAACTGTACCTGGCACCGAACAACCATCAGTTGGTTGAACTGTACCTGGCACGGAGCAACCGCTGGGTGGACTGTACCTGGCACCTAAGAACCGGAGGGCGCCGTGAGACGCCGGTGCGCACTGGGAGCCGCAAGCAGGGGCTGATTGTGCGAGCTTGAGCAGGGCGGATTGTGCGAGCTTGAGCAGAGCGGATTGTGCGAGCTTGACCAAGGCGGATTGCGCGAGCTTGACCAAGGCGGATTGCGCGAGCTTGACCGAGGCGGATTGTGCGAGCTTGGGCAGCGGCGGATTGTGCGGGCCTGCGCCGATTAGTTTTCGAGCAGGGGGATAGCGTAAGGGGCGTTCGACAGGAGCCGTTCGAAGGCGGCCGCGTTGACCGGCGGGCTGAAGTGGTAGCCCTGGCCCTCATCGCAATGCTCGGACCGTAAATAGGCGAACTGGTGCTTGGTCTCGACGCCTTCGGCGACGATCCGGCAGCCGAGGCTCTTCCCCATCGCGATCACGGCGCGCACGATCGGCGCACCGCCCGGCCACGGTGCGATCTCTTGGACGAACGACTGATCGATCTTCAACACATCGACCGGGCAGCGCTGCAGGTAACTCAGGCTCGACGGGCCGGTGCCGAAATCGTCGACCTTGAGCACCAGGCCGTTGTGCTTGAGCACCTCGAGCAGCGAGGTGGTCGACGCGGTGTCGACCATCAAGGCACTCTCGGTGAGCTCGAGCTGCAGGTATTGCGACGGCAGACCGGTCTCCTGCAGAAACCCCTGGATGTCCTCGAGGAATCCCGCGGTCCGGAACTGCAACGCCGACACGTTGACGGCGATCGGGATCGGGGGCAGTCCGGCATTCTGCCAGGCCTTGGCCTGACGACAGGCTTCGCGCAGGGCCCATCGCCCCATCGGGATAATCAACCCCGACGCTTCGGCGGCGGGAATGAATTGATCGGGGGGGATGATGCCGCGCTCGGGGTGGCGCCACCGCATCAGGGCTTCGGCACCGCTAATCACCCCGGTCTCGAGATCGATGGTCGGCTGGTAATACAGCTCGAGCTCGTTCTTGTCGAGGGCGTTACGCAGCTCGTTCTCGATGGACGAGCGCTTGATCGCCGGCGCCTCCATATCGGCGCGATAGAACCCAACGCGGTTCCGGCCGGTATTCTTGGCGTGATACATCGCCGTGTCCGCGCGCATGATCAGCGACTGCGCGTCCTGTCCGTCTTCCGGATACAGCGCGATGCCGACGCTCGCCGTCAACGACAGCTCGTGCCCGGCGATGAAGTGCGGCTCGGCGATCGATCGCACGATCTTCTCGGCGATCAGCCCGGCATCCGCCGGCTCGTCGACCTCCGACAGCAACACCAGGAACTCGTCGCCGCCGTGACGGCTCACCGTATCCGACTCGCGCACGCACGTCGTCAGCCGCTTGGCGATCGACCGCAGGACCTGGTCGCCCACCGCATGCCCCAGCGTGTCGTTGATGTGCTTGAAGCGATCGCAATCGAGGAACAGCACGGCGAGGCGACGGCCGTACCGCCGGGCCAGGGCCACCGCACGGGCGAGGCGGTCGTTCAGCAGCAGCCGGTTCGGCAGATCAGTCAGCGCGTCGTGCTCGGCGAGATGCAGCATCTGCAGGCGGCGCTCGCGCGACACGATCACATCGCGGAAGACAATGACGGCGCCGAGAATATTGCCCTGCCGATCGTGAATCGGCGCCGCCGAGTGCTCGATCGCCGTCTCGTTGCCGTCGCGGCCGACCAGAATGTAGCTGCCCTTCAACCGCACTTTCTTGTTGTGCTCGATGGCCAGACGCGACGGATCCTGCGCGTGCTGGCCGGTCAGGCCGTCCGTAACGTCGAAGACTTCCGCCAGCGGCCGCGCAAACGCTTCCGAGCGCGACCATCCGGTCAGCCCCTCCGCTTCCGCATTGAGATAGGTCACGTTGCCGAGCGTGTCGGTCGTCATCACCGCGTCGCCGATCGAGTTCAGCGTGACTTCGGCGCGCTCCCGCTCGACGAACTTCTGCTCGTCAAGCGCGCGGCGCTCGAACATCATCGCGATCAGCTGGATCAGGCTGCGGCTGTCGATCTGATCGGTGACGATCGCGTCATTGGCCCCTCGCTCGATGCCACGACGAGCCAGCGCCTGATCGCCGGCGGGCGACAGAATCATGATGGCGATCTTCGGCGAGACCCGCCGCAACTCATCAATCGCCGACAGGTCCCGGCACTCCGGCAGCGTCAGGTCGAGCAATGCCGCACTGAACGGATGCTGCTGCAGTTTCGCGAGGCCGTCCTTCAGCGACGTGACGTGCTCGACGTGCAAAATCCCGCTGGCGTCATCCAGCACGTCGCGCACGGTGCGGCGGTGTGGCGCGACCGCTTCGATCAACAGCAGGGTCGGTATGCCGTGACCGTACTGCGGCGTGGTCGGTGCGGACTGAGCAACGTGCGCCATTCGCCGCGTATTGAGCAATTCCTTTGCCGTCTTTGTGCGTGTAGTTTCACTGTCCACACGTGCTTATGTTGTGCATTGGAGGCGGACAAAAGTTACGCGAAAGGGAGACTCTGCTACAACCACGTGATTGCACCTACGAATTTGCAGCGAACGAATACGCCCAATGTTGGCAGTCCATTTGCTCATTGGGCGACCGGAGTCGGCGGATAGAGCCGGCTTGAGTCGCAAGTGGCGGCGGTGCTTCTCGCCCGTATGTGGCGCAGACCCGCCTCCACTGCCTCACCGAACAGAGGACGGATGACGCGCGCGCAACAGCAACAACTCACGGCAGTCGCTCTGGTGCTCGCCGGCATGGCGCTGGTCTACTGGCCAGTCATCACCGGCCTCGTCTCCGCGTGGAACACCGACGACAATTATTCGCACGGCTTCTTCATCGTCCCGCTGGCACTGTATTTCGCCTGGGAACGACGACGCGCGATCGCTGACGCGCCGGTGCGGCCGTCGTGGCTGGGCTTGGTCGTGATGATCGGCAGTCTGGTCATGCTGGCCGGCGGTCTGCTCGGCGCCGAGCTCTTCCTGTCGCGCGTCTCGATCGTCTTCGCGCTTGCCGGCGCGATTCTGTTTCTCTTCGGATGGCCTCGGCTACGCATTCTCGCGTTCCCGCTGGCGTTCATGCTGCTGATGGTGCCGCTGCCGGCGATCATCTTCAACAAGATCGCGTTCCCGCTGCAGCTGATCGCGTCGCACGTCGGCGAGTACACGATCAGCTCGATGAACATCCCAATCCTGCGCGAGGGCAACGTGCTGATCCTCGCCAACGCCACGCTCGAAGTCGCCGAGGCGTGCAGCGGGATCCGGTCGCTGGTCTCGCTTTTCACCCTGGGCATCGTCTTCGGGTATTTCGTCGACCGCCGTCTGTGGGTCCGGAGCCTGATCGCTCTCTCCGCGATTCCGGTGGCGATCCTCGCCAATGGACTGCGCGTGGCCAGCGCCGGCGTCGCCGCGCACAACTACGGGCTGGCCGGCGTCGAAGGCATCTTTCACGATTTCTCCGGATGGGTCGTGTTCGTCGTCGCGTTCCTGATGATGCTCGGCTTCCAACGTTTATTGCAGCGTCTGCTGCCGGAGCGGCTGACGGCACCTCGCGTGCCGACACCGGAGACAGCCATATGAAACACGTCGTGACGCGCGCTCTCGTTCTGTGCGCGATGCTGGCGGCGACGACGGTCTTTCTGGCCAACGCCCGGCGCACCGAAATCGCGGTCGCGCGCGAGTCGTTCGCGGGGTTCCCGATGGAACTGCAGGCGTGGCGAGGCCAGGTCAACCCGCCGATGGACGATGACATCCTGAAAGTGCTGGGCGTCGACGACTACCTGTCTCGCGTGTACTACCGTGCAGACGGCGCTGCGGTCGGTCTCTACATGGGCTATTACGCCAGCCAGCGGCAGGGCGACACGATTCATTCACCGCTCAATTGCCTGCCTGGCGCGGGTTGGGAACCGGTGCTCGAAGGACGACTCACCATCCCCGATGTCGCCGGCCGCGATTTGCTGGTCAACCGCTACATCGTCCAGAAGGGGCTCGATCGGCAGCTGGTGCTGTACTGGTATCAAAGTCACGGCCGCGTGATCGCCAGCGAGTACTGGAGCAAGCTGTTTCTGATTCACGATGCCATTCGCCTGAATCGTACGGACGGATCGATGGTGCGGGTGATCGCGCCGATCCATCACGGGGCAACCGACAACGGCGCCGCAGCGGAGAAGCTGGCCGTCGATTTCGTACGCGTGCTCTTTCCGTCGCTTCCTGCTTACCTTCCCAACTGATACGCGACGTCATGCGCCTCGGGTCGCGACGATGCTCGATGGACGTCGCGACGTTCGATCGTGTTCACATGCATTCGCAGAGAAGTCTGCGTGCGCCGCAGGCTTCGACACCAGTTGTCGCCTTTTGTCTGCGCGACAGATGTCTCTTGACTGATGCTTTGCGAAAGACATTTGTCACCCTCCCGGCGACCTTGTCGCTAAGTGCACGATCTGCAAGTAGTTATGCCGCAACGATTTGCAGACTCTGTCAAACGTCTGACGTCGCCCTTTTGGCAGTGGCCTTGCTCAATGGAAGGGCGTGAGCCGCGCGGCTACGCCCGGCGCACTGAGGCAAGGACCGAATGTTGAGAGGGAGGACACGGATGTTTACGCGTTTGAAAATGTTAGGGGCGGCCGCAGTCGCGGCAGTCCTGATGGCGGCGCCGGCCAGTGCGGCTACCGTCATCGATTTCAGCGATGGTCTCGCCGGCGAAGGCGGCAGCATCAGCTGGGACGGTATGAACCTGATCGGCACGAACATTCCGATCGGCGCAGTCAAAATCACGGGCGCGCCGCAGAACAACGGCGTGTATGAGGTGCAGGGAACGGCGAGCGGCCAGGGCGGCGACTTCATGTGGGGCTCGCTCGATTTCGACACCTCGCCCGACAACAATTTCATCAGCATCACGGGTTGCATCGCGCGGCTCGGCGTGGGCATGGTGAATGGCGTCTGCTCGCCCGTCGAGCTGATGTACGGCACCTTCACGAGCTGGGATACCAGCAATGCAGCAAACGGCCTGATCGGCGCGGTCGGTCAGGATATGAAGGCAGCCGAGCTGCTCGCGGCGATTAACTGGCCGGCGGATCTGCCGTGGGAATTCTTCGGCTTCGCGATGACGACCACGCAGCTGACGCCCGACGGCACACCCGGCGCGGTGATCAGCACTGACATCCGTGACACAGCCGTTCCTGAACCGGCCACGATGATGTTGCTCGGCACGGGTCTGCTGGCCGCATTCCGGGCCCGCCGCCGTCAAGCGTGAGGCAGCGTGTCCTTCCCTTGATGAGGAGTGCGTAATCCGCACTCCTCATCAAGTCATGTACGCCGTCGCGCGGTCAGCCGCGCGGCAATCGCGTCCAGGGCGACAACATTCCTTAAATTGAGAGACTTTCTCCCCTGCGAGTGCGCTGCTTTGGTAGAAAACGGAGACTTCTACCAGTGAAGTGACTTGGCGTGGTTCTTGTAACTCCGGCCCGCATGAAATCTCGATTCACCACTGTCTTTGTGGCCGTTATGACGATCGGCACGCTCAGCGCGTGCAAGAGCGATCCGAAGGCCGCTGCCCTCGAGCACCTCAGCCGCGGCGATCAGTACGTGGCCGCCAATAAATTTCCCGAGGCGATTATCGAGTACCGCGGAGCGGTCCAGGCCGATCCGCGACTCGGCAAGGCACGCCTGCAGCTCGCATTCGCGTACGCATCGACCGGCGACGGCATGAACGCGCTGCGCGAATACGTTCGCGCCGCCGACCTGATGCCTGAAGATCGCGAGGCTCAGACGAAAGCCGGCACCTTCCTGCTGCTCGCCGGCCGCTTCCAGGACGCAGACGGCCTGGCGCAGAGGATGTTGCAGCGTAATCCCAACGACGTCGACGCGCAGATTCTGCACGCCAATGCACTTGCGGGCCTGAAGGATATGGATGGTGCGGTCGAGGCATTCGAAAAAGCCGTCGAGATGGATCCGCAGCGCGCCTCGTCGTATTCCGACCTTGGCTCCGCGCAGGCGGTCAAGGGCGACAAGGACAAGGCTGAGGCGGCCTTCCGCAAGGCGATCCAGATCAACCCCAACTCCGCGTCGGCTCACCTGTCGCTTGCCAACTTCCTGTGGGCCAACGGCAAACTCGACGAGGCAGAGAAAGAGATGCGTCGCGGTCTCGAGCTCGATCCCAAGAACATCACCGGCAACCGCGCGATGGCGATGTACTACATGGTGACCAAGCGGCCGGCCGCCGCCGAGCCACACCTCAAAGTGGTCGCTGAGCTGACTCCCGGGCCGAATGCGAAATATTTCCTGTCCGAGTATTACCTTCGCCAGGGACGGGTTGACGAGGCGCGAGCGGTCCTGCAGCCGTTGTTGAAGGTGGATGATTCGTTCATCGGCGGTTCGGTGCGGCTGGCCCGCGTCGAAGTCTTCGCGGGCAAGAACGATGAGGCGCACCGGTTGATCGAGGGCGTGCTGGCGCGCGAGCCGAAGAACGCGGAAGCCCTGATCACGCGCGGCAAGCTGTATCTGTCCGAGGGCAATACGGTCAACGCGCTGTCGACGCTGAAGACGGCGACCGAGGCGAATCCCCGGTCAATCGAGGCGCAGCTGGCTCTCGCGCAGACCTACGCCGCGCGCGGCGCCATCCGTGAAGCGACGACCGCCTACAACGACGCACTGAAACTGAACGGCAACGACCTCGATGCGCGGCTTGGTCTCGCCCGGCTGCAGATCAACAACGGCAGCGCCGCCGAGGCCCTGCCGTTGATCGTCAAGGTCGTCGAAGAACGGCCGCAGCATCTCGAAGCGCGGCTGCTGCTGGTGCACGGCTTGATCGCCGCCAACGACGCGGTGCAGGCGACACGGCACCTGAACATCCTGCTCGAACAGGCGCCGGGCTCCGCGACGGTGCAAACCGCGGCGGGCATGCTGGCGTCGCTCAAACGCGACAACGAAGCGGCGAAGGCCGCCTACAATCGCGCGCTGCTCGCGGATCCCACGTCCTATCAGGCGCTCGCGGGTCTGCTGACCGCCGAGATGCAGAGCAAGAACTTTGGCGGCGCCCGCGCCTTGATCGAAAAACAGCTCGCCAAGTCGCCAAATGATCCGAACACGCTGTTGATGGCGGCGCAGACCTACAACGCGCTCGGCGATGCCTTCGAGATGGAAAAGGCGCTGAAGAAGACGGTCGAGGTCGACCCTGCCAGCCTGCAGGCCTACGCGATGCTGGGCAAGATGTACTACCAGCAGGGCCGCCTGGATCTGGCGCGGCGCGAGCTCGAAACCTACGCGAATCGCGCACCGAACTCGGTGCCGGCGAACACCATGCTGGGGACGATCCTCGAGCTGCAAGGCCGGAAGGACGAGGCCAAGCAGCGATACAACAAGGCGCTGCAGATCGACCCGCGGGCGGCCGTCGCGGCCAACAACCTGGCCTGGATCGACGCCAACGCCGACGCCAACCTCGACATGGCGCTCCAGCTCGCGCAGACCGCGAAAGCGCAATTGCCGAATCGTCATGAGGTCGACGACACGCTTGGCGTGATCTATTACAAGAAGGGCCTCTACGGCATGGCGATCGACGCGCTGCGCAACAGCACCACGCGACAGCCCGACAATCCAAGCTACAACTACCATCTCGCCCTCGCGCTGCACAAGAACGGCGAGACGGCGGAGGCCCGCAAACTGCTCGAGAAGGCGGTGCAGAGCAACAAGAACTTCGAAGGCGTCGAAGAAGCCAAGAAGCTGCTCGCGTCGCTCAAGGGAGCGAACTGACGGATGAGCGCACCGGGCAGCCTCGCGGCGGATCTGCGGGAGATCGTTCGCGAACAATACGATTATCGCGAGCTGATGTACCAGATGACCCGCCGCGATCTGCTACTGCGTTACAAGCAGTCGGTGATGGGTTTCGGCTGGGCGATCTTCATGCCGCTGGTCAACACCGCCGTGTTCTCGGTGATCTTCACGCGCGTCGCGCCGCTCGAGCTCGACATGCCCTACCCGCTCTTTGCATATTGCGGGCTGCTCGCCTGGAACTTCTCCGCATCGTCGCTGCGCTTCGCCGTGAACTCGCTGACGTCGAATGCGAGCCTGGTCACCAAGGTCTATTTTCCGCGCGAAATCTTTCCAATCTCCGCGGTGCTGGTCTCGATGGTTGACTTTCTCGTCGGCGCGAGCGTGCTGGTGGCGTTGATGGTGTATTACGGCGTCGTGCCAACCGCGGCGATCGCGGCGCTGCCGTGGGTGCTCTCGGTCCACGTCATCTTTACCGTCGCGATCAGCCTGCTGCTGGCGATGGGCAATCTGTTCTACCGCGACGTCAAATACCTGTTCGAGCTGGTCATCACGGTCTGGATGTTCCTGAGTGCGGTGCTGTATCCCGTCACCCAGGTTGGCGGGTGGATGGGGCGCTTGATGGCCATCAATCCGATGACGCCGATCCTCGAAGGCTACCGCGACGTGCTGTTGCGCGGACGTGTGCCGGGGGAGGCATTCGTCGCGACGACCATCGTGTCGATCCTGTTTCTCGCGGTGGCATGGGTGATCTTCCACAGGGCCGAATACCAATTCGCCGAGAACGTCTAGGCGTCGACGAGACGACCCGGCTGTTCGGCGCGGTGAGCTCACGGACGCTGGCGCGCCTCGGGTGGCTGCTGACCTGCGCGTTGATCGTCTACAAGAGCCTTGGTGAATGGCAGTTTTGCCGGCCGGGCATCTGGGCGCCGACGCTGGTCGTGCCGGCGGATGTCGCCGGCAACACCTTCGTGTACATCATCTTCGGCGGGCTCGCGACCCTGTCGGCGTCCGACACCCGGCCGCGACACTGGGTGCGCCGCGCGTTGAAGGTCAGCCTGATTGCGGTGTTGTTCAGCGCCACGAACGAAGCGCTGCAGCTCTACACGATCGATCGCGTCGCGTCGCTGACCGACATCGTCTCGGCGGCGATCGGCGCCTTCGCCGGCGGCGCCATCGCGGCTTGGCGCGTACCGAAATAGGCCTCGGCGTACTGCTCCACCATTCGCGCGATCGAGAAGTGACGCTTGACGCGCCAGCGGCCGGCATCGCCCATCACCGTGCGCTGACGCGGATCGCCCGCCAGTAACGCGATGGCATCGGCCAACGACCTGGGGCGGGCCGGCACCAGCAGGCCGGTTTCGCGATCGATGACCACCTCGGGGTTGCCGCCCACCGGCGTGGCGATCACCGGTAAGGCCGCCGCCATGGCTTCGAGGATTGTCAACGAGACGCCCTCGTAGGTCGAACAGTTGACGTACACGTCGAACGCCGCCATCAAGGCGCGCACGTCCTGTCGATAGCCGGCGAACACGACCGAATCCCGGATGCCTAACTCCGCAGCGGCCGATTCGAGGGCGGCACGTTCCGGCCCGTCGCCGATGATCACCGCGCGGGCGCCCGGCTGCCTTGGCAGGAGGAGCGCGTGCGCCTGCAGGAGCAGCGACAGGTTCTTGACCGGATCGAGACGTCCGACGGTACCGACGACGAATGCCGACTCGGGAATGCCGAGGAGGCGCCGCGCCGCCGAGCGGTGTTCGCCGGTCGGCCGACGACCAGGCTCGATGCCGTTGTAGGTCACCGACAAGCGGCGCGCCGGAAAACCCTCGGCCAGCAGGTGCTGGCGGAGATCCGCCGAGACCGCGCACAAACGACCTGGCCACAACGACAAAATCGGATTGATCAACCGGCGCTTCCGCGACGGCGGGGCGTCGGACAAGCGGCCATGTTCAGTGAAGACGAGTCGAACGTTCGGTCTGAGCACCGCGGCGAGCAGGCCGTAGACGTACGGCGAATAGTGGTGGCAATGGAGGACGTCGACCTGGTGTTGTTTCATCAGGCGCGCGACCTGCATCGCCAAGCCGGGATGGAAGCCCGGGGTTCGCGCCAGCGAAATCACCGGAACATCGAGGGCGCGAAGCTCATCAGCCCACGCGCCGGCATCGTCCAGGCAGCACACGATCGAGTCGACGCGGCCGTGCAGGGCCTTGACGATTTCAATCACCAGCCGCTCCGTGCCGCCGGGTGACAAGCTCAGCACGAGCTGCATGACGCACTGCTTCCGCACGCAGTCGCCTAAGCCAACCGTGTGCCATCGGGCGCGACCGTATCGGGGGCATTCGCAGAGCGTGTCTGCGAATGGCGTGAAGAAAGTCTCCCTTTCGCTCCATTCCACGCACCATTTTCGTGAGCGCATTGTCCACCTGCACCGAGCAAAGCCCGACATTTCTTGGCGAACGGTTTGCTTTACGGGGCAGCGTGTGCGGCATTTGCGGCGTCGTCAGCATCGATGGGGAGCTGCCCTCGGAAGTGTCCCGCGCCATCACGGCGATGACGGACCGGCTCTACCATCGCGGACCGGATGGTGGCGGCTATTTCCATGCGCCGTGGGTGGCGCTCGGTCATCGGCGGCTCGCGATCATCGACCGCGCGGGCGGCGAGCAGCCGATGGCGAACGAAGATCGGTCGGCGTGGATCGTCTTCAACGGCGAGGTCTACAACCACCGCGAGCTGCGGCGCGATCTGGAAGCGCGCGGCCACCAGTTCCGCACGCACTCCGATACTGAAGCAATCATCCACGCCTACGACGAGTGGGGCGACGACTGCGTCGAACGGCTCGACGGCATGTTTGCCTTTGCGATTGCCGACGTGCGCCGCCGCCGCGTGCTGCTGGCGCGCGATCGGCTCGGCAAGAAACCGCTGTTCCACGCGACCCTTGGCGGCGTGCTGCATTTCGCGAGCGAGATCAAAGCCATCAAAGCGAGCCCGCTATGGGATGGGCAGCTCGATCTCGATTCGGTCGAGGGCTACCTGTCGCTCGGCTATTTCATCGCGCCAGCGACCGCCTACCGGCATGTGCGCAAGCTCGAACCGGCGCACACCATGTCGATTGAAGGCGCGCGCATCATCGATCGGAAGTACTGGGACGTCGTGTCGTTCGATACCGACGCCCGCGGCACGCGGGAGCTCGTCGCCGACGTCGACGCACGCCTGGCCGCGGCGGTGGCGCGACGGCTCGAAAGCGAAGTGCCGATTGGCGCCTTCCTTTCCGGCGGCATCGACTCCGGACTGATCGTGTCGTACATGGCCGAGGCGATGGGCAGCTCTCCGGTCACGGCGTCGGTCGGCTTCGATCATCGCGCGCACAACGAGCTTGAACCGGCCGCTCTCACGGCGGCGCACTTTTCGACGAAGCACCATCCGGCGACGGTCGAGCCGAGGCTCGAGGATGTCCTGGATCCCATCGTCCGCTCGTTCGATGAGCCCTTTGCCGATCCGTCGGCGATTCCGACGTACTACGTCAGCAAGATCGCGCGCCAGCATGTCACCGTCGCGCTGTCGGGCGATGGCGGCGACGAGGCATTTGGCGGTTACTCGTGGCGATATGTGCCGCATGCCTGGGAATCAAAAGTCCGGCAGTTCATCCCGGGCGAGCCGGGCCGCAAGGCGGCGGCGTGGCTGGGCGCCCGCTGGCCGCGAGCCCGCGGATTTCCACGGCCGCTGCGGCTGGGCAACGTGCTGGAGAATCTCGGTCGGGATCCCGCAGGCGCGTATTACGCGGACCTGTGCTTTCTCAAGCCGCAGGATGCGCGCGCCCTGCTCGGCAAGGCACCCTCGCGCGAGCCATCGGACAGCCCGGTCTACGAACAGGTGACACGTCCGTACCGCGAGTGCCGATCGGACAGCGCCGTGCAACGCGCGCAATATGCCGATCTCAAGATCTACCTGCCCAACGATCCGCTGGTGAAGGTCGATCGCATGAGCATGGCCAACAGTCTCGAGATTCGCTGCCCATTGCTCGACCACCGCCTCATCGAGCTCGCCTTCAGCATCCCGACGCACATCAAGATGCCGAAGGGGCAACCGAAAGCGCTGCTGCGCGGACTTGCGGAACGTCGCTTGCCGCGCCGCGTCGTGCAAATGCCGAAGCGCGGTTTCACCGCGCCGGTGAGTGCCTGGCTGGCTGGGGCGTACGCGAACCAGTTCCGTGACGACGTCCTCTCCACGGACGCACGATCGCGAGACATCGTCGATCGAGCGAGGGTCTCCCGATTGTTCGAGGAACACCGCAGGGGACGCGCCGATCACTCGTTCGCCTTGTGGGCAATTTGGATGCTCGAACGCTGGGCGCGCCAGGAATCCGTGGCGCGGCCGCAGCCGGCTCAGGTGGCGGTGGCCTAAGCGTGTTCCGCACGATCTTCATCGTCATCCTGCTCGCCGCCGGCTGGGGCTTCGCGCTGCAGAGTCCGCTCTACGCGGCGGCGTTGTACTTGTGGATCGCGTACTTCCGGCCCGAGTCATGGGCGTGGAGCGACCTGTTCACGTCGCTGAACCTGTCGTACTTTGCCGGCGCATACTTGGTGATCCGCACGGTGATGTCGGGTGCGGCGTTCCGGCTGAGCGCGCGATCGATATTACTGATCATCTTCCTGGCGCACTCGCTGCTCTCGGCATCGATGGGTCTGTACCCGGCGTACTCGTTCGGGTATTGGTACGAGTTCGCCAAGACGATCATCGTCAGTCTGATCCTGACGTCGGTGATACAAACGACGGCCGACCTGCGCCTGATTCTCATGGTGATTGCGCTGTCGCTGAGCTTTGAAGGCGCCAAGCAGGGGTGGGCGCAGTTGGTGCTGAACCCTGGTGCGCCGAACCTCAATGGCGTGCCGTTCCTCGGCGACAACAATCTGGTCGCGGTGGGCATGGCGATGCTGCTGCCGATCCTGAGCGCGCTCGCCGCGACGTCCACTGGATGGCAGAAGCGCGCGTTTCAATTTCTGTCGATCGGCGTGCTGTACCGCGGTCTGAGCACGTATTCCCGCGGCGGCTTTCTGTCGATGGGCGCGGTCGGTGCCTTATGGTTCTGGCGTTCACCGCACAAGCTGAAGACGGTCGCCGCCGTCGTCCTGGCTGCCGCGCTGGTCATGCCGGTGCTGCCGGACGCGTTTTGGGATCGCATGGGCACTATCGTGTCCAGCGACGACGAGCGTGACGAGTCGGCAGCGGGCCGGTTGCATTTCTGGCAGGTCGCCGTGGTAATGGCCAACGATCGGCCTCTGATCGGCGTCGGGCACGCGGCGTACCCGCGGGCTTATAACAGTTACGACTGGACCGAGGGTCGGTTCCTGACCAATCGCGCGGTTCACAGCGCCTGGTTCGGCGTGCTCGCGGAACTCGGGTATGTCGGCTTCCTGTTGTTCGCCGCCATGGTGTTTACATCGTGGCGGGCCTGCCGCAGAGTTCGCCAGTCCGCCAGACGCGGTGAGATCCCAGGACCGCTCGGACCGTACGCGATTGGGCTCGAAGCGTCCCTGATCGCGTTCGTCGTTGGCGGCAGCTTCGTCTCGTTCCACTACAACGAAATGTTGTGGCATTTCTTCGCGTTGACGATCGCCCTCGAGCGCGTCGCGGTCGCCGAGGCCGCGACCAATCGTGTTCGCGCCGAACAGCACGCGCAGCCGCCGCAACCACAGCAACCCATTGGTCCGCAGGCGGACCCGGCGCCCGACTTTGTCTGGGCGTAGCCTGGAGCCACCGATGCCCATGCCACACGTTTCCGTCATCATCCCGGCCTACAACGCCGAACACTACATTGCGGAGACTATCCGCTCGGTCCTCGACCAGACCTACGAGGACTTCGAAATCATCGTCGTTGACGATGGCTCGCAGGATGGCACGGTCGCGGCGCTGGAACCGTTCGGGTCGAGCGTGCGCCTGCATCAACAGCCCAACGGCGGTGTCGCCAGGGCGCGGAACACGGGAGTGGCGCTCGCGAAGGGGACGTGGATCGCGTTCCTCGACGCCGACGACGTGTGGCTGCCCATGAAACTGGAGCGGCAACTGGCGTGCATCGGCGCACCGATGACGTTCACCGATCGGCTCAACATCGGTGCGCGGGGCGATCTGCCAGAGCTGCAGAGTCTGGTGACGCCCATGCAGGGCGGCGACATCTTCGTCGCGCTGATGCGCGAAGGGAATTTCATCACCAACACCAGCGTGATGATCCGCCGCGATCTGTTCGAGCAGATGGGCGGCTTTTATACCGGCTTGAACGGTACCGAAGACTGGGACCTGTGGATTCGCGTCGCCGAGCGTCACGAGATTGGCTTTGTCGCGGAGCCGCTCGTCAAGTACCGGTTTCACGAGAGCGGCATCAGCCGCAATTACGAGCGCATGGGCCGCGAACGTATCGAGGTCATCACGCGCGGACTGATGCTCGAGCGCGGGCGCGCGCTCGACTGGATGACCCGGCGGCAGATCTGGGCTGAAACGTTCCGCACCAATGCGTATGAAGCGGTGCGCGCGGGCGCCAGGGGCAGGGCGCTTGCCGGGTATGCGCGCGCGGTGTCGGCGTGGCCGCTCGAGATGCAGCCGTACAAGGAAGCCGTCAAGGTGTGCATCAATGCCTGATCGCGCGCTGAAAGTCGCCGTCGACGCGCGGTGCCTGAATGTCGAACACCTGCGCGGTATGGGCAAGTCGCTGTACGAGTTCATCACCAGGACGTCGAACAGCGGCGCCGTCGAGTGGCACCTTTTTGCGGACCGTCCCGATCTGCCGATGCACGTCCCGAACCAGGACTGCCGCGCCTCGGTATTCGAGACACGCGGCTATCGCTTCGCCGCGTGGGAGCAGTACTCGCTGCCTTCGGCGGCGTCGCGTCTGGGCGCCGACGTGCTGCACGCGCCGGCGACGACGGCCCCGTGGTGGCAGCCGGTGCCGACCGTCGTCACCATCCACGACACCATCCCGTGGCAATCCGAGGATCCAGCCTGGCCGACCGGTTTCTACCGCGATCGGCTGCTGCCGTCCGCCTACCATCGCGCCAGCGCGATCATTACGGTCAGCAACACCTCGAGACGGGACATCCTCGCGCGCTGGCCGGGCCTCAAGCCGAAGTTGCACGTCATCTCACCGGGCGTCGACGAGCGCTATCTCGAAGCCGAGCCCGATGCGCGGCCGATCGTTGTCGCCGAGCACACGGTCAGCGAGCCGTATCTGCTGTATCTCGGCGGTGGCGATCCACGCAAACGTTTGATGTGGGCGCTGCAGGCGTGGTGGAGCACGCCGAGCAAATCGACGATGGTGGTGTGCGGCCTGGAATCGAGCGCGCACGAGTCGATTCGGCGCAGCGTGCCACGCGAATCGCGGGAACGTCTGATCCTGGCGCCGTTTATCGATGAAGCCGAGATGCCGCGACTCTACATGCGCGCGACCGCGGTGTTGTATCCGTCGCTCTACGAAGGGTTCGGCATGCCGGTGATCGAAGCGCAGGCGGTCGGCACGCCGGTGCTGTTCAGCGACGTCGGCAGCCTGACGGAATTGAAGGGCCCAGGTGCGGTCGTGCTGCCGGTCGACGACATGCCGGCCTGGGTGCGCAGCATCGAGCTGCTGCTGCAGTCGCGGTCGTCGCGGTTCGGACCCGATCGCATCGCGCGCGCGTGGGCAAGCCAGTATTCATGGGACGCCTACACCCGGCGCACGCTCGACGTGTATACCAAGGTCGCCGCCGGCGATCAGTCGATCGCGGCCGGCATCAACTCGCCGAACCCATCGGCGGATCGGACCCTGTGATGAACGGCAGCATCACGTTCGACGGTGTCTGGAAGAAATTCCAACGCGGCGAGCGTCACGATTCGTTGCGGGATCTGCTGCCCAGCATCGCGCGCAATCTGTTCCGCCGCCGCGATGCGATGCAGCTCGATCGCAATGAGTTCTGGATCCTGCGCGACGTCACGTTCCAAGTCGAGCCCGGACAGGCGCTCGGCATCATCGGCCGGAACGGCGCCGGCAAGTCGACGACGCTCAAGCTGCTGACGCGCATCCTGCGGCCGACCCGGGGCACCACGAGGATTACGGGCCGCGTCGGCGCGCTGATCGAAATCGCGGCCGGCTTCCACCCCGACCTGACCGGCAGGGAAAACGTCTATCTGCAGGGCGCGATCCTCGGCATGAAGCGCCACGACATCGATCGCAATCTCGATCGCATCGTCGACTTCGCCGAGCTCGGCGAGTTCATGGATACGCCGGTCAAGCGCTATTCGAGCGGGATGAACGCGCGGCTCGGCTTCTCGATCGCGGCGCATCTGCAGCCCGACGTGCTGTTGATCGACGAAGTACTGGCGGTCGGCGACCTCAAGTTCCAGCAGCGCTGCTACGACAAGCTCCGCGAATTCCGCAACGAGGGCGTGTCGATCGCGTTCGTCTCTCACAACATGCAGGCGATTGCATCGCTGTGCGACCGCGCGTTGCTGCTGCGCCCCGGGTCGACGCCGATACTCGGCGCCGTCAGTGAGGTGGTCGCGCAGTACGCGTCGGGCGCCGCGGCTGCGGACGATCCGCGCATCACTCTCGAAGAGGCGCAGCTGACGCACACGCCGACCGGCGCGAAGATCGAGCAGGACATCACGCCGGGCACTCCGCTGACACTGACGGTGCGGGCGACCGCCCACGTCGATCTGCCGCGCTGCTGTCTGCAGCTCTGGGTGCATCGATCGGACGGGTTGTCGATCTTCGACGGCGTGTCGTTCACCGACGGCCTTGCGCCCGTGGCGGTGCGGGCCGGCCAGGCGATCGAGGCATCGGTCAGCTTCACGCCGAACCTGCTCAAGGGGATGTACACGATTGGCTTGAGCCTCGTCGATGTCGACCGCGGCTGGAAGAACCTGCTGTTGCCGTCGGTCGCGTCGTTCATCGTCACCGACAATCATCGTTGGGGCGGCTGTGCCGAATTGAACCCGACGTACCGGCTGCGCTCGTCGACGCGGGCCGCCGAGACACCGGTCGAGGAACCAACCGCCCTGAGGTCTGCGTGACGCCATGACCGCTCTCGGGGCGTATCTGGCGCGGGCGAAACGCCTGACGCGGGCCTACCGGCTGCATTACGTCATGCCGCGCGTGCAGGCACCGTTGCACCGGCGTCCACCCGCGATCGATCACGTCTTCATCCTCGATCCGGCCTGGCGCGGCTGGATTCTCGAGGGCATCTGCCGCGAAATCGCCGAACGATCACCCGGCCGTCATCATTTCCATTACTCGACCAGCGATGTGCCGGCGGCCCGGAGTTATTTCATCGCGCATCAAAGCCTGGTCGCGCCGGTGTTGTCGAACAATCCGTGCGTCTGGCGAGGACGTCGCGTCGGCTTCTTCACGCATCCGAGCGAGATTCTCATCAGCCAGGGACAGTTCATCTATGCGCTGAACCAGCTGCATGGCATGTTGTTCATGTGTCACGAATTCCGCGATCGCCTCGTGGCGGAGGGACTCGAACGATCGAAGACCGACGTCGTGTTCGCGGGCGCTGATCCCGCTCGATTTACGCCGCATCGCCGCGGCGGCGGCGTCGTCGGACTGTCGATGGCCTACTATCCGCGCAAGAATCCCGAACGGTTAATCGAGCTGGTGGCGTTGCTGGCGCCGCTGCCGGTGTTGCTGATTGGCCGCAACTGGTCCGAATATCCGGCCTTCGACCGGCTCCGCTCACAACCGAATTTTGAATACGTCGAGGCACCCTATTCTGACTATCCGCGCCACTACGCGCGGATGGACGTGTTCGTGTCGCTGGCGCAGGTCGAAGGCGGGCCGATTCCGTTGATCGAAGCGATGATGTCGAATGCGGTGCCGGTGGCCAGCAGGACCGGGTTCGCTCCCGACCTGATTCGGCATGGCGACAACGGGTTTCTCTTCGATGTCGACGCGTCCGCCGAAACGATCGCGACCCTCGTACGGTCGGCCTTTGACTCGACGGCGGACATCCGGCGGTCGGTCACGCATCTCACGTGGGATCGATTCGCCCAACACGTGCACGGGTGGCTGCATTGATGCGACCGCGCGCCGCCGTCTCCGTCATCATGATCAACCGCAACGGCGGCTCCTATCTCGCGCCGGCGCTGGCCACCTGCCGCGTCGCGATCGAGCATGCATTACCGCTCGAACCTCGCATCGAATTCGTGATCGTCGACAACGGCTCCACCGACAACCCTCTGCCGGTGATCGAGCGTGAGCTCGCCGGCGCGCCGTTCGACTGGCGGGTCGTGCCTGAGTCAAGGCTGGGCGTCAACTCGTCACGCAACGCCGGCATCGCCGGCTCGACCGGCGATCTGCTGCTGTTCGTCGACAGCGATCTCGAATTCGATCACGGCTGGCTCCGCGCATTCGTGGCCGCATCTCGATCCCACCCCTCCGCGCGCGTGTTCGCGGGCCGCGTCAGGGTCGGCAAGCTCGAAGCGCCGCCACCAGCATGGCTGCCGATCGATGGGCCGCTCGTGCGCACCTCGATCGTCGTCCGCTGCGAATACGGCGACGACGTGCGGGAGTTGCCGATCGACGATGCGCATGGCCCGGTGGGGCCGAACATGGGATTTCGGCGCGACATCTTCAAGGAGTTCGGCACCTTCGACACGCGCTTTGGCTTGCGCCCCGGATCGCTGGTGCCGGGTGCCGAGTCCGAGTTTTTCGACCGCCTGGCTCGCGCCGGGATGCGATTCGTCTACGTGCCCGACGCCGCCGTCAATCACCCGCTGCGGGCGTCCCAGATGACACGCGCGTACTTCAGCCAACGGCTCCGCGGCATTGGCCGCGCGACGAGCCGCCTGCGGCGGGTGCGTGGCGAGCGTCCGCGACGCGTTTGTGGCCTGACGTTGTACGTGGTCCGGCAGTTGGCGACAGCCACCGGACGTTGGCTATACGCGGCCGTGAGCGGTGCGTCCCCGGCAGAACGCGCCTATGCGCGCGGCAACGTCGACTTGCTGATCGGCTACCTGCAGGAGGACTTCATCGCATGGCGTGACTCGGTCACGACACCTGATACACGTGGATCAGGGAACGAAACGCAAAGCCGTCCTGGTCCGCATTTCGCTGCGCAATGAAGATGCGGCGGCGCGCCGGGTCGTAGGCGACGCCGGTGATTCGGGTGCCGGCTTCCTTGATCGGCAGCTCGAACGCCCACACCGCGTACGGTTTGACATCCCACGGCTTGCGCTTCTTCGCGCGCACCTGCGCCCACTCCGCCAGATCGTAGGCCCACATCTGATAGCGATAGGGATAGGCGTGTTGTCCCTTGTCGGACGATGACGGGTCGTAACAATAGGTCGAGCCGTCGTCGCCGCGCTTGCCGACCAAGGCTTTGTCGGCGGTGCCGTTGCCATAACAGAACTCGCCGGTGCCGTTGCTGCCGAAGAAGAGAGCCGTGCGGGTGCCGCCGACCAGCGCGAGGCCGCCGACCAGCGTGGTGCCTCCGAAGACAGGATTCGAGCCCTCGAATTGCCCCAACGTCCGATGATCGGCGTCGTAGTACACCAACGGTGTCGCGTCGACGTCGCCGTCGCTCAACAGGCGATCGGGATCCCACGCGAACGCGGCCGGTCCCCAGGAGGTGCGGGTGATGATCGGGATGCAGCACTGCCCCGTGATCGCGGGTCCGCCGAGGGCCGTCTGCCATTCGGCTGGCACTTCCGCCAGGTAGCCGGCGACGAAACCGGCGCGGCCTTTTTCGCCGATTCGCCGGAATCGCGTCGCGCTCTTCGACGACAACGTCAGCGCGCGGGAAAAGTGGGAGACGTCCTGAGTGTTGTTCGCGTCGTAGTAGATCAACCCGGTGCCGAGCAGTCGCTGCTTTAGGACGAGCAGACCGGCAAGGTTGGCGCCCTCACCGACGGCAGGCATTTGGCCGTCGGTGGGATCGGCAAAGGGCTGCACGAATTTCGCGAACGGCAGCGCGCTGATGTCGGCGCTGTTGACCGGGTCGGGCACCGAGATCTCGGCAATTTTGCCTGATCGGGCGGCGGCAAACAGCGTGTTGCCATGCGGGTTGAACGCCAGCGGTCCGCCGGCGAAGGAAAAGCCTTCGCCGTTCGCTTCGCCGGCGGGCAGGCGGAAGGCGCCGACGTAGCCAAGCTCATCAATGGTCAAACGGGGAAGCTGTGTGGGATCCGTGATTGGCGAGATACGTCCTTGAGGGGACGCGAACCATATCGAGGCAAGAGCGACGGCAAGAAATCGCAACACGCGGCGTGCAAAAGCGAAACTCGTGCCCGGACGTCCCCAACTGAAACGGAGTCATCGATGCGGCAGAATTTTGCCGCGCCGTGACCGGACTCAATTCATCCTCAGCGCTACATAATTTATGCATATCGGGCCGAATCAACGCGCCTATGGACGGGCAAGCTCTTTGCTCATGCCAGCGGCGTGCGACCGCTCGTCTCGTTCGTCATTCCGGTCAGAAATGATGTGCTGCGGCTGCAGCGGTGTCTGGCCAGCATTGCCCGGAATGATTATCCGCGCAGGCTGGTTGAGATCATCGTTGTCGACAACGAATCGACCGACGGCTCAGCCGTAGCGGCGCGGACGCATGGCGCGGTCATCATTCGGTCGACCGGCGACTCCGTGGCGGCACATCGCAACCGCGGCGCTCGCGCGGCGCTCGGCAGCATCATCGCCTTCGCGGATTCCGATCACGAAATCGATCGCAACTGGATCGCCTCCGCTGTCGACGTGCTGTCCGCGTCGGACGTCGCCGCCACCGGCGCGCCGTATTTGACGCAGCCCAGTCCGAACTGGGTGCAGCAGCAGTACGACGGGCTGCGGTCGCGTCCGCTGCGGCGCGAAGAAGTGAGCTGGCTCGGCAGCGGCAATTTCGCGGTGAAGCGCGCGGCCTTCGAGCGCGTCGGCGGATTCAACGAATCGCTGACCGCGTGCGAGGACGTCGATCTGTGCAACCGTCTGCGTCAGGCGGGCTATCGGATCGTCGCCGACCCTGATTTGCGCAGCATCCACTTCGGCGATCCCAAAACGCTCAAGGCACTGTTCTTCGGCGAATTGTGGCGCGGCCGCGACAACCTGCGCGTCACGTTTGCCGGTCCGCGCACCTTCCAGCACCTGCGCAGCGCGTTGATCCCGATCGTCGATTTGCTGTCGCTCGCGGCAGGCGTGGCGTGCCTGGCGATGGGTTATCCGTGGCTGGGGCTGACCTTCCTGCTGTTGCCGATGATTCCCGCCGCCATCAAGGCCGCCTTCATCGTCAAGCGACAGTTGCGGCGCAGCGTGACGGCCGCCGCACAGGCGCTTGCCGTCGCGGTCGTCTTCGATGTCGCGCGCGCCCTGGCGTTGCTGGCACGCGGCAGCCATCGCGCGCGTCGGACTGCCTAGCCATGCCATCACGACCGGTTCACGTCCTCGAGCTGCGCAGCGTCCGTGGAACCGGCGGCGGGCCGGAGAAAACCATCCTGCTCAGTGCGGCCATGGCCGACCGCGAGCGCGTGCAGGTCACGGTGTGTTACCTGCGCGATCAGCGTGACGGCGTCTTTCGCATCGACGAGCGCGCCGCCGCGCTCGGCGGCGTCGATTACCTGGAAGTGCGCGAGCGCCACTCCTTCGATCCACACGTCTGGTCGCGGCTGCGCGGGTTGATTGCCGAACGGCACATCGACATCGTGCACGCCCACGACTACAAGACGGATCTGCTCGCGTTGCTGCTGTCACGCGCGACCGGCGTGAAGGCGCTGGCCACCGTGCATGGCTGGACCGGCCATTCCCGGCGCGAGCGTCTGCTGTATTACCCTGCGGACAAGCGCGTGCTGGCGCGTCTCGGCCGTCTGATCGCGGTGTCGAGCGACATCAAGCGGGAGCTGATCGCGCACGGCGCGGACCGCTCGAAGATCACCACCATCCTGAACGCGATCGATCATCATCAATACACGCGCGATCCGAATCGCGTCGCCGCGGCGCGGGCGGCGATCGGCCTGGCGCCGGAACATTTCGCGATCGGCGCGGTCGGACGTCTCGAGCCACAAAAGCGCTTCGATCTGCTGATGGAAGCGTTCGCCGTGCTGCAGCGCAATCACAACTCACAGCTGCGATTGGTCATCGCCGGCGATGGCAGCCTGCGTACCTCGCTCGAAAATCTGCGCATCGCGCTCGGCCTGCGCGATCGCGTCATCCTGACCGGCCACGTCGACGATGTGCAGGGACTGCATCACGCGTTCGACCTGTTCGTGCAGTCGTCGGATTACGAGGGCACGCCCAATGCGGTCCTCGAGGCCATGGCCATGGAGACGCCAATCGTCGCGACCGAAGCCGGCGGCACGGCGGAGCTCGTCCACGATGGCGAACACGGGCGGATCATCCCTATTGGCAGCATCGATCACCTGGTCGACGCCATCGAAGCGGCGCTGTTCGATCCGGTCACGACGCGATGGATGGCCGATCGCGCGCGGCGGCGGGTCGAGCTCGAATTGTCGTTTGCGTCACGCGTCCGGCGCGTCGAAAGCATTTATCTGGACATGGTGAGACCGGAAGCGTCTCTCGAGACGGCGTATGCGTGAAGCGATCAAGATGGCCGCGCACGCTGCGGCGTTGATCGCGGTCGCGCCGTCGGTCGCCTCGTGGTGGATTCGCGCGCGCGTGATGGGGCCCGATCGCGCGCTCGAAGGATCGAGTCAGGCATGGGCGGTGGTCCCCGGACTGCTCGGTCAATATCTGCGGCGCGCCTTTCTGTCGTGCGTACTGACGTCATGCGCGCGCACGGCCACCATCGAGTTCGGCACCTTGTTCTCGTCAGCGTCGGCGTCAATCGGTCCGCGCGCCTACGTCGGCCCGCGCTGTCACATTGGCTGGGCGGTCATCGAAGAGAACGTGCTGCTGGCCGCCGGCGTCCACGTACCGAGCGGCGCGCGCACGCACGGCATCGACGACCCGGCCGTCCCAATACGCGATCAGCCGGTGATCAAGACCGCCGTCCGCATCGGCGCCGGCAGCTGGGTTGGGAGCGCCGCGGTCGTGATGGCCGACGTCGGGCGTGATGCCGTGATCGCCGCCGGCGCGGTCGTGACCAGGCCGGTACCGGATCGCGCGATCGCCGGGGGCGTGCCAGCACGCGTGCTGCGCCACCGCAGCGATCAGCCGGCGATGTCGCTGAGCGCGTAATCGATGCGCATCCTCGTCCTGACCCACCGTCTTCCCTACGCGCCCAATCGCGGCGACCGCCTCCGTGTCTATCACATGCTGCGGCATCTGTCGGAACGCGCCGACGTCGAGCTGGTCTCGCTGGTACATGACGCAGACGAGGCCGCGCATGTAGACGAGATGCGTACGCTGGTTCCGCGCGTCACGGCGCTGCCGGTGGCGCCGTGGCGGGCTCGGGTGAATGGGGCCGCGGCGCTGATCACGCGGCGGCCGCTGACGCATGCGCTGCTCGATGCGCCGGGCATGTCGCGAACGCTGCGCGAGATCTACGACGCGAGACGACCGGATGTGGTGCTGGCGTATTGCTCGGGGATGGCACGCTTCGCGATGGAATCACCGCTCGAGGATGTCCCCTTCGTGCTCGATTTCGTCGACGTCGATTCGCGGAAGTGGCAGGAGTTGGCGGCGACCGCCAGGTGGCCATTGTCATGGGTCTATCGCCGCGAAGCGGACACGCTCGGCGCCTTCGAAGCGCGCGCCGCGATGCGCGCGTCAGCGGCGCTGGTCGTCAACGCCCGCGAAGCGGACATCGCACGCGCGCTGGCGCCGTCGGCCAACGTCAAGGTGGTGATGAACGGCGTCGAGGTCGATCGCCTGCGCCCGGTCGGTCCGCCGAGCGGGCGGCCGCTGGTCGTCTTTTGCGGCGTGATGAACTACGCGCCGAATCATGAGGGCATGACCTGGTTCATTCGGCAGGTCTGGCCGCTGGTGCGGGCGCAGCGCCCCGAGGCCACGCTCGCTATCGTCGGCTCCCACCCGCTGTCGTCGATGACCGCACTGTGCGGCGGTGATCCATCGATCACGCTCACTGGCCGGGTCCCGGACGTTCGCGAGTGGTTGTGGGATGCGGCCTTGGCCGTCGCCCCGCTGCACGTCGCACGCGGCGTCCAGAATAAGGCGCTCGAGGCGATTGCCGCGGGGCTGCCGATCGTGATCACCGAAGCGGTCGCCGGCGGATTGCCGGAAGCAGCGGCGTCCGCCTCACTGGTGGCGAACACGCCGCGGCGCTTTGCCGATCACGTCCTGCATCTCCTCGATCGTTCGCCCGGCGAGCGACGGGCGATCGCAGCCGGCGCGGACTTGAGCCAGTTCGCGTGGCACCAGACCCTCGAATCCCTCTATCCTCTTCTGAAACAGGCCGCATCTGAGTCCTACAGAGTGTCTGCGGCTCGTACACTTCTGTCTCCGGATCCCAACCCGGTAATCCACACTCCCGCTAGTTCCCACTAGTCGCGTCCGCTCGGCGAAATTTGTAAGGCCCTATCCAAACTCGTGATCGCCCTTGCGGTGTGCGCGGCGGTGTGCGCAAAACGCTTGTCAGCGAATTCACGAATTCCGGCCTGCTTTTCTTCTTTCCCGGTGCTCGGCGCCTGCCGCTGATTTTGGTCTGACGCTTGCCTTAGTGGAGCCCGAACGCCCGCGAGCCTGATCGCGTTCGTTCTTTCCCAACACCGTTCACCAAAGGACCAGAGGCAATGAGGCAGAAGTGTGTACATTGGACGAAGTCTGTACGGACGGTCGCGGTCGCGCTTGCCGCCGTAGCCATCACGTTGGTTGCCAGACCCAACGCGCAGTCCATCGCGCCCTCGTTTCCGAACGATCCCACCTCGCTGCCGCGTCTGGCGTTCACCGACATTCAGTACGTCGGCGGCTTTCGCTTACCCAGCACGATGTCCAACGGTGAGAGTTTTTCGTTCGGCGGGCGGCAGCTCGCGTTCAACCCCGTTTCGAACACCTTGTTCGTCGGCGCACGCTCAGGCTTGATTGCCGAAGTGTCTATTCCAGGCGTCGTCAACACCACCAACGCCGCCGCCATGCCGTTCGCGTCGTTCCTCCAGGGCTTCTACGATCCGACCGAAGGTCGCATGTCGCAAATCGGCACCGAAGGCGTCGCCCTCGACAGCCTGATGGTGTACGGCAATCGCCTCTATGGCACTGCCTTCATCTATTACGACGCTAACAACACGCAACGCGCATCGCACTTTTCCCGGTCGTTACAGCTGAATCAGCCAAGCTTCCAGGGATGGTCATCCATCTGGCAGGCGGACAAGACCGGATTCGTCTCCGGCGCGATGGCTCCGGTGCCGCCGGAGTGGCAACCGCTGCTCGGAGGACCCGCCGTCACGGGCCAGTGCTGTATTCCGATCGTGACGCGCACCTCGTGGGGGCCCGCGGCATTCGCGTTCGACCCGTCGAAAGTCGGCCAATCGGCCGTCCCGGGCTCTCCGTTGCTGTACTACACGGGGGAGCATCCGACGCTTGGCCACTGGGACGCCGCTAATCCGACATATGGCGCCACCATTGCGATGGGCGGGATGGTTCTAGTGCCCGGCACACGGACCGCGTTGTATTTCGGCACGATCGGGACCGGCACCAACTGCTACGGCAACGGCACCGCAGACCCGACGATGGATGGCAAGATCGGGCCGGACGGCGAGAAATACTGCTACGACCCCGCCAACAGCGACAAGGGATCGCACGCCTACCCCTATCGCTATCAAATGTGGGCTTATGACCTGGCGGAGTTCGCACAGGTCAAGGCAGGCACCAAGCAGCCGTGGGAAGTCGTCCCGTACGGGGTGTGGCCGTTCGACCTGCCCACCAAGGCGACCACCATCCGTCTCGGCGGCGTCGGTTATGACGCGTCGACGCAGACCTTGTATCTCTCGCAGCTGCACGGCGATCAAGATGGGTATTCATTCCGGCCGGTGATTCACGCGCTCCGGATCAACGCCGCCGATCTCTCCATCCTTTCACCAGTCACGTCCGTCAATTTGACCGCGGACCTGCCGGCACCGCAGACGGCCGGAACGACCATTCGATTTCGAGCCAATGCGAGCGCCGCAACCTCGGTCGAGTACAAGTGGCTGACCCACGATGGCGCGACGTGGACCGCGCACGGTAGCTGGTCATCCGCGAGTGATTTCGCCGTAACGCCGACAACGGCCAACGCGAGTTTCAAGGTCGGCGTACAGGCGCGCGCCATTACCAGCCCGACCGACACGGGTGACGCATCGGCCGAGATGGACTTTCCGCTCGTGTCCGCGCGCGTCGGCTCGGTGTCGCTCACCGCGAACAAGACCGCGCCGCAGGTTCCGGGCACCATGATTGAATGGACCGCGAACGCCAGCGGCGGTTCAAATCCGCAGTACAAGTTTCAACTGTTTGACGGCGTCAGCTGGTCGACGGTGCGCGATTGGTCGGACTCGAAGACGTTCACGTGGACGCCGGCCGTGGCCGGAACCAACTATCGCGTCTCGGTCTGGGCGCGCAGCGGTGGCAGCACCGACGTATACGACGCCACCAACGAAGCCGGCTTCACCATTGCTGGCACCCCGCCTACCGCGCGCGTTACGACCGTTACACTGGGGACGAGTTTGCCGTCGCCGCAACCTGAGAACACCGCAATCACCTGGGTTGCGAGCGCGTCTGGCGGGGCAGATCCCGTTTATAAATTCCAGTTGTTCGACGGCGCCGTGTGGTCGACGGTGCGCGATTGGTCGCCCTCGAATTCCTACACCTGGATGCCAACGGCGGCGGGTTCGAACTATCGTGTCTCGGTCTGGGCGCGCAGTGGCAGCAGTACTGAGATTTACGAAGCGGTGAACGAAGGCTACTTCACGATCGCCGCGCCGGTGCAGGCCCCGCGCGTCAACCGCGTCGCGCTGACGGCGAACCTGATGTCTCCGCAGACGGCGAACACGGCGGTGACGTTCAACGCCGGTGCCGACGGCGGCAGTAACCCGCAATACAAGTGGCAGGTCTTCAACGGCTCGAGTTGGACGACCGTGAAGGACTGGTCAACCAGCTACTCCTACGTTTGGCTGCCGACGGCGGCTGGCTCCAACTACCGCGTGTCGGTGTGGGCGCGCAGCAGCGGCAGCACCGAGGTTTACGAGGCGAGCGCGGAAATGTTCTTCACGATCACCGCGCCCGCACCGCCGCCGCGTGTCTCTGCGGTGACGCTGGCCGCCAACCTGGCGTCCCCGCAGGTCGTGAACACGACGATCATCTGGACCGCAACTGCCGTCGGCGGCTCGACGCCCGAGTTCAAGTGGCAACTGTTCGATGGCTTCACATGGAAGACGGTTCGTGACTGGTCCTCAGTCAATACCCTGATCTGGACTCCGACCGCCGCCGGACCGAACTATCGAGTATCCGTCTGGGCACGTAGCGCAGGAAGTTCGGAGGTGTACGAAGCCGTGAACGAAGGATATTTCTCGATTACGGCGCCGATTATCGTCACTCCGCGAGTGACCTCCGTGGCGCTGACGTCGAGCCATGTTGCCCCGCAGCTGGTCAATACGACGGTGACGTTCACTGCGAGTCCGACGGGCGGTGCCGGACCGCATCAGTATCAGTTCTGGGTGTTTGACGGGGCGCGCTGGACGTCGTTCCCGTGGACGACGAACAAGAACTTCACGTGGACGCCAACAAAGGCTAGTGCGAAGTACCGCATTTCAGTGTGGGCCAAGAGCGCAGGCAACCCGGCGGATCTCTATGAGGCCTCAACTGAAGTGTATTTCGCGATCGCCAGCAAGTAGGTCCAATCGCAACTGACGTGATCGTTAGACCGCCGCGTGTAATAAACATCCTTAGGGGTGTAAAAAGTCTCCGCTTACCGTGAGTGCGCCTGTCCCGTCTCCCCCTCGGGACAGGCGCACGTTTTAGAATTTTTCGCACGAATTTCTCTCCTGGAAGCCGCGTTCCCGCGGCTTTCGTCAGCCTCATTTCGTTCTTGTGGCTCACTCCTTGCGATAAGGGCCGCCGCACCACGAGCGTAGTCCGTCAAACGATGGCGCTGGTGATTCACCGATAAACCTGAGGAACGACTTGATGTGGAAACACTGCTGCCTGTTCGTGTGCGCGCTGGTTGCGTCCGTTTACGGCTCCGGCTTATTTGTCGCAGCACAGGACCCCTCGGCTCAGCCGTTGGTCCAGTTTGCGGACCTTAACTACATCGGCGCATTTCGTCTTCCACGGTCGACAGCCAACGGCGACGGCTTCTCCTTCGGCGGTCGCCCGTTTACGTATAACCCTGCGCGCAACTCGGTGTACGCCGGCAGTACCACTGGACGAATCGCCGAAGTCGCGATTCCGACGCTGGTCAATACCGCGAATCCCGACTCGATGTTCTTCGGAACCTACGTCCAAGGCTTCTCGGATCCGCTCGAGGGCAATCTATGGCAAGTCGCTACTTCAGGCGCGCAAATCGAAGGGTTGCTCGTTGATGGCGATAAAATCCACGGCACCGCCGCCATTTATTACGACGCGCAAAACACCCAGCGTGTGTCGCATTACTCGCGGTCGACCAGCCTCGGCACGTCAAGCTTTAGCGGGTTCGTTCCCGTCTGGCAGTCGGATCAGACCGGTTTCGTCGCGGGCTACATGAGCCTCGTGCCGCCGGAATGGCAGGCGAAGCTCGGCGGCCGAGCGCTGACGGGCCAATGCTGCACGCCGATCGCGTGGAAAACGTCATGGGGACCAGCGGCGTTCGCCTTCAACCCGGCGGATATCGGCGTGCGTTCTCCGGTACCTGCGATGCCGCTGCTGTACTACAACGAGGCGCATCCGACGCTTGGCCTATGGAGCGGATCCGGCACGACCTACAGCGCCACGACTCGGATGAGCGGATTGGCGTTGATTGCCGGCACACGGACCGCACTGTTTTTCGGCAGCACTGGGGTTGGCGAACATTGCTATGGAAATGGCACCAAGGATCAAAGCCTGCACAATAAGCCAAGCCCGGACGGCACGTTGTGGTGCTACGACCCGACGTCCACCGACAAGGGCTCGCACGCATACCCGTATCGCTACCAGATCTGGGCGTACGATCTGAACGAGTTCGTCGCCGTTAAAGAGGGCCGCAAGAAACCTTGGGAGGTTGTCCCGTACGGCGTATGGCCATTCGAATTCCCGATTCCGGAGATCCACGCCAAGATCGGCGGCGTCGCCTACGATCCCCAGCGTCAAGTGCTGTACATCTCGCAATTGCTCGCGGACACCGACACGTTCGCATATCGCCCGGTGGTGCATGCGCTGAGGATCGCCGGCGCGCCGACCACCCTGCCGACGCCGACGGCGACGACGGGGCCGACGCCATCCGGGTCAGGAACGGTCAAGAGCGTGACGCTGACCCCGAACAAGACCGCGCCGCAGCCACCGGGCACCACGGTGACCTGGACCGCAACGGCCAGTGGCGGCATTACCCCCTACGAGTACAAATGGGTCGTCGACGACGGCACCGGCTGGAAGTACGGCACCTGGACCTCGTCGAACACGCTGAACTGGACGCCGACCGTGGCGAGCCAGTACCACCGCGTTTCCGTATGGGTGCGCAGCTACGCGGCCACGGCCGATGTCGCTGAATCCGCCGCGGAGATGTACTTTCAGATTTCGGGAACGGCGGTCAGTCCGACACCCACGACGACGACAACGCCAACAACAACTACCGCGCCGACATCGAAAGTGTCGAGCGTATCCATCACCGCAAATCTGACCGCACCGCAGCCGGCGGGTACGACGATCACATGGACCGCAACGCCAAGCGGCGGTGTCGCACCGCACCAGTACCAGTGGCAGGCCTTTGACGGCACGTCATGGTCGACATCTGCATGGACCGCATCGAACACCTTTGCGTGGCAGCCGGTCAATGCTAGCGCGTACGCGCGGGTCTCGGTGTGGGTACGCAGCGCAGGGAATACCGCGAACCTTTACGAGGCGTCAACGGAGAAGTACTTCGCAATCACCGCGGCGGCGACGACGACAACAACAACGACAACGACCACTACGACCGCACCGACATCAAAGACGACCGCGGTGAGCCTCCGCGCCAACCTTGCGGCCCCTCAGCCGGTAGGGACGACGATTACCTGGACGGCAACACCGGTAGGCGGAGTCGCGCCGCATCAGTATCAATGGTGGGTCAACAACGGAACGTCGTGGACTGAGGGGCCCTGGACGACGTCGAACACTCTACAGTGGACGCCCACGGTGGCCAGCCCGTACGCGCGTGTATCGGTGTGGGTCCGCAGCGCCGGTAGCACCGCCACCATATATGAAGCGTCTACCGAACAGTATTTCGCGATAACCGGGGCAACGACCACGACCGCCCCCGCGCCGACAACCACGACACCGACCGCAAGAGTAACGAGTGTCAGCTTGAGTGCCAACAAGGTGGCGCCGCAGCCGGTAGGCTCAACGATCACCTGGACGGCGTCGCCGGTTGGCGGCTCTGCGCCGCACCAGTACAAGTGGCAGGCGTTCGATGGCATGACGTGGACGTCGTCGGGCTGGACGAACGCCTGCCACTTGTACTGGTGCGGCGCAGAGCCGCCAACCGGC
>DASPNQ010000117.1:0-10063 GCA_035626435.1 Vicinamibacterales bacterium
AATCCGATCGCCGACGCGGCCACACCGCTCCTCGATGCGCCAAGCGAGATTCGGCTCGCTTTCATTAGGCTGCCGCTCGCCGGCATGTTCGGCCTCGCGCTCGCGCTCAGGCCGCGCCGCCGCAATCAGGGCGCCCGTAAAGTCGTCGTCATTCAAACGCAGATCATGCTCGCCGTCGTCGGCGCGGTGATCATGCTCGTCGTTGGCAACAGCCTGTCGCGCGCGTTCGGCATCGTCGGCGCCGCCGGACTGATCCGCTATCGCTCGAACATTGCCGATCCGAAGGACGCGGTCGTGATGCTGTGCGCGCTCGCCGCCGGGTTAGCGGTGGGCGTCGGCTTGTATCAGATTGGCGCCATCGCCACGGCGTTCATGATGCTGCTGCTATGGCTGATTGAGTTCTTCGAGCCGCCGGCGCGCAAGCGATTCGAACTGCGCATCAAAACGAGCACCGCCGTCGAATACCGCAGCAAGGCGGAGGACGTCTTTAAGGCACTGGGCCTCGATCACGAGTTGCTGGTTGAGGACGAGGACGAGATCCGCTACAGCGTGTCGGCGCCTGTCGATGTGCGCACCAAGGACGTCTCCGACACCCTAAAGGTGATTGGCCCCGGCGACGTCGTCGTTCGTTGGGAAGAGAAGAAACCCTCGTAGGCTATTCCTTCAATTCGACGATGGTCGCGCCGCCGCCGCCCTGGTTGTCCGGCGCTGTGTAGTACTTCTGAACCTGCGGGTGGTCCTTGAGGAATTTCTGGATCCCTTTCCTCAATTGCCCGGTGCCATGGCCGTGCACGATACGGACCTCGTGGAGATCGGTGACGAGCGTATCGTCGAGGAACCGTGACACGCGATCCACCGCCTGATCTACCGTCAACCCGATCACGTTCAACTCGCTGAGCAGCCCGTCCCGCGGCTTGAGGTCGACGTTGACCCGCACCTTGCCCTGTGGCGGCGGGCCTGCCGGATCGCCGACGACTCGCAGTTCCTTTGTCTTCGCGTGAATGCGCTTGCCACGCACGTCGATCTCAGCACGGTTGCCGTCGAGCGACATCACCACGCCTTCGAGGCCGAGCCCGCCGACCGTGACGCGCGATCCAATCCGGGGCTCGCCGGCGGGGGCCGCAACTCTGGGTGCGGTCGTCTGTGCCGGATGCCGCAGGTCTTCCACGATGCGATCGATGGCGGCGCGTGCCTCCGATCGCGCCCCGCCGGTGTCGCCGGTGTTGATCGCCGCGCGTAATGACGCTTTTTCCGCGAGCTGCTCCGATTTCTCTTTCAGCTGCTCGATCACCGCGTCGACATCCCGGCGCGCCTGTCGCAGGCGCTCGTCGAGACGTTCGTTGAGGCGCTTCTTGAACACCTCCTCGCGTTCGGCGAGCGCCTTCTCGCGCTTCGTCAGATCGGCGTTGGCCTCGTTGACGGTGCGGCGCTCTCGTTCGAGCCTGAGGCGATCGCTCTCGAGCGCGCGCGCTTGCGCATCGAGCCGCGCCAGGTGCGCCTGCAGGCGCTTCTGGTCGTCACTGAGAAAGCCACGCGCCGCACCGATTACCGATTGCGGCATCCCCAGGCGTTGCGCCATCTCGATCGCCAGGCTCCGGCCGGGCGCGCCGTACAGGAGCTTGTAGGTCGGCGCGTAGTTCTGAGGGTCGAAGGCAAACGCAGCCACCGCCACGCCCTCGGTGCCGATGCCCCACGTCTTGACCGCGTCGAAGTGTGTCGTGGCGATGACCAACGCGCCTTTTTGCCGGAAATGCTGAACGATGGCCGTCGCCAGCGCGCCGCCTTCATTCGGGTCGGTACCGGTGCCGACTTCGTCCAGCAACACCAGCGCCGGCGGCTGCAGTTCGCGATCCATCTTGACGATGTTCGCGATGTGGGACGAGAAGGTACTGAGATTCGCTTCTATCGACTGCTCGTCGCCGATATCGGCGAACACGCAGCGGAACACCGGCAGCCTGGCGACGCTGGCCGGTACGTGCAAACCGGCTTGCGCCATCAGCGCAAACAGTCCCGCGGTCTTCAGCGCGACCGTCTTGCCGCCGGTGTTCGGGCCGGTAATCAACAGCACGCGATTCGGCGGATCGATCGTGACGTCGATTGGTACCGCGCGCTCGATCATCGGGTGACGCGCGCCCTTGAGCTGCAGGCTCGTATCGATCGTGAAATCGGGTTCGATGCCGTTGACCTTGGCGCTGTAGCGCGCCTTCGCCTGCAGCACATCGAGTGCGCGCGCCACCTCACGCGTCACCACCATGTCCGCGGGCCTTGCACGAAAGCGATCCGTCAGCTCCAGCAGGATACGGAAGATCTCTTCCCGCTCGCGATCCTCGAGCTCGACGATGTCGTTGTTGATCTCGACCGTGGCAGCCGGTTCGAGGAACAGCGTGGCGCCCGTGGTCGACGAACCGTGCACGATGCCGGGGACGCTGCCACGATGTTCGGCGCGGACCATCAGCACGAAGCGGCCGTTGCGCTCGGTAATCACCTCGTCCTGGAGATACTTTGCCGACGACCCGCGGGTGTATTGCTCGAGGGTCCCTCTGAGTTTCTGCCGCTTCTGGCGCAGCTCGCTGCGGATGCGTTTCAGCTCGGCACTGGCCTGATCGAGGACGTCGCCGCCTGGATCGATGGCGTCCCGGACCGCCGCGACTTCGTCTTTGAACGCGTTCAGGGTGGAGACGAGGTTGCGCAGGATCGGAAAGTCCGGCCCGGCGCGCCCGATGCCGGCGCGCGATTGGTCGACCGAGTCGACGAAATCGGCCAGCAATCGCAGCTGCAGAGGGTCGAGCGGCCGCCCAACGACGTCGAGCGCGTCGAGCACTTCCGGCAGCGCCTCGCCGGCACGCAGTGGAAACAACGGTTGCCGCTCGAGGAACGCGACCGTCTCGGTGGTGGCCTGCTGGGCCTCGACCACGGCCGCCGGATCGCTGGACGGCGACAGGCGCGCCAACGACTCCGCGCCGAGCGGCGTCAACGCCAGCGCGGTGACCGCGTCGATAATCCGATCGAACTCGAGAGACGGGGGCGTGAGCATCGTGAGATCTGCTGATGTGGTGATCTGATGATCTAGTGATCGATCTTGCGATGTGCGATCTGGAGATCTGAAGATCGATCTTAAGATCTTTAGATCAAAAGATCATCACTTCGATCACCAGATCACCAGAACGCGAGATCACGAGATCGCCAACGCCGCTCACAAATGATTGATCATCGACGCGATACAGCCGGCGCCGTAGCCGTTGTCGATGTTCACCACCGACACGCCGTTGGCGCACGAGTTCAGCATGCCGAGCAGCGCCGCCACGCCGCCAAAGCTGGCGCCGTAGCCGATGCTGGTCGGCACCGCGATCACCGGGACGCGGACCATGCCCGCGACGACGCTTGGCAGCGCGCCTTCCATGCCGGCGACCACGATGACGATACGGGCGTTGTTGAGACGATCGCGCTGCGACAGCACTCGATGGATGCCGGCGACGCCGACGTCGTACAGCCGATCGACGGTGTTGCCGAGGATCTCCGCGGTGATCGCCGCTTCTTCGGCGACCGGTTGATCGGCGGTGCCTGCCGAGCACAACGCGATCGTGCCTTTGCCGGGCTCGCATGCGCCCTTCACGGTTATGCATCGTGCGGCTGCGTGGTACTCGGCCTGTGGCACTCGTTGTGTGACGGCATTCGCCACCGCTTCGTCCGCGCGCGTCACGAGCAGCGGGTTGCCGCGCGCGACGATCTGCGACGAAATTGTCGCCACCTGGTCCGGGGTCTTCCCCAGTCCCAGCACCACTTCCGGAAAGCCCTGGCGGATCGCCCGGTGGTGATCGACTTTGGCAAACCCAAGATCCTCAAAGGGTTGCTCGCGCAGCGAGGCCAGGATCCGCTCCGACACGGATTCGACGGTGTCCCGTCCTTCGCGCAGTCCCGTCAACAATGCCCTGAGCTCCGCCTCGTTATTGACCGGCATACGCTCTCGATTCGCCTACTGTCATCGCTGTATCGTCCGTGTTTTGTTGACCTTACGCGACATGCACTCGTATTATGATGGACTGGATTAGAGCCAGAACCACGGATCATAGATGACCGCCCTCGAAACGCTGATACTCGCCTCGTATTTTTTCGTGCTCTTGATTCTCGCCGTCTATGGATGGCACCGGTACTACCTGGTGTACATCTACATGAAGCACAAACACGAGCAGCCGCAGCCGAAAGCGCAGTTCGATCAGCTGCCGGTGGTCACCATCCAGCTGCCCCTCTACAACGAGATGTACGTCGTCGATCGGCTGGTCGACGCGGTGTGCAAGATCGAGTATCCGCGCGAGCGGCTCGAGATTCAGGTTCTCGACGATTCGACGGACGAGACCCGGCAGATCGCCGAGCTCGCCGTTCGGCGCCACGCGCTGCAGGGCGTCGACATCAAGTACATCCATCGTGAGGATCGCACCGGCTTCAAGGCCGGCGCCCTCGATGCCGGCTTGAAGGTGGCGCGCGGCTCCTTCGTCGCGATCTTCGACGCCGACTTCATTCCGAAGCCGGATTTCCTGACGCGGACCATCCATTACTTCACCGACGACAAGGTCGCGCTGGTGCAGGCGCGCTGGGGCCACGTCAACGAGGACTACTCGCTGCTGACGAAGATTCAGGCGATCCTGCTCGACGCGCACTTCGTGCTCGAGCACGGCAGCCGCAATCGCGGCGGGTGCTTCTTCAACTTCAACGGCACCGCCGGCATCTGGCGCCGCGACGCGATCTATGACGGCGGCGGCTGGCAGCACGACACCCTCACGGAAGATCTGGATTTGAGCTATCGCACGCAGTTGCGCGGCTGGCGTTTCGTGTTCGTGCAGGATCACGTCTCCCCCGCGGAGCTGCCGGTCGAAATGAACGCCTTCAAGTCACAGCAGCATCGCTGGGCGAAGGGCTCGATCCAGACGTTCCTGAAGCTGATGCCGCGGATCCTGCAATCCGAGCAGCCGTTTCACGTCAAGGCCGAAGCGTTCTTCCACCTCTCGGCGAATTTCAACTACCCGCTGATGTGCGTGCTGTCCGTGCTGATGGCGCCGTCGATGGTGATTCGCTACAACATGGGCTGGTACGAGATGTTGCTGATCGACATCCCGCTGTTCTTCGCGGCCACGGCGTCGGTGGCGAACTTCTACATGGTGTGCCAGCGCGAGCTCTACCCGCAGACGTGGACCGAGCGCCTCCGCTATCTGCCGTTCCTGATGTCGATCGGCATCGGTTTGGCCGTCAACAACACGAAGGCGGTGTTCGAAGCGCTGTTTCACAAGCCGAGCGAGTTCGTGCGGACGCCGAAGTACGCCATTGAGGGCGCCGCCGACGAGTGGACGCAGAAGAAGTACCGCCACTCTGCCGCCGTGCAGCCGCTGATCGAGATCGCGCTGGGTATTTACTTCACCGCGACCCTGTTCTACGCCCTCAGCAACGGCATCTACGGTACCGTGCCGTTCTTGATGCTGTTCCAGGTCGGCTTCCTCTACACGGGCCTGCTGTCCTTCCTGCAGCAGTACGGCCCGGAGACCGTTGAAGTCGTCCAGGGCAAAGAAGCGTAACGGCCTTACTTTCCGATCCGGTACAGCCGGGTCTGCGTCCGCAGGAAAATCGTCTGCGCCGCCAGCGCCGGCGACGCCAGGCTCATCTCGTCGAGCGTGTTGTTCGCCAACTCCACGTACCGATCGCCGGCTGCAATCACAAAGGTGTGGCCGTCTTCGCTGAGCAGGTAGATCTTGCCGTCCGCCGCCCATGGCGACGCCGAGAAGGTGTGGCCGCCGCCGCCGACGCGTGCCTTGTAAATCTCCGTGCCGGTCCGCGAATCGAACACCGTCAGGATGCCGTTGTCGTTCACGACATACATCCGGCCGCGATAGACGAGCGGCGACGAGGTGTAGGCCGACGCGCGCGGATGGAACCACGCGACGAACGCATTCGACTCCTCGCCCTTTGCCAGAGAAATATCGCCGCTGGCGCCGGGACGCACCGCAAACACCGGACGATTGCTTTCGCCTTGCGACCCGGTGGCCAGATACAGCAATCCGTCGGCGGCAACCGGAGTCGGCGTCGACTGGCCCGTCAGCCCGCGCAGGCGCCACAGCTCGGTGCCGTCGCGGGGATCGTAGGCGATGGCGTGTTGCCGGCCGATCACGATCAACTCGCTGCGCTTCCGGTGCTCGCCGCCGGCCGTCCAGATGAACGGCGACGACCAACCCGATCCCTGGGGCGCTTTGATGTCGCGGTTGACTCGCCACAGCTGCCGGCCGCTCTTCGCGTCGACCGCCGCGACGAAGGACGTGCCCTCGTTGTCGTGCACGACGAAGACGCGTCCGTCATGCACCACCGGCGAGGCCGCGGTGCCGAAGTCCAGATACATGGGCTGCGGGTCGAATCGGGCCGTCCACAGCACCGTGCCGTCCAGCGAAAACGCGTAGACGCCGACGTTCCCGAAATACACGTAGAGCCGCTCGCCGTCGGTCGCCGGCGTTTCCGATGCGTAGGTGTTTTTGCGATGCCGTCCGCCGAATGGCTCGCCGTGATGCGCCTCGCGTTGCCACTTCATCTTGCCGGTGCCGGCGTCGAAGGCGTAGACCATGTAGCGGATTGCGCCGCTCTCGCCGGTCAGCTCGATGTCTCGTGCAATGACGCGCTTGTTGACTTCCTCTGCGGGTAGCCCCTGCTTGGTCAACTCTGCGGCGTAGTCGTTGCCGAAAATGCCGGTCGACGGCGCCTTGAACGTGCCCGAGCTGATCGCCGAGGTCACAAATACCGTGTTGTCCCACGCGATCGGTGACGACCAGCCGCGGCCTGGCACGTCGACATGCCATTTGACGTTGCGGGTGGCCGTCCAGGTCGTGGGCAGTGCGCCGTCGAATACGCCGCCACCGTTCGGGCCGCGGAACTGCGGCCACGCGACCCGCGGTCCGGCATGAATCGGCGTCATCGCAGGCTCGGCGAGCACGCCAAGCGCGAACACGGACACGGCTGCGAACATTCGGCGCATCCGTCGACGCTAGCACAACCGACCGAGCAGGTTTCAATGTTGTGACCGCCGGGGGGCGAGGCCCGAAGGCGATAGAATCGTCGTGATATGGCAACAGCGGAAAAACCAAAGGGCGGCCTCGAAGACGTCGTTGCGACGTCCTCGCGCATCTGTTTTCTCGACGGCGATCGCGGTGTGCTTGCGTATTGCGGGCACGACATTCACGACCTGGCTCGACATGCGACGTTCGAGGAGACGTGCTATCTGCTCTGGCACGGGCGCCTGCCGAACCGCGCCGAGCTCGGCGATCTGCAGTCGCAGCTGGCCGCGGCCCGTCCTCTGCCCGAGCCGATTCTACGGCTGATGAACATGCTGCCGCCGTCTGACGGTATGGACGCGCTGCGCACGCTGACCTCCGCGCTCGGCCATTACGATCCGGACGCGCACGACAACTCGCTGCCGGCTTCGTATCGCAAAGCCGTGCGTCTCACCGGTCAGATCGCCAGCATCGTCGCGACCTGGGGACGCATGCAGCAGGGCGGCGGCCCGATTGCGCCGGATCCGGCGATGGGTCACGCCGCGAATTTCCTGTACATGCTGTTCGGGCGGCGGCCCAATCCGACCGAGATCCGCGCGATGGATATCGCGTTGACGCTGCATGCCGATCACGAGCTGAATGCATCGACGTTTGCCGCGCGCGTCGCGGCGGCGACGCTGACCGACATTCATTCGGCGATCGTCGCCGGGATCGGCACGTTGAAGGGGCCGCTGCACGGCGGCGCCAACGCGGAAGTCATGAAGATGCTGATCGACATCGGCCAGGACGCGCCGACGGAGCGCATCGATGCCTACGTAAAGGGCAAGCTCGCCCGGAAAGAGAAGATCTCAGGCTTCGGCCACCGCGTCTACAACACCGAGGATCCGCGCGCCACGCACCTGCGGAAGATGTCCAGGGAACTCGGGCAGAAAGCGGGCAACACGCGCTGGTTCGACATGAGCGAGCGGATCGAGGCGATCGTCAAAGGCGAGAAAAAACTGTTCCCGAACGTCGACTTCTATTCGGCGTCGACGTATTACACGATGGGCATCGCGATCGACCTGTACACGCCGATTTTCGCGGTGAGCCGCATCAGCGGGTGGACCGCGCACGTGCTCGAACAGCTGGCCAACAATCGGCTGATCCGTCCGCGCGCCGATTACACCGGCCCCGCGTATCCGCAGACCTGGGTGCCGCTGGAGCAGCGGTAAACCGCAATTACTGCGGCCAGCCGGCGGTGGGCATGCCCTTGAACACGCGCAGCGCGTTCTTGTAATACACCTTCTTCAACACGTCGTCCGGCAACGCCATGCCGTACATCTTCCACGTCGCGTGATAGTCGCGGTAGTAGTCGAAGTATTCGTCCGCGGTTTCGAAGACCCGCCAGTAATACGGGTATTCGTCGGGCTGGAATGAGTCCTTCCCGAACATGATGCGATCCTGGTACTTGACGAAGAAGTCACGCGCGGCCCGCGGCTGCCGGCCGAGATCGTAGAGGATCGCGCCGGCTTCGACCGTCACGTTCGGGAACTCGTCGAGCAGCTTGCCAAGGCGCTGCAGGTCGTTGGCGTGCCAGCCGAAATGCGCGGCCACGAACCGCGTCTTCGGATGCTTCCGGTAGACGTTGTTGCGCTCGGTCATCAGCTGCTCGAAGGTCGGTGCGCCGGGCTGGTTGTTGCGGCGATCGGGAAACAGCGCAAGTTCGAGCCAGCGCTCGTTCTTGTAGTCGAGCGGCTGGAAGAATTCCTGCGGTTCGGCGGTGTGGATGAAGGCTGGCACGTCCAGTCTCGCAAACGCCTGCCACAACGGATCCAGATCCGGGTCGTCGACACGCAACCGCGTACCGTCCGCCTTCGTGGTCCGTAATCCAAAACTCTTCGGCACTTCACCGACGCCGAGAGCGCCCATCTTTACATCGGCTTCGAGCTGTGCGATGGCCTTGTCGGCCCAGCCCGGACCGACGCCGCGGAAATCGATGCCCGACAGCACGCGGAACCGCTCCTTGTGGGGTGAGGCCTGCAACGCGCTCATGGTGGCTTTCAAGCGCTCGCCGGACACATTCTCGGCGACCAACATCACCTTGAGATTCAGTGAGTCCATCACCGCGACCACGCGATTGATCTGCTCGGGTGATGTCAGGCCGCCCGGATGCCCGTGCACGTCGACGGCCGGAAATTTTGCCCGCGGCACTTTATGCGCAGCGGTGACCAGCGTGCTGCGCGGGCGGTAGTCGAGGATGCTCGGGGGCGGCTCCTGCGGCGCCTGGCAACTGCCTGGGCGTACTTCGGTCGTTCCCGGTGGGCATTCCTGCCCGGGCTGAATTCTGGTGCCGCCCCCGCGTTGTGCCGCCACACCCGCGCAAATGAGTACCGTGAAAGCCAGCACGACGACGGTTTTCGTAAACGGCATGATTCGCCCCATTGTACGTCCGTAGCACGATCGTAGAACGCTCGTAGAACCTCCGTTTACATAACCGCCCCTGCGTAGCGCAGTTGCTCGATTTCGTCGGTGGCGTAACCGGCTTCCGCCAGCACGTGATCGGTATGCTCTCCTAACATTGGCGCTCGCCGCCTTGGCTCGAGCGGCGTTTCCGACATCTTGATCGGTGTGCCCAGTGTTCGTAATCCGCCCAATGTCGGATGCTCGACGTCTACTGTCATCTGCCGCGCCACGGCCTGGGGCGTCGCCAACGCGTCGGCGTAATTCAGGATCGGCCCGCACGGAATGCCGGCTTTTTCAAGCTCGGCGATCCAGTGATCTCGTGGCTGCTTGATCGTCTCGGCCTCAATCAAGCGCGCCAGCTCGCTGCGGTGGACGACGCGTTGATGATCGGCGGAGAAACGCGGATCGACGATCCACTCGTGACGCCCCAGCAGACGCGCCAGCTTGGTAAAGTTGCGGTCGTTGGCGGCGCCGATCGTGACGTGGCCATCCGCGCACCGGAACGCCTGGTACGGCGCCGTCATGCGGTGCGCCGAGCCGAGCGGCGTTGGTGATTCACCCGTTGTGAAATAGTCGGTCGCCTCCCATACCGACAGCGC
>DASPNQ010000118.1:0-7179 GCA_035626435.1 Vicinamibacterales bacterium
CCTGCGGCACACCGGCGATTTGGATGCCTTCGAAGGTCGCGCCCATCAACAGGTTCTCCCAGCCGTCCATCTTGGTTTCGATTTCCTGGCGTGCTTTGGCGCGAATCGCCGGATGCTTCAAGCGCGCCAGCATCTGCTGACGGCCGCCTTCCTGCACCCACAGCGGCAGCGTCGCGTTGAGGCTGGTGCCCCCCGCGGCATACGGGTACATCGTTGCCGATACGCGCGCGCCACTGAGGTTGGCTTTGTCGATCACGGCGAGCGCCTCGTTCATACGGCCCCAATACGCTTTCGCGGCGACCTTCAGATGGAAGATGACGACGGGCAGGCGCGCTTCGCGGCCGATCGTAATGGCCTCGTCCAGGGCGTTGAACAGGTTGAAACTCTCGCCTCGGATGTGCGTGATGTAGATGCCGTTGTGGCGCGCCGCGACGCGAGCCAGCGCGACGAGCTCGTCGGTCTTCGCGAAAGAGCCCGGCACGTAGATCAGGGCGCTCGACAATCCAAACGCGCCGTCGCGCATCGCCTGATCGACCATCGCTTCCATGCGCGTGAGCTCGTCGGCGGTCGGCGCGCGGTTATCGAGGCCGATGATGGTCCGGCGTACCGTCGTCGCCGGCACGAAGGTGCCGACGTTGACCGCGATGCCGCCGCTGCGCAGCCGTTCGAAGTAGCCGTCGAAGCCGGTCCAGTCGAACGTCAATCCGAACGGTGCCAGCGAGTCGCCGTCCTCTGTACCTTTGGTCCAGAACGCGGGCGACCCCCCTTCGCCGATGATCTCGCTGGTGATCCCCTGGCGGATGTGACCTTCCGCGTTGCCGTCGACAAGCAGCGAGGTGCCCGACTGCCCTTGCACGTCGATGAACCCGGGCGAGACGATCAAGCCGGTCGCGTCGATGACGCGTCCGGCATTGACGCCGGTCAGGTCACCGACCACCGTGATTCGGTCGCCGACCACGCCGACGTCGGCGCGCCGGGGCGCCTGCCCGGTGCCGTCGATGACTTCGCCACCTCGAACGATCAGATCGAATCGCTGGGACTGCGCGGTACAGGCCGCACACGTCGCTCCGGCCAACAGCGCCGCCAACAGAACCCTGTGATGGTGTGCAACGGTGGCGGCGCGAAGGCGACAGTTCATATGAGCGCCACTATAATCGCTGCATAGCGACCGTCTCAAATACTGTGTCCGCGTTCGTCCCGGAGCGGCGCGCGGCCGCGGCGCGGGGCCTTTTTACCGAGGCCGAGTACGCGCAGATGCGTACCTTCTTCGCCGCCCACCCGGATCTCGGCGCAACTCCACTGCGGCCCCTGCCCGCTGTCGCGCGCGCACTCGGCCTGGGCTCGATCGCCGCCAAGGATGAATCCGGCCGCTTCGGGCTGAACGCCTTCAAGCTGCTCGGTGCCCGCTTCGCCATCGAAACCCTGCTCGCCGATGGCGAGCTGCGCCGCGGCGACACCGTGATCTGTGCAAGCGAGGGCAACCATGGCCGCGCCGTGGCCCGCGCCGCGCGTGAAGCGGGCTGTCATGCACGCGTCTACATGGCGCACGACGTGGCCACCGCTCGTGTCGAAGCGATTTCCGGTGAAGGCGCCGAAGTCATCACGATCGACGGCTCGTACGACGACGCCGTCCGGAGCCTGCAGGCGGATGCGGCGAGGCATGGCTGGCCGATCGTCTCCGACACGTCGTGGGAGGGTTACGAACGCATTCCCAGGCTGATCATGCTCGGTTACACGCGCCTGGCCGAGGAAATTCGCCAACGGGGCACGGAGCTCGGCGCACCACGCGTGGTGTTCGTGCAAGGCGGCGTCGGCGGTTTATTGTGCGGCGTCGCCAGCTACTTCGCAATGCACGACCCTGCGGTGCGCGTGGTCTGCGTCGAGCCCACGTCCGCGGCCTGCTTGCAGGCGTCGGCGCGTGCCGGAGCACCGGTGGCGGTCACCGGGCCGCTCGCGACCGCGATGGCCGGGCTGCGCAACCGCGAAGTGTCGCCGCTCGCATTCGACGCGGTCCGCCATATTGTCGACGCCTTCATCGCCATCGATGATGTGTGGACAGAGCGGGCGATGCGAACGCTGAACAACGAGGGAATCCGCGCCGGCGCATCCGGCGCGGCGACGCTCGGCGGCCTGATGGCGCTCTGCAGCGAACCGGCGATGGCGGCGGTCCGCGACAGGATCGCATTGAACGACGCCTCGAACGCAGTCGTGATTGTCAGTGAGGGCGTAACCGATCCGAAACACTGGTCTGCGGTCGTGTCGGGCAATTGAGGGACCGGCTCCGCGGCGCTGCCGTCCTGCTCCTCTTCGCCGCGCTGACGGTGCTGATGACGTGGCCGCAGGCGCGGCACCTCGACTCGCGCGTTTACGATGCCGACGATCCCCTGCTCAGCATCTGGCGAATTTCATGGATCGCCCACGCGCTGCCGTCGCAGCCCCTGGACCTGCTGAACGGCAACATTTTCTATCCTGAAAAACGCACGCTGGGATACAGCGACGCGGTGCTGCTGCAAGGCCTTGCGGGTGCGCCGCTGCTCTGGCTGGGCGTGTCGAAGGTGGCGGTCTACAACGTGCTACTGCTGGCCTCAATCGCGCTATCGGGCTGGGCGATGTGGAAGTACGGCCTGCACCTGACCGGCAATGGCGCGGCGGCGATCGTCGGCGGGATCGTCTTCGCATTCGTACCGTATCGCTTCGATCACCTTCACCATCTCGAGCTGCAGGCGACATTCTGTCTGCCGCTGACGTTGTTGTACGTCGACCGCGCAGTCGCGCACCGCTCGTCACGCGATGCGTGGTTGGCCATGGCGTCCTTCGTCGGCCAGGTCTACTCGTGCGTGTATTACTCAGTGTTCCTGGCGACCGCATTGGTGCCGATCGTCGCGTGGAAGGTGTGGCGTCTCGCTCCTGAAGCGCGGCGTGCGTTCCTCCGGGTCATGGCGGCGCCGGTGATGGCGGCCGCCGCGATCACGCTGCCGTACCTGATGGTGTACGCGATCAATCGCGAGACACTTGGCGAACGGCCGAACAGCGAGGTTCGCCTGTATTCAGCGACGCTGTGGAACTACCTCGCGGCGCCGGAATCGAACATCATCCACGGATCACGCAGCGGCCGCTTTGGCGCACCGGAGCGTCTGTTGTTCCCAGGCGCCGTGGCGCTGGTCCTAGCGGGCATTGGTCTCGTCGCCCGCGGCCGACGCGCGATGGTGGTGATCACCGTCGGCATGGTCGGGCTGGTGATTTCACTGGGACTCAACACCGTGTTCTACGAGCCGCTGCAATCAACGATTGTCGTCTATCGCGGCTTGCGCGCGCCGGCGCGCGCATCGATCCTGGTGTTTCTCGCCGTCGCCGCGCTCGCCGCGTTCGGCTGGGAACGCCTCGTCAGGCATCAGTCTCGGCGCGTCGCGCTCATCGTCTCGATTGTCGGCGCGGCAATGTTGGTTTGCGAATACCGAAACCGGCTGGAGGCGTTTTTAACGCTGCCGGATCGACCTGCGGAAGTGTACCAGTGGCTGGCCATGCAGCCGCGCTCCGTCGTCGTTGAGGTGCCCTTTGCGCGGCCGGATCGGCTCCATGCGATCGCCGACGGCCTGTATATGTTCAACAGCACGTGGCATTGGCAGCCGCTCCTCAACGGCTATAGCGGCTTCTTTCCACGGTCGTTTCAGGAGCTCGCCGAACGGATGACCACGTTCCCTGACGACCAGTCGATCGAGTACCTCAAGCGGCGAGGGGCGCAGTTGATCGTCGTGCATGGCGCGTTGATGACTCCGGAGGAATTCGGGGACATGACCGCAACGCTGCTCGCGCGCCGTGACCTTCAGGCATTGGCGCGCTTCGAGGAACGGATGGGCTCGGACGTCGTTTTCCGTCTGCTTCCCCAGTCCCATCGCTGACGACCCGCGTCCCACGGCCGAACACCAGCCGGGGCATTGGCGGGAACCTTTACGGCTTAACTCTCGTTGAATCAATATGTTGTGCCTACTGCCCAAGGTGGCACAGGGCTTGATATTGCAGGCAGTCAGGTGGACAGGCACCCGAGTCGTCCGGATAGTCCGGGAGACACGACGAACCTGCCAACCTGACAACCTGAATTCACCGTCTAACTAGGGCAACTCGAAAAATGGACATTCAGCGTCCCGCATCCGTCGCGCAAGCAAAGAAGCGCCGTCAGATCATGTTCGGCGTCATCGGCATCCTGATCATCGGTGTCGTCTCCGTGGCCCTGGCGCGCCTCCGGCCGGCCGCCCCCACCGTTGAACGCGCCACCGTCTGGGTTGATACCGTCAAGCGCGGGCCGATGGTCCGGCAGGTCCGCGGCCTGGGCACGCTGGTTCCCGTCGACGAAGCCCGTCGCTGGGTGCCGGCATCGACGCAGGGCCGCGTCGAGCGAATCATCCTGCGGCCGGGTGTGCAGGTCACGCCGGATACCATCGTCCTGGAGCTGAGCGACCCCAACGTGCAGCAGGCCTTGAACGATGCCGAGCAGCAGCTGCGGGCCGCCGAGGCCGACTACAACAGTCTGAAAGCGCGCCTCGACGCCGACACGCTCAACCAGCGCGCTCAGGCCGCGATCGTGCGCGCCGACTTCGAGAACGCACGCACCGAACGCGAAATGAACGAAGGCCTGGCCAAGGACGGCCTCGTCTCCAACCTGATTCTCAAGCAGTCGGTGGTGCGCGCTGAATCGCTGGCGACGCGCAACACCATTGAAACCGATCGGCTGAAGGTCTCCGAAGCAAGCGCGCGCGCGCAGCTGCAATCCGCGCAGGCCAACATCGATCAACGCCGCTCGACCTACAACCTGCGCAAGCAGCAAGTCGATCAACTGCGCGTTCGCGCCGGCATGGCGGGTGTCCTCGAACAGGTGCCGGTTGAAGTGGGTCAACAGGTGCAGCCGGGCACGAACCTGGTTCGCGTCGCCGACCCGACCCGCCTCAAGGCGGAGCTGCGGATTGCGGAAACGCAGGCGCGCGATCTCACGATCGGTCAGATTGCATCGATTGATACCCGCCAGGGGATCATCCCGGGCAAGGTGATCCGCATCGACCCCTCCGCGCAGAACGGCACGGTCACGGTCGACGTCGCGCTCGAGGGCGAGCTGCCGCGCGGTGCGCGGCCCGACCTCAGCGTCGACGGCACCATTGAACTCGAGCGTCTGGAAAACGTCTTGTTTGTCGGGCGTCCGGCGTTCGGCCAGGAACAGAGCACCGTTGGCCTGTTCAAGCTCGACGCCAACGGCGAAGCGACCCGCGCGCAGGTGCAGCTCGGTCGCAGCTCGGTGAACACCATTGAAGTGTTGGGTGGACTCGCGGAGGGCGATCAGGTCGTGCTCTCCGACATGTCGGCCTGGGATCAATTTGAACGTATTCGTTTGCGATAGTGGTCAGTACCAACTAAGGAGTCTTCGATGAACGCTTCCGCGCAGCCCCTGATTCGCCTCGATGGCATCAAGAAGGTGTTCTACACGGACGAAGTAGAAACGCACGCTCTGGCCGGCATCCACCTCGAGATCCAGCAGGGCGAATATGTCGCCATCGCCGGGCCGTCGGGCTGCGGCAAGTCGACCCTGCTCGCGATTCTCGGGTTGCTCGACACGCCGACCGAAGGCACCTATCTGCTCAACGGCAACCAGGTGGCGAACCTGTCGCTATCCGAGCGCGCGCGCGTCCGCAACCGCGAGATCGGGTTCATCTTTCAGAGCTTCAACCTGATCGGCGACCTGACGGTGTTCGAGAACGTCGAGCTGCCGCTGATCTATCGCGGCATGAAGGCCGCCGAGCGCCGCGAGCGCGCCAACGCCGCTCTCGAGCGCGTCGGCATGGCCCACCGCTCGAAGCACCTGCCGTCGCAGCTTTCCGGCGGCCAACAGCAGCGCGTGGCCGTGGCCCGCGCGGTCGCCGGGCAGCCGTCGATCCTGCTCGCGGACGAACCGACCGGTAACCTCGATTCGAAGAACGGCGAAGCCGTCATGGAGCTGCTCCGCGAACTGCATCGCGGCGGCGCCACCATCTGCATGGTCACGCACGATCCGCGTTACGCCGCGCACGCCGACCGCGGCGTGCATCTGTTCGACGGCCGCGTCGTCGAAGAGAACGTCGGCGCCAACGCGCACTAAGACAGGGCTGGAGCGGTGGGTGTGCTGACCCAGGATATTCGGTACGCCCTCCGCTCGCTGCTTCGCGCGCCGGGGTTCGCTCGCGTCGCGCTCGTGACGATCGCGCTCGGAATCGGCGGCACCACGGCGATCTTCAGCATCGTCGACGGCGTGCTGGTGCGTCCACTTCCCTACTCCGATCCCGGCCGCATTCTCCGAGTCACCCGCATCGCCCAGAACGCGAGCGCCGATTCGGCAGCCGCCGCGACCACGATGATGCAGAGCCTGCTGTTCGATACCAGCGCGACCGATCCGCTGATCTACGCGTCGCTTGCGGAGTTGCTGCTGGCGATGGCGGCACTGGCGTGTTATGTTCCGGCTAGGCGCGATGCGCGTCGATCCGATGACCGCGCTTCGCAGCGAGTAACTTCCGTGACCCTGGCTCCCAGCTCCTTGCTCCCAGCTCCTAGCTCCCTTGCTCCCTTGCTCCCTAGCTCCCTTGCTCCCCTAGCTCCCTAGCTCCCTAGCTCCCTAGCTCTCTGGCTCCCTAGCTCCCTAGCTCCCTAACCCAATGATCAGACTGCACAACATCGAAAAATCCTATCGCCACGGCCTCTCGCAGACATTCGTGCTCCGGCGGGTCAACGCCGAGATCAAGCAAGGCGATTTTGTGTCGATCATGGGACCGTCCGGCGCCGGCAAGAGCACGATGCTGCACATCCTCGGGATGCACGACAGCGCATGGACCGGCGAATACTGGCTGTTCGACGATCCGATCCACCAACTGTCGGCGAAAGACCGGATGCGGCTGCAGAAGCAGCACATCGGGTTTGTCTTCCAGAGCTATCACCTGCTCGACAACCTGACGGTGTATGAAAACATCGATCTGCCGTTGTCCTACCGCGACGTCAAGAAAGCCGAGCGCGAGGGCATGGTGGCCGACATCCTCGATCGCTTCAACATCGTCGGCAAGAAGGATCTCTATCCGAATCAGCTGTCGGGCGGCCAGCAGCAGCTGGTCGGCGTCGCACGCGCCGTGATTGCGAATCCGCAGGTGCTGCTCGCCGACGAGCCGACCG
>DASPNQ010000119.1:0-22734 GCA_035626435.1 Vicinamibacterales bacterium
TCGACCAGCCGCGGCATTGGCGGAACTTCTCGCGCGATTCCGTCAATCACGCCAAACGACTATTGCGGAGGGGTGGCATGCGTGATTGGAAGCGGACCGCGATCGTCGCGGCCGCTCTTGTTGAAATCACTGTGGGCGCGACAGGCGCGCAGAGCCTGCGTGGCTGGGACGACGATACCCACGGACGCGACGCCGAACCGGATTATGCGCGGGTATTCAATCAAGACCGCGTCTCTCGAATCGACATCAAGGTCAGCGCGGGCGATTGGCAACGTCTGGTCGCCGACATGACCGACATGGCCGGTCCGTTCGGCCGCGGCGGCGGCCCACGTGCCGGCTTTGCGGCGTTCGAGCCTCCGGCAGAAGCGATTGCGGCGTGCACCGGCAAGACCGAGGGTGAGGCGTGCAGCTTCGGCTCGCCGCCCATGACAGGCCGATGCGGGCTGCTGCCGCAGGTGCGACTCGCCTGCGCTCCGTTGGGCGCGAACCTCAGCCCCAAGGGCGACGTCATCGGCATCGGCGGGCAGGGCGCGGACGATGTCGAAGCGCTGCCACGCACGCCGATCTACATCCCCGCACGAGTCGTGTTCGACAACACCGCGTTCGAGCACGTCGGGCTGCGGCTCAAAGGCAACTCGAGCCTGATGAACGCGTGGAGCGCCGGTGTCGAGAAGCTGCCGCTGCGCCTCAACTTCGACGAATTCGAGCGCGAATTCCGCGGCATTGACGATCAGACGTTCTTTGGCTTTCCCAACATCAACCTGACGAACAACGCCATGGATCCGTCGTTGGTCCGCGCCAAAGTCGCCGGCGATCTGCTGCAGGACGCCGGATTGCCTGCGCCGCGGACCGCGTTCACGCGGGTCTATCTCGATCGCGGAAACGGCGCCGTGTATCTCGGTCTCTACACGCTGGTCGAGGTGCCCGACCGTCCGATGCTGAACAGCCAGTTCGGCAGCGACGATGGCAACTTGTACAAGCCAAAAGGCCGGGGCGCCCGTTGGACGACGTTCGTCCGCGAATCGTTCCCGAAGAAGACCAATCAAGCCGAAGCTGATTGGACCGAAATACAGGACGCCATCGAGTCCCTGCAGACCGGCCGCGATCGACCGGCAACCTGGCGGTCCAGGCTCGAAGCGCGGTTTGAGGTGAATGGTTTTCTGAGGTGGCTGGCATTCAACACCATCATCGACAATCACGACGCCTACGGCGGTCTGTCGCCGCACAATTACTACCTCTATAGCAGCCCGCGCCACCGCGATCGGCTGTTCTGGATTCCCTGGGATCACGACCTGGCGATGGGCGCCGGTCTCGGCGTGCCGATCGATTTCGCCGGTTCGGGTCCAGCGCCGCCGCCGATCGGCACCACTACTGGCCGGGTCGGCGCAAACGCGATCGATGTCTTTCACGATGACGCCGATGCATCGTGGCCGCTGATCCGCTTCTTGATGGACGACCCGGTGTATCGCGGTCAATACGGGCGCCATCTCCAGGAGTTAGTACGAACGGTATTCGAGCCGTCACGCTTCGGCGCGAGAGTGCGCGCTGCGCATACCCTGATTGCCAGTCACGTGATCGGCCGCGATGGTGAAGAGCCGGGCCGCACGTTCATCGCCAACCCGCAGGCGTTCGACGATGCCGTGTATGGACCCCGCGGCCTGCTGGTCTTCGCGCAGAATCGCCAGGCAGCGATCCTGACGGCACTCGAGGCGGCGCGATGAGCGACCGGATGGAACGCTTCGAGATCAAGTACTGCGTGCCGGATCCGGTCGCGGCAGCGATTCTCAGCGTCGCGCGGGTGTTCCTCGTGCCGGAGCGAGGTCTGGCCCTCGGCCAGACGCAAACAATTACGTCGCTGTATCTCGACACTCGAGAGCTCACGTTCATGCGATGGCACATCGAAGACGAGCCGGAACGATTCAAGTTACGTGTCCGCGCGTACGGCGCGGCACCCTGGCCCACGATGTTTGGCGAAATCAAGGAGAAGCAGTCTGGCCTGTCGCGCAAGCGTCGCGCGGAGGTTCCCGCCAACCGCTTGGACGAACTGCTGAACGGCTCTCACCTCGCGTTCGCGAATGGACTGCCGCCGCCGGCTGCGGTGACGCTCGAAGAGTTTGCCTGGCGCCGCTTGACGCTGCGCGCCTCGCCGATCGTGTTGTTACGAGCGTCGCGCGAGTCGATGCGTGGGGGTTTTGGTGATACCAGTGCTGTGACGGTCGATCGCGACATTGTCTGGCAGCCTGCGTCATGGAGAACGTTCGATGCGGACCCATCCGCCTGGCGGCCGCTGCCGCTTCCGCCGACCGGCTCAGCGATTGTGGAGATCAAGCATGGCCCGCGGCGGCCGCGGTGGGTCGCCGGGCTGATGGGCGAGCTTGCCGGATGGCGAGTCGCCTTCTCGAAGTACGTCGCGGCAGCGAGCCAGTTACAGTCGTGGGAGGTCGCCTCTTGTCTGCCATGACGGCGTGGGTCGCGCCCGCCGCCTCACTCGGCACGGCGTTCGTCCTGTCACTCGCGATCGCGTGGTTCTATACACGGCTGCACCGCGGCCAACCGTACCTGCGGACGTTCCCGCAGGCGTTGGCGGTGGCCGGCGTCATCTCGTCACTCCTGGTCCTCGCAATCGGCGACAGCATCGCGCGGGGTGTGGGGTTGATCGGCGCGGTCGCCCTGGTGCGCTTCCGCAGCAACCTGCGGGACCCCCGAGACTTGATATTCGCGTTTGCCGCGTTTGCCGTCGGCGTTGCGGCCGGTGCGAGCGCATATGCGGTCGCGGTCGCCGGCACCGCGATCTTCATGTGCGCCATGCTCCTCGTGTCGCAATCGTGGTTCGCGCAACGCGACGCATTCGATGCGGTGATTACCCTGCAGACGCCGATGACCACCGAGGCCATCGACGCGATCGGCCGCGAGTTTCGGACGCGATGCCGCCAGCACACACTGCTGCGCGTTCGTCAGACTGGCCCCGCATCGCAGGAGCACGCCTATCAAGTCGGGTTGAAAGACCAGCATCAACGCGAGGCGCTCGTCCAAGCCCTCGCGAGTATTCAGGGCGTGCGCGGCACGCAACTCATCGCATTCGACAGTTCGAAGGAGCTCTGACGGACATGCGTATCGGACCAGCCGCGGTAGCGGCGATGATGCTCGCGGCGACGCTGGCATCGCCCGCCGCGGCACAGGATGCAGGTGCGGCCCACACCGGGTTTACCATTCGCGCGACCGGCTACCTGCAGCTCGACGCGCGGGCCTTTCCAGACTGGGGAGTCAGGCCGGGAACTCCCCGGCTCGAACGCGACACGCTCGCGATCCGCAGACTGCGTGGTGGCGTCGACGGCGCGTGGAGGAACACCTCGTTCGAGTTGAGCGTTGATCCGTTCGATGACGAGGACAACATCATTAAGGATGCGTACCTGCAGCTGGCGCTGAAGGCGCGTCATCGCATTCGCGTCGGTCAATTCAAGATTCCCGGCAGCCGCGAGTACGACACCACCGCGCGTCGGACTGATTTTCTCGAACGATCGATCCTGGCCGCGGAGCTGGCCGCGGGGCGCGACATCGGCGTGCGCATTGACGGCCGGTTGCGCTCGTTCCGATACGAAGCCGGAGTGTTCGCCGGCGACGGCGTCGGACGCCGGGAGCGCGCCGGCGTCACCATCGCCGGACGCGGCCGGTGGGAGCCGATTCGCGGTCTCGAGCTCGCGATGTTTGGCAGCATCGGCGATACCACGGCCGACGAAACCGCGGCGGCCAATGGCCTCGACGGTCGCTCTGCTGCCGGTTATCGATTCTTTGAACGCGTCTACGTCGACGGACGTCGCGCGCGTTTTGGTGGAGATGCCGAATGGACCAGCGGACCGTGGCGCATCACCGCGGATGCGCTGCGAGTCCACGACCAGCGCCGCGGGCAAAGCCCTGACTACGACGATCTTCCGTCGTTTCTCGCACAGGCTTGGACCGTGGGGGCCAGCCGCCGGTTCGGCGACGGAGCGGCAAACGGCGATCGCGTCGAGCGCTGGCCGTGGCAGGTCGCCGCGCGATACGAGCAAGCGATATTCGACGACGTGGGACCCGTTACGGAGCGCGCGAGCGTGCGACCGCGCGCCACCGATATCAGGCGGCGCGGTGTCGACACGGTGACGACCGGCCTCTCTTATCAAGCCACACGCTGGCTTCGCGTCCTGAGCGAAGCGGGGCTGGAGCGGTACCGCGAACCTCACTCGGCGCCCTCGCCGGGCCGCAGCGGCAGCTACGTCACCGCGGGTCTCCGGCTGCAGATCGAGTTCCGGTGATCACCTGGAGGTACACTCGCAATCGGTGCCAACGCCGGCTGCGCGCACGCTGCTCTTCGTACAACCCAGCTTCAATCCGCCCGGCGGCGGCAACGGCGTCGCCGCGTGGATGCTCGAAGCGTTGTCCCGCGACTATGCGTGCACGCTGTTGACGCACGAGGCGCCTGATTTCGACGCGATCAACCGGTTTTACGGTACCGCGATACGCGGCACGAACATCGACTGGCGGTTGGCAGCGCCCGCACGCTATGCGGTGCTCAAGCGGGTGCCGTTTCGCATCGACCTGCTGAAGTCGTCGCTGCTGTTTGCGGAAGCCACCCGCATCAGCGCAGGCTTCGACGCGGTCGTCACCGCGAACAACGAAGCCGACCTCGGCGTGCCGGCGGTGCAGTACGTCCACTACCCGAGCCGGCTCTATCCGCGTCCCGACGCCGACCTGAAATGGTTCCATTTTCGATGGCTGGTCGCGCCGTATCGCGCGCTGTGCGCGCGCATTCATCCGGCGCCGCGCGTTGCCATCGCGCGGAACGTGACGCTGGTCAATTCGCAGTGGTGCGGCGCCAAAATGCGCGAGGCGCACGGCGTGAACAGCATCGTCGCCTATCCGCCCGTGGTCTGGAACCGGTCGGTGGAACCGTGGCACCGCCGCGATGGCAACTTCCTGACCATCGGCCGGCTCTCGCCGGAAAAGGATTTCGAAAAAGTAATGCGCATTCTCGAACAGGTGCGCACCGCCGGCCATCCGGTCCGCCTGACGATCGTCGCTACGCCGGACGTGCATCACGCCTACGCACGCAGGGTTCGCGCGGCGGTCGCCGCCCGCCGGGACTGGGTGTCGTTGATCGAGAGCCTGTCCCGCGACGCCCTGGAGCAACTGATCGCGCGACACCGCTTCGGCATCCACGGCATGGTCGAGGAGCACTTCGGCATGGCCATCGCCGAGATGTCGCGCGCCGGCACGATCGTGTTCGTGCACGACAGCGGCGGCCAACCCGAGATTGTCGGCCACGATCCGCGGCTGTGCTACACGTCAGAGGATGATGCGGCAGCGAAGATCGTATGCGTGCTCAACGATCCCGATCAGCAAAGCGCGCTCAGCGATCACGTGCGGTCGCGCGCCGAGGCGTTCAATCCAGATCGCTTCATGCAGGTCGTGCGCGACGCGGTGCAAACGTTGACCGCGTCAACGCGATGAGGCCTCGATCAGGCGGATCGTGCCGTCGCCCTTGTTCAATAGAAAGATCCGGCCCGCCGTATCGGCGTCGAACCGCAGGTCGGCGCGGGTCGCCGGTGTCTTGCCCTGCGCGCGATTCTTCTCCTGCATGATCGCCAGCAACGTCCGCGGCGTCGCGTTGCCTGTCGTCGTGAACAGGACGCGGCGAATCGCATCCTGACCGCCTCTGGGGAGATCGTCGGCGCTGACGTGAAACATCTCGCCGCTCGGCATGTCGCAAAACAGCAGCCGGTTGGTCAGCGGCTTCACGACGCTACTTCGATATACGACCACACACGTCGACGCGGAGTTGGGCAGCAGCAACGGATCGACTTGATCCCATTCGACGATCGGATACGTGACGTTCGGATCGCTGCGCTGGCCCTCCGTACTGACCGCCTGCCGGCTGATGAAACGGAAGCTGCCCTCCCAGAGGTTCCAGCCAAGATTCGCGCCGATGGTCACGGGACTGACTTCCTCGACGATGTTCTGGCCGATGTCCGACATGAACATCGCGCCGCTTTTTGCGTCCCACGCAAACCGTTGCGCGTTGCGAACCCCGTAGGCGTAAATCTCCGGTAGCGCACCCGTCGTCTTGAGAAACGGGTTGGTGGCGGGAATCCCGTACTTCTCGCCCGTACCGTTCTTCCCGAGCGGATCGATCCGGAAGATCTTGCCGAACGCAGAACCGAGGTTCTGCGACAGGTTCATCGGATCGCCGCCGCTGCCGCCATCGGCGACGCCGACGTACATCAAGCCGAAATCGGGCGAGCCGGGCCGGGCCAGCGGATTGAACGCGATTGCGCCCCCGTTGTGGTTCGCGAACGGCTGTCGCCAGCGCATCAGCTCGCGCGGCGCGGCACCGTCGTAGGTCGGGCCGCCGGGCGTTTTGGCAGTCCATTCCAATAGCACCGTATCGTGCGTCGACGTCGGATTCGACGTGGTGAAGTCAGCAGGCGGCGTCTGGATCGGCGTGTCGGCGTAGGTGTAGAACTTGCCGAAGCCTGGCGTCCCACTTTGCGAGAATTGCGGATGCAGGACGAAGCTCTGCATCCCGCGTTCGCGCCCTTGCGATTGCACCGGCACGCCCCACTTCGCATCGTTCGTGTCGACGTAGAGCGTGACGGTCTGGCCATCTGCCGACACGGCATAGATCGGACCGCGCATGTCGCTGACGAACAGCCGCCGCGATGCCGGCTCCTCGACGAGCGTCATCATTCGCGCGGCCACGCCGGCAATGTCGGGCAGCGTCGCAAATTCGCGCACGGCCACGGCAATGACGCCCTCCTCGCGCGCGATCGGCTGCGCAAACGGGTTGTTGGATTGTCCCGGCGGCAGCGGCGCGGGTGGCGGCTGCTGAGCGTGCGTCGAAACATATGCGGCGCCAGCAACTGTCAGAGCGATAGCGACGAGCGATGTTCTCACGCCCCTATCCTATCGCGTCACCGCGACGTAGTATTTTTCACGTGCGCCAAGCGCGTGTGCGATGTGGGTTTGTCGATAGATTTCACGCCGCCTACTCACACCGAAGTGCGGTGACCGGCGCAACGCGGGCGGCGCGCCATGCCGGCACGTAGGTGGCCAGCACCGATGCGATCGCGAGCGCAACGGCCGCCGCGGCAAACGTCATCGGATCGGTCGCGCTGACGTCGAACAGCAGCCGCTCCATCACGCGCGTCCCTGCCGCCGCGCCGGCCAATCCCACGGCGATGCCGAGTCCTGCGAGGGCGACGCCGTGGCGCACCACCATCCATACGACATCGGGCCGTTCGGCGCCGAGCGCCATCCGCACGCCGATTTCCCGCGTCCGCTGGCTGACGACGTAGGCCATCACGCCGTAGACGCCGATCAGGGCCAGCAACACGGCAACCAGCGCGAATCCGGCGAGCAGCAGCGCGGTGAAGCGCGGCTGCGCCACCGACGCCGATTGAAAATCCTTCATCGCGATCACGCGCGACACCGGCAGCTCCGGATCGATCGCATGCACGGCACGGGTAACGGTCGCGGCCAGCACGGCAGGGTCGAGCGTGCTGCGCACGACGACGGTCATGCCGCCCAGTGTAAATTGGCGTCCGGGCACAATCATCTCGGGACGGGCATCCCGGCTGAAGCCATGATGCTTCACGGACGCGACGACACCGATGATTTCACGCGCCTTGCCGTATAGCACCACGCGCTTGCCGATCGGGTCTTCGCCAGGAAACATCTGCTTCGCCATCGTGTCGTTGATAATCAGCACCGGATTCGCGTCGGGCCCGTCGAAATCGGTGAACAGCCGTCCACGCTGCAACGGGATGCGCATCGCCCGGAAGTAGTCCGGCGTGGCAATGCGAAAGTCGGCCTGCGGCTCTTCGCCGACGCGAGGCGCGGGCCGCCCTTCGACGATCACCGGCATGTCGAAATCGATGCCGACCGGATTCAGCGGCAGTGACGACACTCCTCCAGCGGCCTCGATGCCGGGGGTCGCGGCCAGCGATTCCATCAAGCGCACGTAAAACGCGGATGGCTTCGACAACTGCGGGGTGACACCCGGCGCCGGTGGCCGGTACTGACCAGGGTCGACGGGATACCTCGACGCCGGCAGCGACACCTGCGCGGTGAGCACGTTGTCGGCCTCGAATCCGAGGTCGAGATTCTGGACGTTGATGAAACTGCGGATCATCAACCCGGCCCCGGCCAGCAGCATCAGCGACAGCGCCACCTCCGCCACGACGAGCGCGGCACGGCCGCGTTGACGGCGTACGCGACTTTCCTGCGTCGCCTCGACGAGATTGGCGCCGGAGACCTGCAGCGCTGGCGCCGTGCCAAAGGCAAGGCCGGCGAGCAATGCCACCGCCGTCACGAACAGCAACACGGACGGGTCGATGCCGACCTGATCGACGCGTGGCAGTCCTGGCGGGCTGATGCGGATCAGCACGCCGAGCACCGACCACGCCACCAGCATCCCCAGCGCGGCGCCGATCATCGACAACAGCATGCTCTCCGTGAGCAATTGCCGGATCAGCCGGCGGCGGCCCGCACCGAGAGCCGAGCGCATCGCCATCTCGCCGCGCCGCGACGATGCGCGAACGAGCAGCAGGTTCGCGACGTTGGCGCATGCAATCAACAGGACGAACGCGACGGTGCCGAGCAGCACCAGCAGGCCCAGGCGCACATCTTCGACCAGCAGATCGTGTGCACCGATCACCACCGCGTCCGGGTTACTGGTCTCGCCCGCCGCGATCGCCTGCGCCAACGCGGTCATGTTGGCCGCGGCGTTGTCGATGGTGACGCCGTCCTTGAGCCGCGCGAGCACCGTCAGTGAATGCAGGCGCCGGCCGCGTAACTCGTTCGGTGTGAAGACCAATGGCGAGTAGAGATCGCCGGGATTACCCTCGGGAAATCGGAAGTGCGGCGGCATCACGCCGACCACGGTGAAGGCGGCGCCATTCAACGTGATCGACCTGCCGACGATGGAGCGGTCGCCGCCGAAGCGCCGCTGCCAGAACTCGTGGCGTAACACCACCGCCCGATCGCGCCGCGCTTCCTCCTCGTCGCTGAAGGTACGGCCCAGCATCGCCTCCACGCCAAGCACCCGAAAAAGGCTGCTCGACACGCTGATCGCCGTGACGCTTTCTGGCACGCCGGCGCCGGTGAGCGTGAAACCGCCGAAACGATAAGCGCCCATGTCGGCGAACACGGCGTTCTGTCTTTTCCAGTCGAGGTAATTTGGCGGCGCCACGAGGTCGCGGTCCTTACCGATAGCGACATGGCGTTCCCAGACGAACACGAGCCGATCCGGATCCGAGTAGGTCAGCGGCTTCAACAGGACGGCATTGACGACGCTGAAGATCGCGGTGTTCGCACCGATGCCGAGCGCCAGGGTGATCGTCGCGACCAGCGTAAAGCCCGGCGCGCGCCACAGCGCGCGTGCGCCGTACCGCAGGTCGCGCAGGAAGTCTTCGAACAGCGCGGGCCTGAATTCGTCGCGGGTGTCTTCCTTGATCCGCTCCAGCCCACCAAACCGGATCAGCGCCTGCCGGCGCGCTTCGGCCGGCGTCATGCCGCGCGCCAGATTCTTCTCGGTTTGCTGGTCGATGTGGAACCGCACCTCTTCGGCCAGGCCCCGTTCGAGCGCATCGCGGCGCCATAGCGATGTCACACGATGCCAGCTTTCGCGCATCCAGCCCATGATGTGTCCTCAGTTCTCCAGCGTGGCGTCCAGCACCAGATTCACGGCCCGCGACATGCGCCGCCACTGCACCAGTTCGTCGCTCAAATGGCGGCGGCCGGCGCGCGTCAGCGAGTAGTAACGGGCGCGGCGGTTGTTGGCGGTGATCCGCCATTCGGAGTCAATCAGCCCCTGACGTTCGAGTCGGTAGAGCGCCGGATAGAGCGTGCCCTGTCCGAGCTGCAGCACGCTTTCAGACCACTGCTCGATGCGTTCCGTAATGCCCCAGCCATGCATCGGCTCCAGTTGCAGCGCCTTCAGCACCAGCATGTCGAGAGTGCCCTGCAGCAAATCGCCGCGGTCTTTGCCCATACGCTCCTTTCGATAGACGAAAGAAGACTAGCAAAGGTTGCCGCCGACGCCAAATCGCGGCATCGGCAGTGCCGGGCGCCCAGGGAACTTATCGGGCGTCAATATACGTATTGACGAATATCGATAAGATATTTATTGATATTCGATGTCAGGAGCCGACCCGATGCCATATCCGAACTCGCCGTCTGCCGCGCTGCCGTTCGCGCACCTCGTGCTGCGGATTCTCATTGTCATGAACTGGCTGACCGGCGCCGGCATCGTCGCGCTGCTGCTCGCGCCGCATGCGCAATGGATCATGCGGTCGTTCGATCTCGAACCGTCCGCAGATGCCGACCGGCTGATCCTCGGGCTGCGCGCGGTCGCGGTGCTCGGACTCGCCGCGATACCCGCCAACTATGTCGTGCTCAACCGGCTGCTGGCGATCGTCCAGACGGTCCGCGACGGCGATCCGTTCGTCGCCGCCAACGCCGTGCGCCTGCAGACCGTCGCCTGGGCGCTGCTCGCGCTCCAGGTGTTGAGCACCATCATTGGCGCAATCGGAGAGGCGGTGTCGACGCCGGCCCACCCAGTCAATCTGGACGCCGGCTTCTCGATCAACGGCTGGCTGGCGGTGCTGATGACGTTCCTGCTGGCCCGCGTCTTCGCCGCCGGCGCGCTGATGCGCGACGAGCTCGAAGGGACGGTGTGAGATGGCGATTGCCATCAAGCTCGACGACCTGCTGCACGACCGGCGGATGACGTTGACCGAACTGGCCGATCGCGTCGGCTTGACGATCGCGAACCTGTCGATCCTGAAAACCGGCAAGGCGCGCGCGATTCGCTTCTCGACGCTCGACGCCATCTGCGAGGCGTTGTCCTGCCAGCCCGGCGACATTCTGCACTTCGAACCCGAGCGCTCCGGCAGGCGGCCGCTCGCCACCAGACGCGCCGCGTCGAGCCGCTAGCTCGCCTTGCGGATCGCGATGCGGGCGACACGATCCAGGGCACGGCGGAGGTCTTTGCTCGACACCGGCTTGCTCACGTAATCGTCCATGCCCGCGGCGAGGCAGCGGTCGCGGTCGCCGCTCATCGCATGCGCGGTCATCGCAATGATCGGCACGTGTCGGCCGCCGCCGCGCTCGCCGGCACGGATCTCCTGGGCCGCATCGAAGCCGTTCATCACCGGCATTTGCACGTCCATCAGGATGCAGTCGAAGTCCCCGCTCGACGCGGCCACGGCGCTCGCGCCGTCGCCGACCACGGTAACCGAGTGCCCGTCGCGCTCCAGCAGCGCCATCGCAATCTTCTGGTTCACGAGATTGTCCTCGGCCACCAGAATGCGCAGCCCGGTCGCCGGCACGATGGTGCGTTCGACGTTTGTCGCTTCGACGACGCGGGGCGCTGCCGCCAGCGCCGCGAGAATAGAGCGCAACAACTCGGCCTGCGTAATTGGCTTCACCAGATAGCTGCTGACACCGAGCTCACGGCAGCGGATCGAATCACCGGCGCGATCGTCCGACGTCAGCATCAGGATCGTCGTGCATGCAAGATGCCGGCGGCCGGCCACCATCTCCGCAACCGCGAACCCGTCGACGTCCGGCATCCGCGAGTCGAGCAGCATCAATTGATACGGCCGGCCCCGCCGGGTCGCGTCTTCGAGCAGCTCGATTGCGGCCGCGCCGCCTTCCACCGCGTCGACGTGCATTTGCCAGCTGCGCGCCAGTCCCGTCAGCAACGCGCGATTCGTCGCGTTGTCGTCGACCACCAGGACGGACATGTTTCGCAGATCGGTCCAGTTGCGCGCCGACGGCTGCGTCCGTGCCCGTTCGACAACGGCGAGATCGATTGAAAACGAGAATGTGCTGCCCTCACCGGGCCGGCTGGTCAACCCGAGTTGACCGCCCATCACGTCGATGAGCCGCGTGCTAATACTCAGGCCCAGGCCCGTGCCCCCGTACTTTCTCGTCGTCGAACCGTCGGCCTGCTTGAACGGCTCGAAGATCTGCGCCTGTTTGTCGGCGGCGATGCCGATGCCGGTATCGCGCACCGCAAAGGTGATCCGCGCGTGACCGGGCGAGGCGTGTGCCGCATCCGCCGAAACCCGCAGCTCGACTTCACCAGATTCCGTGAACTTGATTGCATTGCCGACCAGGTTGATGACGATCTGACCGAGGCGATGTGCGTCGCCGATGACACGTTCCGGCACGTCGGATGCCACGTCGAACAACAGCTCGAGGTTCTTTTGATGCGCGCGCAGCGCGAGGTTCTTCATGGTGGCGCCGAGCGCGTCGCGCAAGTCGAATTCCTGAGGGTCGAGGGCAATGTGGCCGGCTTCGATCTTCGAGAAATCGAGAATGTCATTGATGATCACGAGGAGCGAATCGGCGGACGACCTCGCCATCTCGACGTAGTCGCGCTGGACTGGCTGCAACGACGTGTCGAGCAGCAGCTCGGTCATGCCCAGCACGCCGTTCATCGGCGTGCGAATCTCATGGCTCATGTTGGCGAGGAACTCGCTCTTCGAGCGGTTGGCCGCTTCGGCGGCGTCGCGCGCCGCCCGCAGCTCGGTGGTGCGGGCGTCGACGAGCGACACCAGCTGCTGCTCGCGCACGCGCATCAGGCGCAGCCGGTATCGCACGGCACCGGCGATCGTTGCGGCGAACGTCAGCGCGGACAGTGCATAGAACCACAGCGTTTGAAAGAAGCGGGGCACCACCGTGACGGCAACGGCGCTGCTCGTGCCGCTCCACTCGCCGTCACCCTGCGCGGCCATCACCTGGAAGGTGTAGGTGCCTGGCGGCACGTTCGTGTAGTAGGCGACGCGCCGCTGGCCGGCGTCGACCCAATCCTCATCGAATCCTTCCAGGCGATATCGGAAGCGCGCGCGCTGCGGAGCGGTGAGCCGCGTGGCCGTATATGCAATCTCGAGCTCGCGGATGCCGCCGCGCGACTCGATCGCGCCCAACCCCACCTCGCGTTTGTCGAGCAGTGCCTGTTCGATCAACACGTTGGCGGCGATGTTACCGTCCTGATCCGATGACGGGCTGACGGCGACGACGCCCTTCAGCGTCGGGAACCACATTCGCCCGTCACTCGTTCGCCAGCCCGCGGGCTGCGCGTTGCCGCTGCCGTTGGCTTCGGTGCTCTTCATGCCGTCGGCGCTGCCATAGGCGACGCTGGAAATGCGATGACGCTTGCCTTCCGCGTATTCGATCAGTTCCCGGCGGCTGACGTGAAAGACGCCGCGGTTCGTCGACATCCAGAGCAGACCGCGATCGTCTTCGAGGATGTGGTGAATCTTGTCGTCGAACAGCCCGATGCGGCTGTGATACTGCGTGACGGTGCCGTTGGCGACACGATGCAAGCCGCCGGCGGTGCCAACCCACATCGCACCGTCGCCGTCTTCATGCAGCGAGATGGCGATGTTGGACGACAGACCCTGCAGGGCCGTAAACCGGCCGCCGGACCGGATCGTGACGCCGCCGCCTTTGGTGGCAATCCATAGCCGGCCGCTGCGATCCTCGTGGATCGGACCGATCAGATCGCTGGTCAACCCGTCCACGGTGGTGAATACCTGCAGTTGCCCGTTGGCGTAACTGGCCAGCCCCGCGTCGGTACCGAGCCACATCGTGCCGGCGCGATCTTCGTAAATGGAATTGACCTGCTCGCCCGGCAGCTGCTCGTGCGCGACCACCAGCGTCTCGCGATCGTCGACCAGCCGGAGGACCGAGTGATCGGCGCTCACCCACAACGAGCCGTCGCGGCTCTCGTGCATCGCGCGGATCCGCCGGTTCAGCAGCGGACGGTCGGCAAACGACTTCACGACGCCGCGGGTCAGTCGATTCAAGCCGCGCACCGTGCCGATCCACACGTTGCCGCGTCGGTCCTCCAGCACACTCAGCGCGACGTTGTGCGACACACCGTGCGCCGCGGTATAGGCCGTGAACCGGCCGTCGCTGAATTTGCTCAGGCCGCCGCCGTTGGTGCCCACCCAGAGATTGCCTTCACGATCCTCGAGCAGGCTCAACGCCGAATCATTGCCGAGGCCCTCTTCGGCGCTGAAGGTGCTGCACACGCCATCCCGTGTGACCCGCGTCAGTCCGTTGCCCCCAAGCCACAAGTTGCCGTGCGTGTCTCGATGCAGCACCCGCGATTCGACGTTCGTCGCGCACCCATCCGGCAGCGCCGGCATCACTTGGCCGTTGACGATCTTGACGACGCCGCCATCGGTGGCGAGCAACAGCGCCTGACCGTCCGGAAGTACCGCTCTCACGGCCGCACCTGGCAGGCCGTCCTCTGTTGTATAGGTCCGCGCAATCGCGCCATCGCGCGCCAGCGACAGGCCGTTCGAGGTCGCGATCCAGACGCCGGCAACGCTGCTCAACAGCGAATGAACGCGGCGGTTGGGCAGCGGGATCGTCGTCAACGCGCGCGTCGGGCCATCACGGAAGATCGTCACGCCGTCTTCGCGCGTGCCGATCCACATCTCCCCCGTCGTACCCTGCACGATCGCGCTGATCGATCGGCCGAAGGGCTCGTCGAGCCGGGTGAAGCGGCGGCCGGCGTAGCGCACGATGTGGCCGTTGTTGAATCCAATCCACAACACGCCGCCGCGATCTTCGGCGAGCGCGGTCACATGGTTCGTCGAGAACGCCGTCTCGCGCACCTTGTCGAACACCGTGAAGCGAACGCCGTCGAAGCGCACCAGGCCCTCCTGCGTGCCGAACCAGATGTAGCCGTCGTGGGTTTGCACCACCGCGCTCACTGAGTTCTGCGGCAGGCCGTCGTCGCTGTCCCAGACGAGGTGCACGTACTGCGAGATCGCCTTCGCCGGATCCAACGCATAGGCGCTGGGGGTGATGGCCAGGATCGCGACGACGAGCGCCGAGAGAGTTCGTCTCATGGCGCGCCGTTGTGCAAGGCTTCTGCCGTACGTCTGTGTCGCAAAAGGTGCGACAAACGGCCGCATATCGAAGGGCGGAGTCCGTGCGGGCGTGTCCCGGTGTGCGGCGCACACCTGCCGCACGGTTCGTCGAGCCGCCGCAGAGCGGCGAGCTCTGCAGGAAAACACCCGGTTCTCAGCCGGGCGACCTGCGATAGATTTGATAATCGGTGTCCGCGTCGATCTTGAAGCGTCATAACGTTCGTGTCTTCGGCCGCGGCTCCGTGCCGATGATGCTGGCTCACGGGTTCGGGTGCGACCAGAACATGTGGCGATTGGTCACGCCGGCATTCGAGGACGACTACCAGATCATTCTGTTCGACTATCTCGGTCACGGCGGATCGGACGCCGCTGCCTACGAGCCGTCGCGATACACGTCCCTCGACGGCTATGCGACGGACGTCCTGCAGATCTGCGACGCGCTGGACGTGCGGCACGGCGTGTTCGTCGGTCACTCGGTCAGCGCGATGATCGGCGCGCTGGCATGCGCGCGCGAGCCCAAGCGATTCGATCGATTGGTGATGATTGGGCCGTCGCCGCGCTATCTCAACGACGGTGACTACATCGGCGGGTTCACCAGGCCGGATATCGATGAATTGCTCGAGACGCTCGAGAGCAACTATCTGGGGTGGGCGCATACAATGGCGCCGGTGATCATGGGACGGCCCGACCGTCCCGAACTCGGCGAAGAGCTCGCCAGCAACTTCTGCCGGACGGATCCGCGCATCGCGCATCAGTTTGCGCGAACGACGTTTCTCGGCGACAACCGCGACGATCTCCGGCGCGTGCCGGCCCGCACCCTGATCCTGCAGTGCTCCAGCGACGTCATCGCGCCCGACTCGGTGGGCCGCTACGTCCACGCGCAGCTGCCGGACAGCGTTTTCGTGCAGATGCGGGCCACCGGACACTGCCCCAATCTCAGTGCACCGGAGGAAACCGTCGCCGCGATGCAGCAGTTTCTGGCTTCGTGACGCCATGTCGAGGGCACGTGGCTGATTTCGGCATGGCGCTGATTAGCGAGAACACGGTCGACCTCTACGAGCACGCCCCATGCGGCTATTTGTCGCTGCTCCCTGACGGCACCATTGGCAACGCCAACGCGACGTTCACAAGCTTCTCCGGCTACGACGCGCCGGATCTCATCGGCAAGCGGCGGTTCCTCGACTTGCTCACCGTCGGCGGCCGCATCTACTACGAAACGCACTTTCAACCGCTGCTCCGTATGCACGGCCAGGTCGGAGAAATTGCATTCGACTTGATTCGCCGGGACGGCGTGCGTTTACCCATCCTCGTCAACGCGCGCCAGCACGACGACCCCGGGATCGGCACGATCACCCGGATCACGGTGTTCGACGCGGCCGACCGGCGCCGTTACGAGCGTGAGCTGCTCGCCGCGCGACGCCGTGCCGAGGAAGAATCGCGGGCCAAGGCCGACCTGATTGCCACCATCAGCCACGACGTGCGCGGTCCCCTCTCCGCCATCATGACGGGCATCGCGTTGCTCGAGCGATCGGCACCGACGTCCGAGCAGACCAAGTACCTCCAGATCCTGCAGTCGTCCGCATCGCGCGCGCTCACGCTCGTCAACAACCTGCTCGAAATTGGCCGTCTCGACGCCGGCCGCGCAACGCTCTACGAACAGCCATTTTCACTGCGGGAGCTGATCGACGACGTCGCCGCCGGTGCGCGGGCGGCGGCCCTCCAGAACACCCAGCTCCGTGTCACGAGTCACGTCGACGATGGAATCCCCGATGCGTTGATCGGCGATCGGACGCAGATCGGCCAGGTGCTGACCAACCTGATGTTGAACGCTGTGAAGTTCACCGAGCGCGGCGTCGTCGCATTGGTGATGGACGCGCGGCAAGTGACTGAAGAGCACGTCGCCTTCGACGTGTCGGTGGCCGACACCGGCATCGGCATCGCCCCCGATAGTTTGTCGACGATTTTCGAGGAGTACACGCAGGATCGCTCCGCGGGCAAGCACTATGGCGGCGTCGGGCTCGGCCTGGCGATCACCCGCAGGGTGCTTCGGCTCTACGGCGCCGACTTGAGCGTGTCGAGCGCGCCCGGTGTGGGGACGACGTTCTCGTTTTCGCTGAAACTCGCACGCGCGCCGGCTGTGTAACCCGACAACGCCGGGATCCGCGCGCCCGGATGCGCCGTGTATCGGCGCAGTCAGTCACTTCGTTCGTCCCACCGTCGTGTCTTCATCGAAAATATGCGCCATGCGCGTGATGATCGTGAGTCTGCTGCTGTTGTCGCCGGTGCTGGCCTTGGCGCAAAGCGGCGACGGCCCCTACGGGAACAAGTATCGAATCAACAAGCTGGCGCCCGACGTCTACACGCTCACCTGGGATGTGGTGCCCGGCGTGCCGGCGATCGGCACCGCCACCTTCATCGTCGGCGGCTCCGACGTGATCGTGGTCGACACCGGACTTTCGAAAAGCGCGGGCGAGGCGATTCTGGGCGGGCTGAGGCAGGTGACCGACAAGCCGGTCGCGACGGTCATCAATACGCATTGGCACGGCGATCACATCTTCGGCAACCAGGCGTTCAAGGCCGCGTTCCCCCATGCGCGGTTCATCGCGCACCCCGAGACGAGAGCCGGCATCATCACGGGCGAGATTGATTATCGCGCCGCCAACCGGCCGAAGTTCGAAGCGCGCATCGCCGAATTGCGCGCCAAGCCATCGCGCAGCGAGGGCGAAGCGCGCGAGCTGGCGCAATTCGAACGGCAGGTGGACGCGTGGCAGGGCGACTACGTGCTGCCTGATCTGCTCGTCGATCAGCGCCTGACAATCGTGCAGGGTGACCGAAAGATCGAAGTGATGCACCTCGGTCACGCCAACACCAAAGGCGACCTCGTCGTGTATTTGCCCGCCGAGCGCATCGTCGTCAGCGGCGACATGGCAATCACGCCGGTGCCCTTTGGGTTCTTTTCGTCGCCGCGCGCGTGGATTCCGACGCTGGACAAGCTGGCCGCCATCGACGCCGCGACGATTGTGCCCGGTCATGGACAGCCGCAGACGGACAAGCAGTTCATTCGCGACCTGCAGGCCATGCTGCGTTCGATCGTCGAACAGGTGGACGCCGGTCGTAAGGCGGGCCGGACCCTTGATGAATTGAAGAAAAGCGTGACGCTGACCCCGCCATCCCGCAGCATCTACGCCACGGTCAAGCCGGAGTCTCTCGACCGCCTCTTTCGAATACCGGCGGTCGAGAGCGCGTTCAACGAGAAATAGCGAACGGCTACCAATCTTTGAGCAGGCGTTTGATGTCGCGGATGCGGCGTTCCTCGCGCTTGTAGAACGTCCACTGCTTGATGCGCTTGCCGCGAATCAGGCCGGCGTGCGTCAGGACCCGCAGGTGCTCGCTTGCGGTCGGGCCGCTGACACCGAGCTTTTCCGCGATAAACACGCCGCAGACGCCGTCGCGCTTGAGGTCGCCGTCCCGTTGCGGCGGAAAGTGCGCCTCGGGATCCCGCAGCCACCTGAGGATGTCGAGACGCCGCTCGTTGGCGAGGGCTTTCAGCACGGACGCGGCGGTCATAGGAAGATTATGCCGCGCCGCGTCCACTCGGTGCCGTGGGATGATGTTGGAGTGCCGCCGAAGCGACGCGCCCTGCCGACGCCAGCCCTGCCACCCTTCGATCTTCAGAGCTTTCTCGATGCCGCGGGCGCCCCTCGGACGACCCGGAAGTACGCGCGGTCAGCGGTGATTTTTTCGCAGGGCGATCTCGCGCGCCACGTCTTCTACGTGCAGCACGGCAGCGTCAAGCTATCGGTGCTGTCGCGAACCGGGAAGGAAGCGGTCGTCGCCATTCTGGGGCGCGGCGATTTCTTCGGGGAGGGCTGCTTGGCCGCGCAGCCGCGCCGCATGGCAACCGCGACCGCGATGAGCGCGAGTATTGTTCTGGTGATACCGAAAACCCGGATGCTCGATCTCCTGCAGACGCAAGCGGCGTTTGCGGAACGGTTCCTCGCGCACATGCTTGCACGCAACATCCGCGTCGAGGAGGACCTCGTCGACCTGCTCTTCAATTCCAGCGAGAAGCGGCTCGCACGCGGCTTACTGCTGCTGGCGCGTTATGGGAAACAGGATCAGCCCCTGCTCATACCAGCGATGTCTCAGGAGACGCTGGCCGAGATGATCGGCACCACGCGATCGCGGGTCAATTTCTTCATGAACAAGTTTCGCGATCTCGGCTTCATCGAGTACAGCGGGGGCGACATCAAGGTCAACCAGTCGCTGCTGACCGTCGTTCTTCACGACTGAGTTGAGGGGCGCGCGCGTCGTCGATGCCTGGCTGTGCCGTTGTGAACAGCTATGCGCGATGAAGCAGGGTACCCTCATCCCATGAAGCCATCCGCCATAGCCGGCATCCTCCTGATCGTCGTTGGCGTCATTGCGCTCATCTACGGCGGCATCAGCTATACGAGCCGCGAGACGGTGATCGATATCGGGCCGATTCACGCAACGGCAGACCGTGAACGCACGCTGCCATTGCCGCCGATCGCCGGCGTCATCGCGGTCGCCGGCGGCGTCGCGCTGTTGGTCACGGCCAATCGCAGACGCGCCTGACGAGGGCGCCGCTCTCGCACGCTGCCGCCGACCATATGCCAGCTCTGTAGGTTGGGGGGTACAGTGCGTTCGACGCTGGGGCGCTCAGTAGCGTGCGCCGTTCACGGGTGCTGCGCGTTGTACTCGTTCAGCCACTGCTGGCTCATGCTTCCGAGATCATTTGAGTGCAGATGCGCCAAATGGCGCATCGCCAGTAGGAAAATCACGAATGCCAGGCCTGCCAGTCCGACGAACATGGTCACGATGTGCCCTCTTCGGTCGTAAAAGTCAGCGTTAGCAGTGCCTGGGACATCTCAATTCGCCGCAAGCGCCGGGCCACCCCGGCCAGGCTGCGCCGGTGGCGCACCCGCAGCGATCGCCGCGGTTTTCTGTTCTTTGAGCGCGAGCAATGCCGCTTTCAACCGCATGCGCTGCACGACTCGCCGCTTCCGATTGCGATGAAACCGCGCGCGCTGACCATTCGTGCTCGACATCAGACCCTCCCTTTTCACGTAGTGACGCCACCTTACCCGTTCTGTGCGGGCGCCGCTGTGTCGTAATGAACAGGCGTCGAGTCTGTCCGAAATAGCACAGACAATCGCGCCGGCACGGAGCACGATCAGATATGCAAACTGATAACGCCGAATGCCTGCTCTGCCACACGGTGCACAACGGGTCGGGAACCGGACGGACGCGCGCGTGGCGCTGCGGCCGGTGCGGACAGCATTGGGACTTGGTGCGCACCGCGGCGGTGACGAATTACGAGCGGTGGCTCAAGGCTGAGGCCGCAACGACTGCCTGACCACCCCGCCAGAATGGCGGCGCGACCGCATTCTCGCGCGCGTCACGCGCGACCAGATCGCTCGCTGTCCGTCACGGCCTCTATTCCGACAACAACCGAACGCCCAGACGCGGTAGAGTCAGCGTGTTTGCCGAAATCGCCACCCACGCGGCGCGACTCCCGTGAGATCACCACGCTCGAACAGCTGGTCGATCGCCTCGATGCAGCGGCGACGGGCGAACGCGTCGACGTCGCCTGCATGATGCAGTCGGTCGGGCGCTCGTCGTTCGGCGCGATCCTGGTGCTTGGAGGTTTGGTAACGCTCTCGCCTCTCGACATCGTGCCCGGCATCCCGACATTGATCGCCGTCGTCGTCTTTCTGGTCTGCGTCCAGCTGCTGGTGGGGCGCCACCACTTCTGGCTGCCGTCGTGGGTCTTGAAGCGGTCCGTCAGTCGCCGGAAGTTTCAACGCGCCTTGTCGTGGCTGCGAAAGCCGGCGCGGTTTGGCGATCGCCTGGTTCGGCCGCGGCTGACCATGCTGGCAATGGATGCAGCGGTGAAAGCCATCGCCGTCGGGTGCATCATCGTGGCGATGGCGATGCCCGTCATGGAGCTCGTGCCGTTCTCGGCCAACCTGGCCGGGATTGCGCTTACGGCATTCGGCCTCGCCGTCATCGCGCACGACGGGCTGCTCGCGCTAGTCGCGTTCGCCGCGACGTTCGCCGGCGTTGTCGTGATCGCATCCCAACTGCTATAGGGCATGCCGAAAGCGAACACCGCTTTCGACGGCCAACGGGACGCGCCGCTACCGCGTGGCGCTGCTACTCAGACGCTTCACGAGTCGAAACGTCTGCGAACTTCCGTCCGTCGACTTGAAGCCGAGTTCTGCGCTGCCGTCTTCGGCGAAACGCACATCGAGCGCGTTCGAGTAATTGCTCGTCCTCGGATTCGGGTGGTTGGTAATGTCGTACATCTGGAAGGCGATGTGCCGCCCGTCGCCGCCAATTGACCTGGCTCTCATCCGCGGCTGATTACCGGCGCCGCAGTAGTGCGTCAGCATCAGCGTGTCCTTGTCGACGTGATACGCGGTCGCCATGCCGCCCATCACCTCGAGGACCACCTTACCGCCTCCTGTCACCGTGTAGGTGGCGACGCCGCGCTGCTTGTCGTCGACCAGCGTCTCCCAGGTGCCCGCCAGCGATTTCAGTCGCTCAAACGCCGCCTCTGCTGCCGACTTCTCGGCCGCGGCGATTCGTGATGGTGCCGAGCCTACGAGGCCAGCGAAGGCGAGAAGGGCCACTCCCGTTTTGATGCTCGCAATCATGCGCAATTCCTCCGACGCGAGTATTCGGTCAGGTCCGGCGCGTGTCCAATGACACTTTCGCATGTGCCTATGCGGCCGTGGCGTGGTGATCAGATTGGTGTCTGAATTCGCATTGAGAGTGAAGGCCGCGTATCGCACAGCCGACATGCGTTGCGCGCATCATGGCATGCCTCGAATCGATTTGATGATCGAAACGCTCACGCCCAATATGTAGTCCAGTGACTGTCGATTTGCTCAAATTCAGCACGATTCCGGCGGCGGCGCTCGCCGCCTATCTGGGCCTCGCGCTTTTTTTCAGTGTCGCTCATGCGGACGCCGTATTGGACCAGCCGAAGACCAACGCGACATCAAAGTCTCGGCCATCGGATGCGGTATGGGCCGTTGATTTTGTAAAAGCCAAACCCCGAGAGCTCGAGAATTACGTTGCCTATTGTCGAGCGAATTGGGCGCGTGCGCGTGAGGAGATGAAGGCTGCTGGAAGCGTTCTGTCGTATCGAATGCTCGTCGATGAGAGCGGCCACAGCGAGTGGGATGTAATATTGCTCACGGAGTACCGCGATCGCGCGGCCTTCGACGCGCGTGAGCAAGCCTATCAGACAGCGATTGCGCGCATCCGGCTGGCGGGACAGGGACCCACGCTCGTCAACGGCAAGGGCGCCCGTGATCTGGCAGACATTCGCTACTCCCGCACGCTGTCAGCCCCTTCCCTGATGCCTTAGTACGCGATGAAAGCCGGCAAGCCCGACGCGCCGGCGTTTGCTACTCGAACGTATGTTTCATCGACTTCGTTAGCCGCTTCAACGCGGGAGTCTTGCCGAACTGAATCGGACTTCGGGCCAATGGGCCAAGAGGCCAAGGGGCCGATGGGCCGATGGGCTAAGGGGCCAAGGGGCCAAGCGGCCAAGCGGCCAAGGGCAAACGGGCAACGGGCTCATGGGCTAATGGGTTCATGGGCCGATGGGCCAAGCGGCCTACGCCGAATGCCTGCGCACCGCACACATTTCAATAGACGCTGCATCAAGAACGGTTCGCATCGGCAACTCAGGTCCGACCTCAGAGCGTCGTTACTAACCACCCTCCACGGATGAAGAACGGCATCGGGCACGTCGACGCCGGCCACCGCT
>DASPNQ010000120.1:0-14477 GCA_035626435.1 Vicinamibacterales bacterium
TCGAGTTTATCGATCAGAACAAGAAGGCGCCGATGATTCACCAGTATTCGGTGGATTTGTCACGCGAGCTGCCGGGCAACATCGCCATCGGGTTTGAATACGTTGGTGCGACCGGCCGCGACCTCGGCCTCGGCGGTTCGAACGACGGCATCATCAACATCAATCAGGTGCCGGTGCAGTACCTGTCGCTCGGCGCCGCGCTGAACGAGCAGGTGGCCAATCCGTTCTTTGGCCTGCCGGCGAGCACCCTCTCGTCGACAAGTGCCTTCAGCACGACCAGCCCGACGGTTCCCCGTCGCCAATTGCTTCGTCCGTTCCCGCAGTTCGGCGACATCCTGATGCGTCAGGCGACGATCGGCAAGAGCCAGTATCACGCGGGCGTCTTCAAGTTCGAGAAGCGCGTCAGCAACGGCTGGGGCGGCCGCATCAACTACACCTACAGCCGCTTGATGGACAACCAGTTTGGCGAGACGAACTTCTTCTCAGCCACGGCTGCTGAGGCGCTCGACGCGAACAACATCGACGCCGAGTACTCCATTGGGTTGCTCGACGTGCCGCACAAGATCACGATTGCGCCAATCGTCGAACTGCCGTTCGGCGAAGGCAAGCGTTGGGCGCAGGGCGGCGTTGCTGCGGCCATCCTCGGTGGTTGGACGGTGTCGGCAATCATCGGCATCGAAAGCGGCTTCCCGATCGCCGTCTACACGCAGAACAACACGACGGGCATCTTCACCCGTATGAACCGCGGTAACCCGGGCACGGGCGAAGCGGAAACCGACGGCTCGCGCACCGATCGCATTACCCCCCCGAAGGGTGCGGCCTGCACGGTCGAGCCCTGCGGCTCGGGCGCGGAATGGTTGAACCGCGCGGCCTTCTCGGCGCCGGCGCCCTTTACGCTCGGCACGCTGCCGCGCACGTTGAGCGACGTTCGCACGCCGGACCGTAACAACATCGACTTCGTCGCATCGAAGCAGATCCCGCTGAAGGGCAGCATGCGCGGCGAGATCAAGCTCGAAGTGCTGAACCTGAACAACTACCCGAAGGTGCGCGGTCCCGAGACCCGTATCGACAACGCCTCGTTCGGACAGATCCGCACGCAGTCAGGCTTCATGCGCCTGACGCAGCTGATGTTCCGTCTGAGCTTCTAAACGTGGGTTCGGGCCCGGGACTCGAGTCCCGGGTTCTCCGCTGAAGACCTGCAAGGGCGGCCCTCACCGGCCGCCCTTGTGTTGTACTGGTGAAATCGTGAAGCGCATCGTCTGTTGTTGCATGTGCGCGATCGCTCTGGTCGTGATCGCATCCGCGCAACCCCGAACCCCCAACGCCGCCGCGCGCGGCAAGGCTGCGGCGGATAGCCAAGCCTTGGGCCGCGTTGTCTTTCCAAACTCCGGCGCGCCTGCGGCGCAGGCGGACTTTCTACGGGGCGTGGCCTGGCTGCATAGTTTCGGCTACGAGGACGCCATTGATGCGTTTCGAGCCGCGCAAAAAATCGATCCGACATTTGCACTTGCGTACTGGGGCGAGGCGATGAGCTTCAGCCAGCCGCTGTGGTTCTTCGAAGAAGTTGAGAAGGGTCGGGCCGCCCTCGCGAAGCTCGGCGCAAACGCCGATGTGCGGGTCGCCAAGGCGAAGACGGCGCGCGAGCAGGGTTTGCTCCGGGCTACCGAGGCGTTGTTCGGTGCCGGCGATACCGCGTCCAGGGCGGCGGCCTATTTGAAGGCGATGGCCGCCCTTGCGGCGCAGCACCCGGCTGACGACGACATCCAGACATTCCATGCGTTGGCGATTCTCGCGACTTTGCCCCGTGGCGATGCCTCGCTGCCGCTCCGGCAACAAGCCGGTGCGATTGCCGAAAAGGTGTTCGCACGCAACCCCAATCATCCCGGCGCCGCGCACTACATTCTGCATGCCTACGATCATGGAGCGCTGGCGTCGAAGGCATTACCCGCCGCCCGCGCCTACGCGAAGATCGCACCTGCTGCCAGTCACGCCTTGCATATGCCCGCGCACGCGTTTCTTCAAGTCGGACTCTGGGACGAGGCGGCCGCCAGCGATCAGGCGTCATGGAATGCATCCGTTGCGTGGGCGAAGCGCCGCGGACTGACCGTCGCGCAGCGCGATTACCACAGTTTGACGTGGCTGCAATACGAGTGGACGCAACAGGGCCGGTTTTCGAAGACACGCGAAGCGATCGCGTTCGTCAACGAGGCGTTGTCGGCCTCCGCCAAGGCTACGGCTCGACAGCATGCTCCACTTTCGCCCGAGCATGCTGGCGGACACGGATACGGCGAAGGCAGTGAAATCGGCCGCGGCAGCAGCGAGGCGGCCCTCCGCAACGATCGAGGGTCGATGCGCGCCCGCTACATCATCGAAAGCGAGCGCTGGGCAGAAATGAAAGGGCAGACGACGTTCGATAACATCGAGGAACTGTTCGCGCTCGGCCTCAGTGCCGTCAATCTTGGCGACGCTGCGCGTGTACGCTCGGTGATCGACGAATTCCGCAAGGCCGCGGCGCCGTCGCAGAGCGCCGAGCTACGGGAGCAGGCGGAGATCATGCTCCGCGAAATGGCGGCGTTGGACCTGTTTGCACGCGGGCGTCACGCGGAGGCGTTCGCGTTGATGGATCGCGCGACCGCCTTGCAGGCGCGGATGCCGAAGCCGATCGGGCGCCCGTTTCCGGTAAAAGGGGCCGATGAACTGTACGGCGAGCTCCTCCTGCAGGTCGGCCGCGCCAAGGAAGCGATCGTGTGGTTCGAGCGCTCGCTGACGCGAACACCCAATCGCAGCCGCGCCGTTCTGGGCCTGGCGCGTGCCCATCGCAACGCCGGTGATGCAGTCGCCGCGCGCGCAGCGTATAAACGGTTCCTGAGCAACTTCCGTCTTTCGGATCCCGGTCTGCAGGACGTCGCGGAGGCAAGAGCCGCCGTTAAATGACCATATGATTTCGATCCCCTCATGAAGACGCACGCCCGTCGTTATCGATCGATTGTCGTTTTGACCATCGTGTGCGCGCTCCAAGCGGAAGTGGCCATCGCGCAGTCGCCCGCCGCGGCCGATGAGGGCGCGTGGCACGCGCTGGTCGTGCCCGGGGGCCGTCCCACCCTGCGAGCGCTCGGCGTGGTCGACGCGCGAGAGCGGGCGATGGTGATGGTCGAATTGATTCGGCGCCTGCATTTTTCAGCGTCTCCACCCGTCGATTTGCAGGCGACGCTGCTCGATCTGTCGACGGCCATGACAGACTTCGAAACTCTGCGCAATGCCGTCGCGCTCGCGGGACCGTCGCCGTCGCTGAAGATGGCCGCGGATCGCCGATCGCGCGGCAAGCTCGAGGACGCTCTCGAGGCGGCCGGTCTCGATCTGAAGGAAAGCCGCCGGGTGTATCGGGTCGAGCTGCGCACCAATGACACGGCAGCTGCACTGCGCAGACGGCTTGCCATCATCGGCGTCAGCGCCGAAGAGCTGCAGCGCACGCTCAACGCCGGTAACGAATTGCGGATCGAACAGCGTTCGATCGACTTGCCCTTGCCGTTGTCGCCGCAGACGTGGTCAAAAATCATCTTCGAGCGGGACGTCCGGCCGCGCCAGCTGTTTTCGGAAATCCTGAACGATCCGTCTGCGAGGCTGCTCTATCACGGTCTGAGCGGTATGGACGCGGGCACGCGGCGATGGTTGGCCGGACAGCCCGACCTGTTGCGCCGCATCTACCGGGACGCAGAGGCGGTTCGCGCCTTTTCGCTGTTCGCAGCGGCCCTGCGCGTCCACGATGGGCACGTCGTGGTTCCTGGCGATGCGGTTGGTGCGCGCCGCTGGGCGGCCGTGCTTGACGCCGACCCGGCCCGGGCCGATCGTTTCGTCCGGCGATTGCTCGATCACAACGGCGGGCGCACCGCAGGCCTCTATTTCACGATCGCGGCCGTCGACGAGCGCCGGCGCAGGTTTTTGCTGGGTGCGGCCGGTGACGCCGACGACGAGGACAGCCGTTTCAAGCGGCTGGTCGACTCGTTTGCGAACTGCTATCCCGCCAACTCCACCCTGTATCCATTCGCGCTGCGATCGCATGACGCCGCGTTGATGCTGCTCGAGATCGGCATCACCAACGAAGGCCGTCTGGCCGGTCCAGGGTCGCGCCGGTTCTGGCAACGCGCGCTCGACGGCGATTCGCTGCCGGAGAATGCGGCGGAGACGCTTCGCAACCACCAGGAGGGCGGCGTCATCGACGCCGCGTGGCTGGTCGACACGCTGTGCGGCGCTGCGGCCGAACATCGCGAGCGCGTCTTCGTAACCGTGCTTGCAGGCCACCGCCTTTTTGCCGGCGCGGCCGACGCCGACCTGCCGGAGGTGCTGGTGGCATTGCGCGCGCGCAGCCTGTACCCCTCGGTGGTCATGGCAATGGAGCATGCGCGCGTCGCCAGTCCACGAGTCATCGCCGCGGTCGCGCGACACGCTGCCCATGTCGCGACGCTCGAGGATCGCGAACCCGCCGTCACCGGCAACCGGTTGTTTCAAGGGGCACTGGCGCTCACGCTGAATGCGATCCATTCGACCACGCTCGCCGACGGTGCTGGCGAGGCGCTGCTCGCGTCGCTCGCCGCAGTATCGCCGCAGGACGGCCGTTATCACGGCCGCATCGCCGACTGGCTGTTCGATCAGTGGCTGCCCGCCGTGCGCAACGTGACGGGCCGTGACAGCGACTCGATTGAGGAGGCGGTTGCGGATGCCGTTGCCGGCCCGGTCGTCGCCACGCCACGCCGCGTGAATTGGGAAGGGCAGGACTATGTCATCGACCTTGCCGGCGCGACTCGGCGGCGGCTGCGTGAGGTCCGCGCCAAACAGGGCGGCATTACGCTCGACGATGTGTTCGCGGTGCGCCGCATCGCGGTCGCGCTGCGCCAGCCGTCGCTGACGCTCGACCAGGTCAAGGCGCTTCGCTCGGACTTGCAGAAGCTCGCAACGCGGTTTCGCGGAATGGCCCGCGCGGACGAATACGCCGACGATGGGGTGGAGGTCGACGAGGTGCTTGGCGCGGTCGCCCGTGATCTGGCTCGGATCGACGAGGCTCGCGATCTGAGACGTGCAGCCGGCGCTGCTGCCGAGCTGTCGAGGCCGGTCGACTTCCTGCTGGCCCACGCGCTCGGCGCATGGGCCTACGCGCCGCTGATCAGCGACGCTGAAAGCAGCGCGCTGTTGGGCGGCGACCCCTCTTTGCGCCATCAATTTGGTGTCGCCGCACTTGGGCGTGGCAAGTTCGCGCAACGGTGGGATGTCGCGACTTCGGTCTTGAACGCGCGTGCGGTCAACGGGTCGCTGCTCGGGTTGCAGGCGGCATTGGCGGACAGTTCGCTGCGCCGCCTCTCGGCGGAGAACGTGCCGCCGCCACCGACGATCGGCGGCAACGACCTGATGTCGTTCGTGTTGACGGCGGCCCTGAGCGATCCGCGCCGGCTCGATGACGACGAGCTCGCGAACATCGCGCGGGCGGTCACGGCCGGATCGCAGGCGATCGCGGATGCCGGCACCGACGCTAGCCGGTTGTCGGCGCTGGCGATCACCGCGGCAATGAGCCCCTGGCGCCGCGAATTGCTGGCCTGGACGCTGGCGAACGAACCGCACCGCCTCGAAGAACAGTTCTCCACGACCGAGCGCGCACGGATCGGTGGCATCGCCGCGGAGACGCTGCGCGACTGGGGCAGCGTGTCGATCGTGACGGGCTGTTTGTGTCTGCAGCCGCCGCCGGCACGCATCCCTGAGGTCGGTATCGGCCGCGCCGCGGACGGACTGATGGGCGGACAGAACGCGGACTTGATGCTGCGGATTGCCGTCGTGCTGGCCGACTTGAAGATGCCTGCAGAGCTGGCACCGTTCGTCCTGTCGTATGCGATGCGCGACTTTCTCGACGGTGTCGCGCCGGCGCATGCCGCTGATTTCGATGCGTTCTACCGGATGGCCGCGCGCGTCGACCAGCGAATGATCGAGGACTACCTGGGCGCCGTCGCGGCGGTCGGGCCGCTGCGTCCGGCGGAGGGCCAGCGATGATGCTGCGCGTGGTCACCGTGCTGGCCCTGCTGGCAGGCACCGGTGCACAACCGTCGCCACTGCAGCTGCAGATCGTCTCACCGCCGGATGGGTCGTACGTCAGCGATCGCCTGACGATCGAGGCCCGGATTCTTCCTCGAGAGCGGCGCAACGAAATCGCCGACATCACGTTCTACGCCGACGGCAAGTTGATTTGCCGGAGCACCAACATCCAGCTGCCGCGATGCGAGTGGGATGCAGGTGCGTTGATCAAACCTCACCAGATCCGGGTGGTCGCCACCACCACCAGCGGCGAGCGCATCGTCGCGACCAGCCGCACGCGCGCCGTCGATTTCAACGAATCCGCCGAAGTTCGTGTCGTTCAGGTGAACGCGTCGGTCATCGATCGCGACGGCAAATTTGTCGCGGGCCTGCTGCCAAAGCAGTTTCGCGTGCGTGAGGACGGCAAGCCGCAGGTCATCCAGCATTTCGCGGCGGAAGAAGCGCCGCTGGAAATCGTCGTGGCGATGGATATCAGCGGCAGCATGGGCGTCGCCATCGATGACTTGAAGGTCGCGGTGCGGCAGTTTCTGGCGAAGCTCCGTCCGTCGGATGCGGTGACGCTGGTGGCGTTCAATCAGGACATGTTCGTGTTGACGCGCCGCGAAACGAGTCCCGAAGTGCGCTCCAAAGCGATCGATCGACTCACGGCGTGGGGCGGGACGACGCTCTATGACGTGATCATCCGCTCGCTCGATTTGCTGTCGCGACAACCCGGGCGACGGAGCCTGGTGGTGTTCAGCGACGGCGAGGACCAGTCGAGCCAGGCCTCGTTTGCCGTCGTCGATCGCGCGCTGAAGGCGACGGACGCGACGCTGTTCATGGTCGGTTTGGGGCGGGGACGGCAGGAGGCGAACCTGCGAGAAACGCTCGAAGCGCTCGCCGAGCCCACCGGCGGCCGCGCGTTGTTCGCCGATCGTCCGTCAGAACTCGGGCGGACCTTCGCCGAGCTGCTCAACGAGCTGACGCATCAGTATCTGCTGGGCTATGAGTCGACGAACACGGCGCGGAATGGCGCGTGGCGGAAGGTCGAGGTCGATATTCCAGGCACTTCGTACCGCGTCCGCGCCCGGCAAGGCTACTTTGCGCCCGCGAAGTGATCTTTAGATAGATCGAAAGATCTGAAGATCATTAGATCTCGAGATCGATCACGAGATGATCAGATCACCAGATCACGAGATCTTCTAAATCTCCTCAATCTTCACCTGCCGCATGTAGTAGCCGGTCTTGAGCCGCCGTTGCGGCACGGAGGGATCGGCGACTTCGAGCGAGATGTCGTAGGTGCCTGGCGCCGTCGGCTTCCAGCGATACTCCCACAGCGACCACATCGCGTGGGTCTTCGGCGCCGGGCATACCGCGAACGGCGTGAACACGGCATCCTTTGCAAAACGAATCTGCAGGCGATCGACGGGCTTGGTGCCGCCCCAAACGATGCCGACAATCCGGTACTCGAGCCCGCTCGGGGTTTTGCGTTTCTCGACGCGCACGGGAGTGGCCGCCGTCTGGATATCGGCCGGCGTGTAGTCGCGCGCGAACTTGTGCGGTTCGCTCTGGTGCGTCCGGTTGGCGAATTCCACCATCTGCGAGGTGGCCGGTTCGTCGGCGCCGACGAGGCGAATCTCGTTGACCCACTTGATCCACGTGCAACCGTACCACCCGGGTACGACCAGGCGAACCGGCTTGCCGTGATCGTCGGGGACGGCTTCGCCGTTCATGCGGACGGCGAGGAAGGCGCCGAGCTTGTCGAGCGAGGCAAGCGGGAAAACCCAGCTGGCGCCCACGATCGATCGCTGCGAGATCTGGCCGATGTGATCGTAGCCGCTGACCAGCACGCCCGTGGCGTCCGAAGCGGGTTTGAGTCGCGATACCACTTCGGTAAGCGGGATGCCTTCCCATTCCGCGACGCTCATCAATCCGAAATTCGACGGGTTGGCGTTGCCGGAGCATTCGAACAGGTGCGGGCCCATCTTCCTGGACAGCGGCATCAGATCGTCGAGCTTCAGCGTTGCGGGTGCCGCCAGGAGTCCGCTGGCCTGGAGCGTCCATGGCCCTTTGTGGTCGCGTGCCGCGGCCGGCATCTCGGTGCGAATGTAGGCCAGCTCGTTCGGTGTGATCAGGTTGTTGGCTTCGAGCTTCGACAGGTCGGTCACGAGCCGCGCGTCGAGCCCCGGCCCGCCGTACTTGACGCCGAATTCCTGCGGCTGCGACCGGTCCCGAAACAGCGGCAAGGTCCCGAGCAGTTCGCCCGCAGCGCCGCCGGCGGCGCACGGCACGTCGGCGGCCATCCGTGCCAGCACGTCGCCCGGATCGATCAAGGTCGCGGCGCTCGCAGCGGCCAGCGTGCTCAGCACTTGTCGTCGTGAAGCTCTCATTGGTGTCATTATACTGGGCAGATGCTTGTGATTTGTGGTCGGCAAACCGCCCTGGCTCGACCGGTGGTGAAAGTGTGCGCGCTGGTCGCCCTGTTGCTGGCGCCCTGTACGCTGCTCCTCGCGCAGCAGCCGACGTTTCGCGCCGGCGTCACGCTGGTCAGCACCGACGTCATCGTGCGCGACCACGCCGGCCGATTCGTCACCGACCTGACGCGCGAGCACTTCACGGTGCTCGAGGACGGACAGCCCCAGGAAATCGCGTCGTTCATGATGGTCCGCGGCGGCCGGACCTTCAACCTGATGCTGCCGGCCGACCAACCGTCGTCGGACGGCCTGGTGCTGCCGAAGGCGAAGCCGCGCGTCGACGACACCGCCGGCCGGGTGCTGCTGATCTTCATCGACGACCTGCATTTCGAAGCGGATCTGACGCCGCACGTGCGCAAGGTCGTGCAGATGATCGGCGAGACGCTGATTCACGAGGGCGACATGATCGCGGTCGTCTCCAGCGGCCCGTCCTTCATCCAGATTGGACCGACCTACGACAAAAAGATGGCGATGGAGGCGGTCGGCAAGATTCGCGGCTCGGGATTAATCCCGCAGGAGATCTTCCAGTCGTTCGAGTCGTCGCAAGGCCCCGGCGATCTGCGGGCGCGCGCGCAGATCGCGTTCTTCACGGCCTACAACATCCTGCACGACCTCGAAGCGGTCAACAACAAGCGCAAGGCGATCATCTACATCAGCACGGGCTACGATTTCGATCCGTATAAGGAAGGCCGCAACAGCAGCGACCGCATCCAGGGCGGGCGGTTTTCCGATGCGATGCGGTTCACCGTCGAACAGGACAACCCGTATTTCAGCATCAGCCATGCGACGGCCGACATCGATCTGCACAAATTGATGCGGGAGTTGACGCTGTCGGCGAACCGCGCCAACGCGTCGATCTACACGCTCGATCCGCGCGGCCTGCAGGGCGTGGTCGGTGCCGATCGCTACGTCGATCAAAGCGAGTGGCGGACGCACATCCAGAAAACGACCAGCACGCTGCGCTACATCGCCGAGGAGACCAACGGCTTCGCCATCGTCAACACCAACGATTTCGCCAGCGAGCTGAAAAGGGTCGACGCCGAGACCAGCGACTACTATGTGCTCGGCTTCTATTCCTCGAATCCCGATCCGTCCCGGCGCACGCGCGAGCTCGAGGTCAAGGTCAATCGCGAGAACGTGTCGGTGTCGTCCCGGCGCGCCTACTCACTGAAGCCGTCGGGGAAGCCGCCGGCACCGCCGCCGGTCAAGACGAAGAAATAGCGTTCAGCCATTGGGCGGCGATGGCTGCGTGGACGCCCTTGCCGTCAATGTAAGCGCGGGCGCGCGCCAGGAACTTCTCTTTCAACAATGCCGGCGGTGCCGCGGACGCGGTGAGCTGCCCGTACATGGCGTGGAGCAGCAGCCACTGCGCGTCGGCGTCTTCCGGCGCTTGCGAAACCCGCGCTTCCAGCATGGTGACCGCGTCGAAAAATTTACTGCTCGCGATCAGCAGCGCGGCGGCGCTGCGAAACCACACCCCGGCCGGCAATTCCGCCGCCAACGGTGTCGCGCGCTGAAGATCGTTGCGGCGCAGATAGGCGTCGAGGAGCCGTGGGACGACCAGCGCGCGCGGCACGCCGGCCTTCAGGGCCTCCTGCCACGCGGCAATCGCTTCGGCATCCTGCGATTGCGCGGCACGGGCGGCGCCGGACAGGAAGCGTGTCGCCGGCAGTGGCGCACCGAGCAGCTGGGCGCGCTGAAACTGGACGGCCGACGAGCCGTCGCCAACCGCAAGACCTGCGATGCCACGCAGCGCCGCGCGCACGCCGGCTTCGTCGTCGGGCACCTGTTCTTCGACCATCAACTCGACGAATTTGCCGCTGGCAGCCAGGTCGAAGGCGCGCTGTAACGTCGGCGACGGCGCGGCCGGCCGCAGCAGTGTCAACAGCTGCGGCAGCACCTCCGGATGTAACACCGTCTCGCGCCGGAACGGCACACCAAGCGGCGGCGCCTCGCGCAGCAGGGCCGCCGCCGTCGCGGTCACGTTGAACTCGGCGGCTGTCGTGACCGAGCGGCCGGCGATGGCGTCGGTGACGACAATTTTCAGCCGATACGAACCGGCCTTGAGCGTCGCCAGCGGCGCGCTGACGGTGGCGAACAGGGGATGGCCGACCCGCAAATCAAAGTCCGACGGCAGATTGCGCTCGGAGTAGTTTTGCGGCGTCAACGACGCGACGGCCTGCTCACGGCCCTGTTCGACGCGAACCACCTGATAGTTGATGTCGATGTTCGGCTTGCCGCCGGCTCCGGGCGCCGCGTTAATCACCTGAAACACCACTGACAGATTCTCGTCGTCTCGGTATGAGGCGTCTGCGGCTGGCAGAATTTCCGTCGGGCCGATCGCGTAGGGGTGTGACGCCTGTTCGGTCGGCGGATATGGCGCGGCGCGCGACTGGATGCCGTCGGCAAGAATCACGCTGCTGACCGAGAGCTCCGTGGTCGATGCGGGCGGCAACGACAGCCGTTTCTTGACGACGATCGGTGTCGCCGGCTTGGCCGCGGGGTCGAGCCATGCGACGTACAGGTCGAATTCGCCGGGTCCGGAGGTCAACGCCCGTTGAATGCGATCGGTTCGCACCGGAACCGTCACGAAATCGAAGTCCTCGAACGGCAGCGTCTCTGCCTGCGTGGTGGCGCGCCCTTCCAGCGCCTGGCGGCGTTGCCGCTCGCGTTCCTCCTGTCGTTCGCGAGCGCGACGCCGTTCAAGATCGAGCGCTTGCAGGTTCGCCGCCTCGGCTGTCATCGGCTGGCGAGACTGGTTGCCGAGAGAACCGGTCGGTCCCATGATCGGCATCTCGCCCAGCGCGATGCCGCGCTTGGCCAGCAGCGTCGGCGTTGTCTGTTGGTTCGTGGTCAGCCACTCGCGAATCGGCGAGCGTTCCGCGCGGGACACGTTCGCCGTGGCCAATCGCACGTAGATCGCGGGCCGTTCGGGCAATGGCTGGTTCGTTGGCGCGTCGATCGTGTAGGCGACGTAATGCGAGCCGTCAGAGGCGCGCATCAGATGCGCGCGCAACGGCGCGGCGCTGTCCGGTCGTGCGGCCGCGGCATCGACGGCGCTGATCAACGCGTGGAGCATTTCCCGCTGTGCGCGTGTCAGGTTCGCTGGCGCTTGCGCGATGAGCACGTCTAAGAGACAAGCAAAGACAACAGCGGCGGCTGCGACGCGAGAAGTCATGTGGTACACTTTCGGCGATTTTCTCCCAATACCACTTATGCATCCACGATCATTTGGCAGGTCGTCTGCCGTACTGTTGCTTTGCGTGTTGAGCGGGTTGCGGCCGGTTTCGGCCCAAACGCCCGCCGTTCCGACCTTCGCCGCCGGCAAGCTCGATCCCGCCGCGGAAGGTCCCGTCATCGACGGGCGTGTGAACGACGCGATCTGGAATTCCGTGCAGCCGTATTCGACCTTTACGCAGCAGGACCCCAACGAAGGCGCCCCCGCCTCTGAAAAAACCGAGGTTCGCGTCATTGTCGGCAACGGCAACGTCTATGTCGGCATCATCGCGTTCGACAGCGATCCGTCGAAGATCATCGTGTCGCAGGCCCGGCGCGACGCCTCGCTGAACGACACCGATTCGATCGTCATGGTCTTCGACACCTTCAACGATACCCAGAACGCGTTCGTGTTCGGCACCAATCCGCTGGGCATCGAGTACGACGGCCAGGTCGCGCGCGAGGGGCAGACCAGCGGCGTGCAGGTGGGCGGCGGCGGTGGTGGCAACAGCAGCGGCACCACGCGCGGCGGCATCAGCGCATTCAACCCGAACTGGGACGGCGACTGGACGGTGCGCAGCCAGATCACCGAGCGGGGGTGGGAGTCCGAAATCGCGATCCCGCTCAAGACGCTGCGATATCAGACCGGCGAGAACCAGACCTGGGGTTTCAACATGCTGCGCAACATCCGGCACAAGAACGAACAGGTCTATCTGTCGCCGATCCCCCGCGGCTTTGACATCTACCGCGTGTCGCTCGCCGCGAAAATGACCGGACTGACGCTGCCGCCGCGACGGGACATCAAACTGATTCCGTACGCGCTCGGCTCGTTGAACAAGGACTACACGGTCAGCGGCGACAACCTTCGTGAGAACGCCGACTTCGGCGTCGACCTGAAGTGGGGGATCCGTCCGAATCTGACGCTCGATGCCACCTACAACACCGACTTCGCGCAGGTCGAAGCCGACGAAGAACAGGTCAACCTGACGCGGTTCGATCTGTTCTTCCCCGAAAAGCGGCCGTTCTTTCTCGAGAACGCCTCGACGTTCCAGTTCGGCAATCCCCAGCAGATCGATCTGTTCTTTTCCCGCCGCGTCGGGCTGTCGCCGTCAGCGTTGCCGATCGACATTCGCGGCGGCGCGCGGTTGAGCGGCAAGGTCGCCGGCTGGAATGTCGGGCTGCTCAACATCCAGGCGGACGATGTCGAAAATCTCGCCGGTGACGTCGTCGGTCCGGCGAACAATTTCAGCGTGATTCGCCTGCAGCGCGAAGTCGGACGTTCGAGCTATGGTGGCATTTTCGTCAGCCGCGAAGGCTTCGGCCAGGCAAAAATCCGCGACGATCACAATCGTGCCTACGGCTTCGATGCGAACGTCCAACTGACGACCAATCAGCGGGTCTCGGCGTTCATCGCGCGCACCGACACGCCGACGACGCGGACGGCGGGACCGCGCGGCAGCGATTACTCGGGTCGCGCGTTCTACAACTTCACCAATCAGCTCTGGCAGCTGTCGGGCGGCTATTCGCAGGTCGGTCAGAACTTCAATCCCGAGGTGGGTTTTCTGCCGCGCCGCGGCTATCGCCGCCCCGAGTTCCGCGCCTTCTTCCAGCCGCAGCCGAAGCGGTGGCCGTGGATTCGCCGCATCGCGCCGCACATGTCCTACACCTCGTTCTACGATTTCGACGGAGAGCTGCAGAGCGAGAACTGGCACATCCATCCCTTCGAGATCCAGCCGCGGCAGGGTGGCCGCTTCGGCTGGTTCGTCGATCACGCCAAGGACGTCCCGCTGGCGCCGTTCACCGTGTTCAATCGTGATGGCCGCCGCGTGGTGATCCCCGCGGGCCGTTACAGCTGGAACCAGCACGCCTTCGAGTACTTCCATAATCCGGCCGCGCGTGTGACCGCCACCATTCGCTATCGCATCGGGCACTATTACGATGGCGATTTTCAGGGCTTTGAAATCAACAGCGACTACCGGATTACGCCGCAGGCGACGGCGAGTGTTGGATGGACGCGCCAGGACATCGAACTACCGTACGGCAACTTCGTGAACAACCTGGTTCCGATCAAGGCGAATTACTCGTTTACGACGTTGACCAATCTGTCAGCGCTGGTTCAGTACAACGGCCAGACCGGCCAGTTCTCGTCCAACGTCCGATTCGCCTGGCTCAATCGCAGCGGCACCGGGCTGTTCGTGGTCTTCAACGATCGCCGCGATTTTTTGAGCTCGACGTCGCTCGAGACCCTGGGTCGCTCGTTCGTCGTCAAGTACACGAGGCTCGTCGACTTCTAGCACGCTCATGACGTTGACGGCCGCCGAGATCCGCGGCGCGCGCAGGATCGTGGTCGCCGCCATGATCCTGATGGGCTCCGTGCATTCGTCGAACACGAGCTGGAACGTCAACGCGCGCATGGCGACCGTCTTCGCCATCGTCGAGCGAGGGACGTTCGCCATCGACGGTTACGACGGCGAGCACGACGCCTTTCCGACGATGGATAAGGCCGCGTTCAACGGCCATCATTACTCCGACAAGGCGATCGGCGTCAGTCTGCTTGGCGTGCCGGTTTACGCGGCAATGCAGGCCGCCGCGGCGCTGACCGGGATTGAATGGCACCTTCAACTGAAAATTTACGTGGTGCGGATGGCCGTCGCGTCGCTGCCGGCCGCGATCGCGCTCGCGCTGATGTGGCTGATCCTGACGCGCGAGGGCATATCGCACCGACGCGCCTGC
>DASPNQ010000121.1:0-9127 GCA_035626435.1 Vicinamibacterales bacterium
GTTCGATCAGAACCCCGCGCCGAGCATGTCATTCACGGTCCGCGCCACTGGGGATCCCGCCATGCTGGCAAACCAGATTCGCGCGGCGATGGCGCAGCTGACGCCGCATGTGGCCCTATCGAACATGCGGACTTTTGACGAGGTCGTCGCGAATTCAACGAGGACGTCCGGCATGTTGTCATGGCTGAGCGTGCTGTTCGGCGTTCTTGCCGCCGCGCTGGCTATTCTCGGCATCTACAGCGTCATGTCGTACACGGTCGCGCAGCGCGAACGGGAACTCGCCATTCGCGCCGCCGTCGGCGCCACGCGGTCGACGTTGCTGTCGATGGTGTTGCGCGAAGGTCTGGTGCTGAGCGCCACAGGCATCGTCGCGGGCGTCATCCTCGCGCTGGCTTCCTCCGGCCTGCTGCGGAGCCTTCTCTACGACGTCAGCGGCCGTGATCCGATGGTGTTTGCGATGTCGGCGATCGGCCTCACGGGCGTTGCGATGGCCGGCTACCTGATTCCGGCGGCTCGAGCTTCACGGGTTGAGCCGGTCACCGCATTGCGCAGCGAATAGGCAGGATCCTGCGGATGCCTCGAAGGTGCCGTGGACTACCTTCGGCATTTCCGATGGAACGGCTCACTGAGCGTTCCCGTCTCCACGTGTGGAGGCCAAAATCAAATGTCCGCAGTGCTTGTCACGACCACCCCGAGCGTCGAAGGCCGCAGTATCACCGCCTATCACGGCGTCGTCACCGGCGAAGCCATCATGGGCGCCAACATCTTCAAGGACCTGTTTGCCGGCATCCGCGACATCGTCGGCGGACGCTCCGCGACCTACGAACGCGAGCTGCGTCGTGCGCGTGAGATCGCGATCTCCGAAATGCAGCAGTCGGCCGCGGAGAAGGGGGCCAACGCCGTGGTCGCGGTGGACATCGACTACGAAACGGTCGGCACCAACGGCAGCATGCTGATGGTAAGCGTCAGCGGCACCGCCGTCGTGTTGTCGTAGCTCTTAGATGAAGCGCGGGTCGCGTTTGAGAAACGAGCCCGCGCCCGCTTTGCCGGTAAACGTCCCGCCGTCGATGATGACCTTGCCTCGAGAGAGAACGGTGTCCGTGACGCCGGTCACCTGCCGCCCTTCATAGGGGTTGTAATCGACCTTCATGTGGTGCGTCTTCGCCGACAGCGTCGTCGTCTTCTCCGGATCGAAAATCACAATATCCGCGTCGGAGCCAGGAGCGATCGTGCCCTTCTTCGGAAACATGCCGAAGATCTTGGCCGGCGAGGTCGACGTCAATTCGACGAACCGGTTCATTGAGATCTTGCCGGCGCGAACCCCGCCGTCGTAGACGAGGCTCATGCGTGTCTCGACCCCAGGCGCGCCGTTGGGGATCTTCGAGAAATCGCCGTCGCCGAGGTGCTTTTCTTTCATGCAAAACGGGCAGTGGTCCGTGGCGATGGCCTGAAGATCATTGAACGCCAGCCCGCGCCACAGCCGGTCCTGCGTCGACTTGTGACGCAACGGCGGGCTCATGACGTACTTCGATCCTTCGAAGCCCGGCTCTTCGTAGTTGTCGTACGACAGGAACAAGTACTGCGGGCAGGTTTCCGCAAAAGCCGGCAAGCCGCGATCGCGTGCTTCGGTCACCATTTCGAGCGCTTCGGACGCCGACAGGTGCACGATGTAGACGGGCACATCGGCAATCTCGGCGAGCGCGATCGCGCGATGCGTCGCTTCACCTTCGGCGCGTGCCGGCCGCGTCAGCGCATGGTATTTCGGCGCCGTCTGCCCGTTGGCGAGCGCCTCCTTGACCAGGACGTCGATGACGCCGCCGTTCTCTGCGTGCATGCAGATGGTGCCGCCGTTCTTACCGGTCCGCCGCATCGCCCGGAAGATGCTCGCATCGTCGAGCATGAACACGCCCGGATAGGCCATGAACAACTTGAACGACGTGACGCCCTCCCTGACCATGGCGTCCATCTCCGTCTCCACCTGATCCGAGAGGTCCGTGATGATCATGTGGAAGCCGTAGTCGATCGCCGCTTTGCCTTCGGCCTTCTTCATCCACGTTTCCCACGCGTGATGCAGGGTCTGGCCCTTGTACTGAATCGCGAAATCGACGATGGTGGTGGTGCCGCCGAACGCCGCGGCAATCGTGCCCGACTCGAAGTCGTCGGCCGACGTCGTACCACCGAACGGCATGTCCATGTGGGTGTGAACGTCGATGCCGCCGGGGAGCACGTACTTGCCCTTCGCGTCGATCACCCGATCCGCGGGCATGGTCAGCGCCGAGCCGATGGTCGTGATTTTCTCGCCGTCGACGAAGATGTCGCCCGAATACTGATCAGTGGCCGTGACGACGGTGCCATTCTTGATGAGGATGGTCATGACGCGCCCAATATATCGCCTGTCCGGTGCGGCTCGCAGGCTGAAGTCTGAAGGCTGAAAGCCCTATAATCCGCGCATCCACCTCGCCGGGGCGGCTTCGTGGATTCCTTTCACTACGGGAGCATTCATGCAGCCGGATATCGCCGTCACCTTCACGGGTCTCAAGTTCACCAACCCCTTCCTGCTGTCGTCGGCGCCGCCGACCGAATCCGACAGCAACATCATGCGGGCCTTCGAGGCCGGCTGGGGCGGCGTCGTCACCAAGACGATCGGCATGCATCCGGTGACCAACGTCGCGGGACCGAAGACCAAGTTCCTGCGCTCGACCCTCGACGGACGCCTGTCGATGCAGAAGCGGCCGGACACGGCCCTGCACTCGTCGTGGAACTGGGAGTTGATCTCGGACAAGGCGCTCGACTGGTGGATCCCGAAGATCGAAAGCATCAAGAAGGCTTACCCCGATCGCATCCTTGTCGCGTCGATCATGGCCGGTTCGGGCAGCGACAAGGAGCTGGCACACTGGCAGGACCTCGCCAAGGCGTGCCAGGCGGCGGGTGCCGATGCCTTCGAGCTGAACCTGTCGTGTCCGCACATGGATCGGAAGGATATGGGCTCGAACATTGGCAAGGATCAGGAACAGGTGTCGATCGTGACCGAAGTGGTCAAGCAGGTCGCCACGGTCCCCGTGTGGTGCAAGCTCACGCCATCGACCACCGAGATCGTCGAAGAAGCGCGGGCGGCGTTCAATGGCGGCGCTGACGCGATCGTGTCTTCGAACACGTTCCCGTCGCTCCCCTTGATCGATCCGGAGACCCTCGAATTCGAAATGAATGTCGACGGGCTGGTGTCGAGCGGGGGCCTGGGCGGCCCGGCCATCCTGCCGCAGTCGCTCGCGAAGATGTCGCAGCTGACGACAGCGTTCCCGGACAAGGAATTCTCGGGGATTGGCGGTATCAGCACGTTCGCGCACGCGCTCAATTACATGCTGCTCGGCTGCGGCACGGTGCAGGTGTGCACGGCCGCGATGCTCGATCGCGCGATCGGGCCGAATGTGATCAAGGCGTTGATCGACGACATGCAGCAGTTCATGGAGAAGCGCGGCTACACCTCGCTCGAGCAGTTCCGTAGCATGCGGCGCGACAACGTCGTGGTCCACTCGAAGATCCGACGCCCTGAAGGAAAGGACTATCGCGGCGGGTTCGACGCCGAGGGCTATGCCAGTTAGGCGGGGCGTCAGCCACGCGGTCCGGCCACCGGCCGGGAGAGATTTCGTCGAGTTGACCGAAGACGTGTCCGCGAGCCCGCTTTGGAATCCCGATCTCGCGCCGACCACCATCGACAGCCGGACGTGGTCGACCTATCACATCGCGGCGCTGTGGGTCGGCATGAGCGTGGTCATCACGACCTACACGCTGGCCTCGGGGCTGATGCAGCAGGGCATGACGTGGTGGCAGGCGCTCGTCACGATCCTGCTCGGCAACGCCATCGTGTTGATCCCGATGATCCTCAATGCCCACGCCGGCACCAAGTACGGCGTGTCGTTCCCGGTCTTGTGCCGCGCGTCGTTTGGCGTCCGCGGCGCGAACGTGCCGGCGGTGCTGCGCGCGATCGTCGCGTGCGGCTGGTTTGGCATCCAGACGTGGATCGGCGCGCTGGCGCTGCAGGCGCTGCTGATCGCGGCGTGGCCCGGCTGGGCGAACGTTGCGGGCTCGATCTGGATTTCGTTTGCGGTGTTCTGGAGCGTGCAGGCCGCGATCATCATTCGTGGTCTCGAGGGCATCAAGCTGCTCGAGGCGTGGTCGGCGCCGCTGCTGCTTGGCGGCGGCGCCTTGCTGCTGTGGTGGGCGGTCGCCAATGGCGGCGGGCTGCGGCACATCCTCTCTGAAGCGCCGAAACTGCAACAGGGCAACACGCCGTTCTGGACGCTGTTTCCCGCCGCGCTGACGGCGAACGTCGGTTACTGGGCGACGCTCAGCCTGAACATTCCCGATTTCACGCGCTACGCGCAGAGCCAGCGCTCGCAGGCGCTGGGTCAGGCAATCGGCCTGCCGGCAACCATGACCGCATTTGCGTTTCTCGGTGTCGCCGTGACGAGCGCGACGATCGTGATCTTCGGCGAGGCCGTCTGGGATCCGGTGACGCTGATTGCGCGCATCGGCAGCCCGGCGGTCGTCATCTTCGGCGCGCTCGTCATCCTCGCGGCGCAAATCACCACGAACATGGCTGCGAACGTCGTGTCGCCGGCGAACGATTTCTCGAGCCTGGCACCGAAGAAGATCAGTTACGTCACGGGCGGCCTGATTACCGCCGCGCTCGGCATCGTGATGATGCCGTGGAAACTGTATGCGGACGCCGCGGCCTACATCTTTACGTGGCTGATCGGCTATTCAAGCCTGATGGGTGCGGTGGGCGGCGTGCTGATCGCCGACTATTGGCTGCTGCGCAAGCAGCAACTGTCGTTGCCGGATCTGTTCAAGGTCGATGGGCGCTACGCCTACAGCAACGGCACCAACCACAACGCCATCATCGCGCTGGTGGTGTCGATATTGCCTGTCGTTCCGGGATTCATTCGCGCCGCAATCACACCAGGCGGCGTCGTGCCGAATCCGACCTTCTTCGATCACCTATACACCTATGCATGGTTCGTAACCTTTGCGTTGAGCGCGGTGATTTACCTTGGCTTGATGAAGAAACCAAACGCCACGAAGGACACGAAGGTCACGAAGTAAGTTTTTCGAAATCCACCTTCTTAAAGAATGTTCTTCGTGTGCTTCGCGTCCTTCGTGGCTATGATCGGGTGATGAAGCGTTCGGGCGTCGCGGACCTGCCGCTGCACGGCGGCCGCGTGCCGCAATGGCTGGCGACGCGAATGACGACGCTGGGCACGGCGATCAGCGAGAGCGTCGTCCATCACTACGGCGAGTCGGCGCTGCTCAGCCGGTTGAGCGATCCGTTCTGGTTTCAAGCCCTCGGCAGCGTCATGGGCATGGACTGGCATTCGTCGGGCATCACCACGTCCGTGCTGGGGGCTTTGAAGCGCGGGCTCAATCCACGCGCTCACGAGCTCGGCATCTACATCTGCGGCGGCCGCGGCCGCCATTCGCGCAACACTCCGGCAGAACTCCGCGCCATCGCCGAGCGCACCGGCCTGGACGGCGACGCGCTGGTACGGACCAGCCGTCTCGCCGCCAAAGTCGATAACAACGCGATTGCCGACGGTTTTCAGATCTACCTTCATGGCTTCCTCCTGTCGCGTCAGGGTGAGTGGGCGATCGTGCAGCAGGGCATGAACGCCGGCACGCGGCTGGCGCGCCGCTATCATTGGCACTCCGCGACGGTGAAGGACTTCACGTGCGAGCCGCACACCGCGATCGTCGGGGCTTCGCCCGGCGGCGACGGCACGCCGGGGACGCGCGTCATCCAGAATCTCGTCGATTCGCGCGCCAAGCCCGCGCAGGACGCGCTGCTCACGGTGGCCAACGACAATCCGCAGCGGACGCTGACCGAGGTCATGAAGATGCGGATGCCCGTGCATCACGATGTCCGCGCCAAGGACGTCGATCTGAAGCGGCTCGGTGCCGTGCTCGCGGTATCTCACGATCGCAAGCTTCACGATTTCGCATCGCTGTTGTTGCTCGAGAACGTCGGGCCTCGCACCTTGCAAACACTGGCGATGATCGCCGAAGTCATTCACGGCACGCCCACGCGATTTTCGGATCCGGCGCGCTTTTCATTTGCGCTCGGCGGCAAGGACCGTCATCCGTTTCCGGTTCCGCTGAAGACCTATGACGAGTCGATCGACGTGCTTCGCCGCAGTCTTGACGCCGCGCGCATCGGCGATACCGAGAAGATCGACGGGATGAAGCGCCTGGAAAAGTTCGTGCGCGTGGTCGAGCAGCGTTACTCGCCTGAGGCAAACTTCGACGCGGTGATGGCGCACGAGCATGCGATCTCGCCGTCGTTAGGCGGACGCAGTGTGTTTGACGCTCCGACCGGCAATTCGCCGCCGGCGCCGGAAGACCGCGTCGGGGCAGGTCGCCGCCGGCAGCTGTCCTTGTTCGATAAGACCGCCAACGGATAAAATTCCGGGCTTACGAAGAGTTTCGTAAACCAATGTTCGACTTATTCCGTCAAACGGTCTGACATGCCGAACCTCCGTCTCGCCCTCCGCACCCTGTTCAAGTCGCCGTTTATCACCGTGGTCGCGATCGTGTCGCTGGCCCTCGGAATTGGCGCAAATTCCGCGATTTTTTCGCTGTTCGACCAGATGCTCCTGCGTCCGCTGCCGGTGCCGCAGCCGGAACAGCTGGTCAACTTCAAGTCCCCCGGGCCGAAGCCGGGCTCGCAATCGTGCGGCCAGGCAGGCCCGTGCGACGAGATCTTCAGCTATCCGATGTTCCGCGACCTCGAGCGGGTGCAGGACGGTTTCACGGGCATCGCCGCTCATCGCAACTTCGGCGGCAGCGTCGGATATCAGGGCACGTCGCTCGCCGCCGACGGCCTGCTCGTGTCGGGCAGTTATTTTCCGGTCCTCGGCCTCACGCCGGCAATCGGCCGGCTCCTGACGCCCGACGACGACAAGACCGTCGGCGCGCACTTCGTCACCGTCATCAGCTACGACTATTGGCGCGAGCGGTTTGCGCTCAACCCGGCGATTCTCAATGAAACGGTGATCGTCAACGGTCAGGGCCTGACGGTGGTCGGCGTCACGCCGCGCGGCTTCAACGGCACGACGCTTGGCTACATTCCCGATTTGTACGTCCCGATCACGATGCGCGGCTTGATGTCGCCGGGCTTCAACGGTTTCGAGAATCGCCGTCAGTACTGGGCGTACCTATTCGGCCGGTTGAAACCCGGTGTGTCGATCGAACAGGCCACCGTCGCGATCAATGGACCCTACAGCGCCATCCTCAATGAGGTCGAAGCGCCGCTCCAGAAGGGGATGAGCGAAGCGACGATGAAACAGTTCCGCGCGAAGCAGATCACGACCGAGCCCGGCCCCCGCGGTCAAAGCAGCTTCGACAACGAAGCGCGCACCCCGCTGATTATCCTGCTCGCCGTGACCGCGACGGTGTTGTTGATCGCGTGCGCGAACATCGCCAACCTGCTGCTGGTGCGCGGTGCGGGTCGTGCCGCCGAAATGGCCGTGCGTCTGTCGATCGGCGCCAACCGCCGCCAGCTGATCACGCAGCTTCTCACCGAATCGATCACGCTCGCGACATTCGGCGCCGTCGCCGGTCTGTTCGTCGCGCGCTGGACGCTCGATCTGATCGCCTCGATCATGCCACCGGACCAAAGCGGCCTGATCTCGTTCTCGCTCAGTCCGACGATGCTGACATTCGCCGCCGCCGCTGCGGTGATCACCGGAATTGCGTTTGGATTGTTCCCAGCGCTCCACAGCACGCGGCCGGATCTCGCCGCCACGCTCAAGAATCAGGCGGGCCAGCCCGGCGGTGCCAAGGCGGCGCGGCGTTTCCGCACCACCCTCGCCACCGTGCAAATTGCAATGTCGATGGCATTGCTGGTACCCGCAGGCCTGTTCGCCAAGAGCCTGTTCAACGTCAGCCGCGTCGACCTCGGTTTGAAAACGGATCACATGGTGCTGTTCAGCCTCGCGCCTGAGCTCAACGGCTACAACACGGAGCGCACACGGCAGCTGTTCGAGCGGATCGAGGACGAAATCGCCGCGGTACCCGGAGTCACTTCGGTGGCGGGCGCCATGGTGCCCGTGCTCGCCGGCGACAACTGGGGCAACAGCCTCGTTGTCGAAGGCTTCGAGGCGGGACCGGATACCAACACCAGCGCGTCGTTCAACGGCGTCGGTCCCGGCTTCTTCAAGACGATGAGTATCCCATTGCTGTCGGGTCGCGAATTCACGCGCGCCGACGTCGCGGGCGCGCCCAAAGTCGCCGTGGTCAATCAGGCGTTCGCGAAGAAATTCAATCTCGGCGCCAACCCGATCGGCAAACGTTTCGGTCTCGGCGGGCCGAACGCCAAGCCCGACATCGAGATCGTCGGTTTCGTGCAGGATGCGAAGTACAGCGACGTCAAGCGCGTCGTGCCCCCGCAGTACTACCTCCCGTACCGCCAGGAAGAGCGCCTCGGGTTCGGCTACTTCTACATCCGCACCGCGACGCCGCCGGAGCAGATGCTGCAGACCATTCCGCAGGTGATGCGCAAGCTCGATGCGACCCTGCCGATCGGCGACGTCAAGACGATGGATCAGCAGATCCGCGAGAACGTGACGCAGGACCGGATCATCTCGACGTTGTCGCTGGCCTTTGCGGTGCTCGCGACCGTGCTCGCGGCCATCGGTCTCTACGGCGTGCTTGCCTACACGGTCGCGCAACGCACCAGGGAGTTCGGCCTGCGGATGGCGCTCGGCGCCGACGGCGGCGCCGTCCGCGGGCTGGTGATGCGTCAGGTCGGCAAGATGGCCGTCATCGGCGGTGTGATCGGGCTCGCGGTCGCGATCGGCGTCGGCCGGCTGGCCAAGTCCCTGCTGTTCGAGATGGAAGGCCACGATCCCTTCGTGCTGACGGCGGCGACAATCGCGCTCGCGCTGGTCGCGATGGGTGCCGGCTTCATGCCGGCAATGCGCGCGTCGAAGATCGATCCGATGAACGCGTTGCGATATGAGTAGCCGGACAGGCAGACAGGCAGACAGGCAGACAGGCCGACAGGCAGGCGGACAGGCGGACAGGCAGACAGGCGGACAGGCAGACAGGCAGACAGGCGGACAGGCAGACAGGC
>DASPNQ010000122.1:0-66538 GCA_035626435.1 Vicinamibacterales bacterium
CTGATAGCTGATAGCTGAAAGCTGAAAGCTGAAAGCTGATCGCCGATCGCTGAGAGCTGATTCAGGAGAACGACGATGAGTGTGAAGAGTGTTTTGTTGCGCGCCGCAATGGTGAGCGCGCTGCTCGCGGCGCCTAGCTACGCACAGGTGCCAGAGGTGCCAGAGGTGCCAAGGGTGCCGGGGGTGCCAAGGGTGCTACAGGTGCCAATGGTGCCAGAAGTGCCAATGGTGCCAATGGTGCCGATGATTGCGGACTTCGATTTCGGGATGCCGCAACCGCCGCAGATGCCGATCATGCCGGTGATGCCGATGTTGCCGCCTATGCCACCGATGGCGGATGTCAGCATGGCGCTGGCCGCGGCGGAACATGGGGCTGTAACTGTGCGCACGGCGATCGATGCGGCGCGTGCCCGCGGCGCGCTGTCGTTCGCATTCGGCGATGGCCAGCGCTCGCGCGAAGACGAGCAGCGCCAGCGCGAAGACGAGGCGCGGCAGCGTGAAGAGGAAGCACGTCAGCGTGAGGCGGAGCGCCGCCAGCGCGTCGATGAGTACTACCAGCGCGGCCAGGAATCGCTCGAGCGCCGGTCGTGGGCGCGTGCCGTTGATTCGTTCACCCGGGTCATCGATTCGCAGAATTCGAACCGCGTCGATGCCGCGTTGTACTGGAAGGCCTACGCGCTGGACAAACTCAATCAGCAGGCGGACGCGCTGGCCGCGGTCCAGGATCTGATCAAGCGGTTTCCCCAGAGCCGCTGGATCAGCGACGCCAAGGCGCTCGAGCTGCAAGTGCGGCAGAACGCGGGTCAGGCGCCGCGCCCGGAAGCGGAATCCGACGAAGAGTTGAAACTGCTGGCGATCCAGGGGCTGCAGCATTCCGATCCGGAGCAGGCGATCCCGATGCTCGAGAAGATCATCCAGGGCACCGCGTCACCGCAATTGAAGTCGCGGGCGCTGTTCGTGCTCGCGCAGAGCAACTCGCCGCGGGCGCGGCAGGTGCTGACCGCGGTCGCGAAAGGCGGCGGCAACCCGGACGTGCAGCGCCGCGCCATCCAATACCTCGGCGTCCACGGCTCGCAGGAGAACCGCGCCATCCTCGCGGAGATCTACGCCGCCACCGGCGATCTCGACATCAAGCGGCAAATCCTTCGCTCGTTTCACGTCGCCGGCGACCGCGCGCGGCTGGTGACGGCGGCCACTACCGAGAAAGCTCCGGAGCTGCGCCAGGAAGCGGTGCGTCAGCTCGGGTCGATGGGCGCACGTGACGAGCTCTGGAACATGTATCAAAAGGAGAGCACGCCGGAAGTGAAACGCCAGATTCTGCAGGCGCTGTTCGTCAGCGGCGACGCGCAGCGGCTGATCGAGGTCGCCAACAGCGAGCAGAATCCCGAGCTGCGCCGGCGCGCCGTGCAACACCTCGGCACGATGAGCCGGACCCGTACCGGGGATGCGCTGGCCGGCATCTATGCGAAGGAAAAGGACGCCGACATCAAACGCATCGTGATCAACGCGTTGTTCACGCAAGGCAACGCCGACGCGCTGGTCGCCATTGCCCGCAAGGAAACCGATCCCGCGGCCAAGCGCGAGGTCGTGTCGAAGCTCTCGGTGATGACGAAGTCGAAGGTCGCGATGGATTACTTGATGGAGATCCTGAACAAATGACGGCGACCGCGCCCGCCTTCGCTCGCGGGAAATCGAGCGAGTCGCTCCGGCGTGACCTCGCCGGACGGTCACGCCTGAGCGGCTTCCTGGTGACCCTGCTGGCGGCAATCGCCGTGCACTGGAGCGCGGCCGCCGCCGTCGCCCAGACGCCGCGGCTCTCGAACGGGCGCCTCGAGACGCATCCGACGACGAATATTTCGCGCGATGTGCCGGCGCTGGCACGCACGCTGACCGAACCGATGTGGATCGGCTATGCGCAGCCGCTGATCGACGGCAATCACGAGATGTGCGACTACTGGAACAACGGCGCGCGTTTCACCCAGTCGACCGACCCGATTCGGCTCGAACCCGCGGACTTCTTCTTCGTGATGTTCCGCGTCGAGAATCGCGAGATCACCCGCATCCGCACCTACTCGGCGAACTGCCCGCTCGACGCCGGCGGCAAACCGGTGCATTGGTTCAGCAACGTCGCGGTGAACGACAGCATCAGTTACATGAAGTCGTTCATCGCCGCCAACGCGACACGACGGCTGATGGACTCGGCCGTCACCGTGATCGCGCTGACCGAAGGGCAGCAGGCACTGAACGAGCTGCTGACCATCGCGCGCGATGGAATGACCACGAACATCAAGGGTAACGCGTTGTTCTGGCTGGCGCAGCGCGCCGGCGACAAGGCGATCGGCACCATCACCGCGGCGATCGAGAACGATCCGGACACCGAGGTCAAGAAGAAGGCGGTGTTCGCGCTCAGTCAGCTGCCGAAAGACCAGGGCGTACCGCTGCTGATCGAGCAGGCTCGCACCAACAAGAACCCGGCGGTACGGAAACAGGCGATGTTCTGGCTCGGCCAATCGAAGGATCCGCGCGCGCTGAAGTTTTTCGAAGAAATCCTGAAGTAACCCTTGTCCGCCGTCGCCTTGCGAAGGCGGATTCCAACCATCCGGCGGCCTCGATCCATCCAAGGATACGAGGTCGCCGAAATGCCGAAAGTCCTTGCCCTAGCCTTGTTGGTTTTCGCTGGTCCGGTGGGCCTGAGAGCATCGTCGTCTGCGCTTCCCGTCGCAGCCGGCGAGCAGGCGGTGGCGCAAGCGTATCAAGGCGAATGGACGGCCGACACGCGCAGCACCTGGACGGATGCTGACGGCGAGCCGCGCGTCCAATTCAACCTGCGCACGGGCGCGGGTGACAGTCGATGGGGGTTCGGCGTCCGCATCCGCGATCTCGCCGGCCTGCCGCCCGCGGCGGTGGCCAACATGGCGGACAACGTGCAGTTCTCGTGGACGCGAGAGGCCGGCACGTTCCGCTTCAGCGGGTCGTTCGACCAGGGCCGCGGCAGCGGCACTTATGCCTTCACGCCCGACCAGGCGTTCGTGACCAATATGGGCGCCGCCGGTTACCGCAACCTTTCCAACGATGACATCGTGAGGATGGCGGTGATCGACCTGACCACCGCGCACGTTCGCGGGCTCGCGCAGGCCGGATATGCGAACCTGCCGCTCGACGATCTCATTCGCACGCGTCTGCATCGCGTCACGCCGGAGTTCATTCGCGACCTGGCGTCGTTGGGCTACAAGGGCATCGCCATCGACGATCTCGTGCGAATGGGTATCCATCGCGCGACGCCGGACAACATTCGCGCGCTGCAGGCGCAGGGCATTCGCGGCTTGAGTGTCGACGAGCTGATTAAATTTCGCATCCACAAGGTCACTCCCGAGTTCATCCGCGCGCTGGAACAGCGAGGCTACCGGCAGCTGACGACAGACAGCCTGGTCAAGATGCGTATCCACAAGGTATTGCCAGAGGAGATCGACCAGTTGAAGGCCCTGGGCTTCGCCGGGATGTCCGTCGACGAGTTGGTCAAGTTCCGCATCCACAAGGTGACGCCGGACTATATCCGCGCGATGCGCGAAGTCGGGTTCACGTCGGCGACCGAAGATCAACTGGTCCGGATGCGCATTCACAAGGTCGACGCGACGTTCGTCCGCCATGCCCGCGAAGACGGGCTGACCGTGGCCACGCCTGGCGACGCCATCGATCTCGCGATCCACGGTCCGCGCTGGCGCCGTCGCCGATAGTACCTCTGGGCCGCGTCGTCTTTCCGCTGCCGCTTCCGTGACCCCACCGCAACACCGTTGCTGACGCGGCCGCCCTGGTCCGCGGGTTAGAATCCGCGGATGCGTAATATTCGACTGGCTGCCGGATGTTCCCGGCAGGCCCTCTATCTCCCGATCAAACATCTGCTCCCGGCCGCGCTGGTGTTGCTGCTGTCAGTCACGGCGGCTGCGCAATCCGCGCCACGGCCCGATGCCGATCCGCGCATCGAGAAGATCGTCGCGGCGATCTCGCAAGAGCGGCTGCAAGAGTTACTGACGAAGCTGGTGAGCTTCGGCACCCGCAACACGCTGTCCGATCAGGACTCGCCGACGCGCGGCATTGGCGCGGCGCGCAACTGGATTCTCGAAGAGATGCGGCGGTCGAGCGAAAAGCTGCGCGTGACGTTCGACACCCACCAGATTGCGCCGCAGGGCCGTATCACGCGCGCGGTCGACTTGCGCAACGTCATGGCGGTACTGCCGGGCCGATCGCCGAGGCGCATCTACGTCAGCGGTCATTACGACACCGTCAACATCGGCGGCCAGAATGTCTCGAATGCCTCCGCGCCGGGCGGCGCCGCCGCGGGAGGTGATCGGCAGACTCGGCCTGGATTCGATCCCAACGTCGACGCCAACGGCGCCAACGATGATGGCAGCGGCACGGTGCTGACGATGGAGCTGGCACGAGTGTTCGCGGAAAGCGGGATCCAGTTCGACGCGACGCTGGTGTTCATCGCCTGGGCCGGAGAAGAACAGGGGCTGGTCGGGTCGGCGGTGCACGCGGAGGACCTGCGAAAGAACAAGGTCGCCGTCGACGCCGTCTTCAACAACGACATCGTCGGCAACTCGCTCGGCGGCAACGGCATTCGCGACGCCGAGTCGGTCAAGGTCTATGCGATCGGTCCGGAAGATTCACCGGCCCGCTCGCTGGCCCGTTATATCCGCAAGACCGCGGCCATTTATGTGCCGTCGCACCGCGTCCGCCTGATGGCCCGCGAAGACCGCTTCGGCCGCGGCAGCGATCAATCGTCGTTCTCGCAGAACGGCTATCCGGCAATCGTGTTCCGCGAAGCCAATGAGAATTTCGAACGGCAGCACGGCGAGAACGACAAGATCGACGGCGTGGATTTCGGATACCTGGCGCAGAACGCGCGCGTCAACGCCGCGGGCGTCGCGGCGCTTGCGCTGGCGCCGCCGGCGCCAACTGTCACCAACGAGCGCGGCGGCAACATGCTTTCTCGCGATCCATCCGGCTACGACGCGACGATGCGGTGGGTGGCGTCGCCGGGCGCGGTGGCCTACCGCATCTACTGGCGCGACACCTGGACCAACGACTGGGAGCACACGCAGACGATCGGCAACGTCACTCAGTTCACGTTGAAGAACGTCAACATCGACGACTTCGTCTTCGGCGTCTCGGCGATCGGCGCCGACGGGCAGGAGAGCCTGGTCAGTGCGTACGTGTCGCCGGTGCGGCAAAGTACGCCGATCAAACGTCAATGATTGCGCCGGCGATCCGATCGATCGCGCAACCTTGACTGATGTCGTGGCGCGGCTGCGTGTCGCGTTGTCGAGGCCGCTGCCCGGGCTCACGGCGCAGCTGCGGATGTCACCCGAGCCGAGGCTGGGCTGGGACCCGCTGAAATTCCCGGAAGGCGCGCGGGACGGGGCGGGCCTGCTGCTCCTCTACCCTTCGGCGGAGGCGTCGGGCGGCGGCGCGTACGACGATTCGCTGCAGATGGCGTTGACCGTGCGTGGCTCGGAGCTGCGCAACCACACCGGTCAGGTGTCGCTGCCCGGCGGGCGGGTCGACGCGGGGGAAACCGTGGAACAGGCCGCGCTCCGCGAAGCCCATGAGGAAATCGGTGTCGACCCATCGGTGGTCGATATTCTCGGGCGCCTGACACCACTGCACATTCCCGTCAGCGGCTACCTGCTGCATCCAGTCGTTGGATTTACCTCGATGCGGCCGGCGTTTCAGCGGGCCGAGTGGGAAGTGGCGCGGATTATCGAGGCGCCAGTGTCGATGCTGGCCGATCCGGCAATCATCAAGCGCGAGAGACGCACGCGCGTCGTCAATGGACAGGCCATCGATATCGACGTGCCGTACTACGACATCGACGGTGAAAAAGTGTGGGGCGCCACCGCCATGGTGTTGGCGGAGTTCTGCGCTATTCTCCAGCCGTGAAAACCATCGCCGTTGCTCTGACCGTCGCGTTCGGGCTGACGACTGCGGTGAATCAACGCAGGCCGTCTGACGCGCTGATCGACAGGTTTTTTGCCGCCGAATCGGGGGCGGACGCGGCAGCGATGGCCGCGGAGTCGCTCGCGTTCGACTTCGACCAGCTGTACGGACGGTTGCAGCAGGGCCGAACCTACCTCGATGAAAAGCGCGGTGAGTACTCGCTGCGATGGAAGTCGAAGTCCGGCCCCTACTTCAACAACGTCGTGGACGTGCCGGATGACTACGACCCGTCACGAAAGTGGATGTTGCGCGTGCAGCTGCATGGCGGGGTGGGGCGGCCGTCGCCGAACGCATCGCAGCCGGGGCGCCAGCCGGGCCGTGCCAACAATCGCATCGCCGGCGAGAAACAGATTTACCTGCACCCCAGCGGGTGGATCGCCGCGCAGTGGTGGGATGAAGAGCAGGTCGATAACATCCTGCGCGCAGTCGACACCCTGAAGCGCCGCTACAACATCGACGAATCAAGAATTTACCTGACCGGCATTTCGGATGGCGGCACCGGCGTGTACTACCTGGCGCTCAAGGAACCGAATCCATGGTCGTCGTACCTGCCCCTGAACGGCAGCCTGGCGGTGCTCCGCAATCCCGACAACGGCGCCGATGGCGAGCTGCACGGCAACAACTTGATCAACGCGCCGCTGTATGTCGTCAACGGCGAGCACGATCCGCTGTACCCCGTCGCACAAGTCGAGCCGCATATCGCGTGGTTGAACCGCATGGGGGTCACGGTCGTGTTCCGGCCGCAGCCAGGCGCCGTGCACAACACCGCTTGGTGGCCGACCGAACGCGCCCCGTTCGAGCAATTCGTCAAGGATCACCCGCGCGTGGCACACCCGGCGGCGCTGACCTGGGAGACGGAGCGCGTCGATCGCTTCAACCGTAACCGGTGGCTGGTGATCACCGAGCTTCGCACCGACGCGTCGCGGACGACGCCCCTGACCGATGCCGGTTTCTTCCGCCATACCAAGCGTTCCGGCCGCGTCGACATTCGCCGCAACGGCAATCGATTCGATGCGGTGACGCGGGATGTGGCTGCGTTCACAGTGCTGCTGTCTCCCGACGTGATCGATTTCTCGACGCCGGTCAGCGTCGCCGTCAACGGCGCCGTGGTGCATAACGCGGCGGTCGCCAAGGATCAGGCGACGCTGCTGCGATGGGCCGCGCAGGACAACGATCGTACGGCGCTGTACGCCGCCGAACTGAAGGTCGTCGTTCCGTGATGCGGCCGGTCATCCTGATTACGGGCGCGAGCCGCGGCATCGGCGCGGCGACCGCGCGGCTGGCGGCGGCAAACGGCTACGACGTCTGCGTCAACTACCGCGCCAATGCCGATGCCGCTGCGGCGGTGGCCGGAGCGGCCGTTGCCTGCGGCGCCCGCGCCATCGCCGTACAGGCGGATGTCGCGATCGAAGCCGAAGTGATACGGCTGTTCGGCGAGTGCGATCGCACGCTCGGTCCGATGCGGGCGCTCGTCAACAACGCGGGCATCCTCGAATCGCAGTCGCGCGTTGAACGGATTACGGCCGAGCGTCTGCAGCGCATTTTCGCCACCAATGTCACGGGCGTGTTCCTGTGCGCACGCGAAGCCGTCAGGCGCATGTCGACGAGCCATGGCGGTCATGGCGGCGCCATCGTCAACGTCTCCTCGCGCGCGTCGGTGCTGGGCGCGCCGAATGAATATGTCGATTACGCTGCGTCGAAGGCCGCCGTCGATACGTTGACGATCGGCCTCGCGCAGGAGGTTGCGCAGGAAGGCATCCGCGTCAACGCCGTCCGCGCCGGCATCATCGACACCGAGATTCACGCCAGCGGCGGCGAACCCGGCCGCGTCGATCGGATGAAGGCCTCCGTGCCGATGAGGCGCGGCGGTACGGCCGAGGAAGTCGCGCGCGCCATCCTCTGGCTGCTGTCGGACGAGGCCTCGTTCACCACCGGGTCGTTTCTCGATGTCAGCGGTGGCCGCTGATCTGCTGGAATCTGTGCATACACTCTTGACGTGAAGCCGACGTTCTTCGAAACAGCGGCGCAGTTCCGCGCCTGGCTCGAGAAGCATCACCAGACCGCCGACGAGATCATCGTCGGCTTTTACCGCAAGGACAGCGGCAAGCCGAGCATCACCTGGTCGGAAGCCGTGGACGAGGCATTGTGTTTCGGCTGGATCGACGGCATTCGGCGGAAGCACAGCGACATCGCGTATTCGAACCGGTTCACGCCCAGGCGGCCGAACAGCAACTGGAGCGCGATCAACATCGCCAAGGTCGAGCAACTGACCAGGGAGGGCCGCATGCGACCGGCCGGCCTGGCTGCTTTCGAAAAGCGCAAAGCCAGCCGGTCGCGCGTCTACAGTTACGAACAGAAGGACGACCCGGAGTGGTTGCCGCATCTCCTGAAGAAGTTCAAGGCGAACAAGCGGGCATGGACATTCTTTCAGGGCCTGCCGCCGTATTACCGGCGCGGCGAAACACGCTGGATCAACAGCGCGAAGCAGGAGGAGACACGCCTCCGGCGGCTGGACAAGGTGATGGCGGCGTGCGAGAGTGGCAGGCGCCGATAACGCGATGGGGTCCAACTACAGCGCCTCCGACTACGTTTTTCAATTCATCATCATCACGACCGGTGTCCTCATCGCGATGCTCGCGAACGGGTTCGTCGAGCGCACCAAGGACCGCCGGCTGGTGGCGCAGGCGCGCTCGACGATTCAGCGCGAGATCGCCGACAACAGCAAGGACCTCGCAGCGACGCTCTCAAGCTTTCCTAAGGATCGCGAGGCCCTTGATGGGGCGATCCAATTCGCGGACGACATGCTGACCACGGGCAAGACCAGCGTGACGTCGATTCAGATCCACTACAACATGGCCGATCTGTTCGATACCAGCTGGCGTACCGCCGAACGAACCGGCGCCCTGAGCCATATGGACTATGCCGAGGTGCAGCGTTACTCGAAGCTGTACGACTTCCAGGATTTCTTCATCACGCAACAGCGCGCGGCCGTCTCTCAACTGTCCCTGACCTCGTCGCTGCTTGGGCCCGGCTTCAACCCCGACAAGCCCAACCCAGACGATCTGCGGACCTTCCGCCAGCGCGCGCACGAACTGCGCGCGGCTCTTGGCCTGCAGGAAGACTTCGCGAAGCGGCTTGCGGAGTTTTACGCGGCTGCGTTGAAGAACGACGCACAGTAATAGGTGCCACGGTGCCAACGGGTGCCAAGGGTGTGCCAAGGTGCCGGGGGTGCGGCAAATTTTGCGATGCCGGTCGGTGACGATGGTTGCGCGAATTGCGACATCGGGTCGCGGCGGTTCTTCGATCCCGAAGGAAATTAAGTAATCGCATTCGGCAACGGCGTTGCAGGTCCGCCGGTCATGGCAGGATTCCGCGACTTCCGAGAGATCGCCGCGTGGCGGCTTGCGAACGAGCTCAAACTTCGTGTCGATCTGTTTTTGTTGTCACCGCCGTTCAGGCGTCATTTCAAGTTGTGCGATCAGTTGAGCGACGCCGTCCGGTCGGGGCCGCGCAACATCGCGGAGGGTTTCGAACGGTATCGTCACAAAGAGTTTGCGCAGTTTGTACGGATAGCCAGGGGGTCGGAAGTCGAGGTCCTGAATCACCTCGTCGACGCCCGCGATCAGCGGCTGATCACGGACGATGAATTTCTGATCACGGAACACCTCGCGAAGCGAGCGATCAAAGCGGCCGTGGGTCTAATCCGCTATCTCGAATCGACGCCGGATCGCCGCCGTAGCACTAATTGGCACCAATGGCACCCTTGGCACCCTTGGCACCTTTAGGACCCTGGGCACCCAGAGAGAGCGAAACGGCGAAGCCGGCGAGCGACCCGATCAGCCCCCACAAGCTCGGGTCCCACCAGCCGCGGGCGGCCGTCGTGAAATACACGGTCAGCAGCATGGCGACACCGGCGATGATAGCGGCCATCGCGTCGCGTGCGCTGGCGCGGCGAAACAGCAATGCACCCGCGACCGGCACGAACAGCGTCGCCCCCATCAGCGAGTAGAAGATCCTCAGCGCGTCGACGACCGTGGCCAGCTGGATGGCGAGAAACATGCCGGCGATACCGCCAGTCACCGCGGCCATCCGCGCCACCAGCACCACTTGCGTCGACGTCGCCGACGGGTTGACGAAGCGCTTGTAGAGATCCTTCGACGAGCTCGTCGACAGCATGAACAGGATGGCGTCGCAGGTGCTGACCTCGGCGGAGAAGACCGCTGCCAAGGCGAGCGCGCCAATCAACATCGGCAGCTCGTTGAGCAGAACGGTCGGCAGGACGAGGTTCGGGCTCGCGATGTCGGGATGGTGCACGCGTGCGGCCATCCCGAGCAGTACGGGCAGGAACGAAAACGCCAGTTGCATCACGCCGGCGATGCCGATTCCGAGCTTCACCGACCGCGCACTGTCGGCGGCGTAGGCCTTCTGCACCAGACCCGGAGAAATAATGAAACTCGGCGTCAGCAGGATCAGCATCGTCCAGCCGGACGAAGCGCCGGCGGAGTACATAAAGTCCCAGAATCTCGGCGGGACCTCGGGTGCGGCGGCAATGGCCGCGAGTCCGCCGACGCGGCTCAACACCATCGGCACGGCAATCAGGAAGCCGCCGAGCAGCACCGTCAGTTGTAGCGCGTTGACCCATGCCGAGCTCAGCAAACCTCCGGCCGTGAAGTACACCGTCATCGCGACGCCGCCAATCGCGACGCCTTGCCATCGTGGCAATCCGGCCACGACCTCAAGCACCGCCGCGCCGGCAATGAGTTGCGCAGCCAGGATGGCGAGCGTGCCCAACAGCAGCAGCGATGCCACGACGCCACGCACTTTGACGTCGTATCGATCCTCGAGAAAATCACCGACGGTCAGATACTGGCGTTCAGTTGCCAGCGCCCAGAGTTTCGGGCCCACCCAGAATGCCAGCACCAGCGTGCCGATCCCGACCGCGCCGTTCCACCACCACGCGCTGATGCCGTCGTGATAGGCAAGCCCCGCCGCACCTACGGTGGTCCCCGCCCCGACATTGGCGGCGAGCACCGTGCCGCCGAGGAGCGGCCAGGACAGGTTGCGCCCGGCCACGAAAAAATCGGCGGTGCCGCGTACTCGTCGTCCCATCCACACGCCAAAGGCGGTTATGGCGACCGTATAGAGGAGCAGCAATAACAGCGGTGTAGTCACGGTGGCCACAGCTTACCTCCAAGCCGGTGCGCACAAATCTGGTAGCGGCCGGCCCTCGCTGCAGGTATCAACAGGCATGTTGTTGATCGCCGCTGTCGCCGCGGTGCTTCAGGCCTCTCAGGCCGGCGCGCCCACGCCGCCGCCATTTGACTGCAGCGCCGCCGAATATCGCCAATTCGATTTCTGGGTGGGAGACTGGGACGTGGTCCCGAACCCCGAGACCATGCCGAAACCAGTAGCTCCGGCATCGCCGCGGGCGGATCGCAAGCCGGCCCGCAACGTCATTTCGAAAATCCAGAGCGGCTGCGTGATCCACGAAAACTGGGACGATGGCGCCGGCGGAACGGGCGAAAGCTATAACATCTTCGATCGCGTGCAGCGCCAGTGGCACCAGACCTGGGTCGCGAACAACGGTGGCCTGCATCGATACTGGGGCGAGCTGAAGAACGGCAGCATGGTTTATGTTGGCGAGGTGCCGCTGGGGCCGACGCAGCGCGTCCAGGGCCGCCGTACGGTGCGCGTCACGTTCACGCCGCTCGGGCCGGACCGGGTTCGGCAGTTTTCCGAATCGCTGAATACGGATGGCACGTGGAGCATCAACTACGACCTGATCTACACACGCCGGGCGAAGACGAAATAACCATCACGCCGGACAGCCCGCGTCATCACGTCAGCGTGGCAGTGTTCGAATCGCCGCTGGTGCGCCTCGGACGCTGGCGTTGTCCCGCCGATCACCCCGTGTTCCTCGACTCTGGGCCGACGCAGGAAGCGTTCTTCGTGTTTCCGCGCGAGGCCGTCTGGATTCAACACGAAGGGCAGGCGCCCTTCGTCGCCGACGCCAATACCGTTACCTATTACAACAAGGGCCAGGTCTATACGCGTCACAAGCTGAGCGCGCACGGCGACCGGTGCGAATGGTTTGCGGTGTCGCCGGACGCGATCGCCGCCACGCTGGCGACCCATGAGCCCGCGGCCGCTGGGCGGCCGGATGTGCCCTTCCCGTTTACGCATGGTCCGAGCGACGCCGAGAGTTACCTGCGACAGCGCATGGTCTTCAACCACGTATCGAAAGAGCGCAGGCACGATCGCTTGTTCGTGGAAGAGACCGTGTTGTCGATTCTTGCCGACGTGACAAGGCTCGCGTATCTGCACCGCGGCGTCGACAGCCGGCCGCGGCCGCGCCGGCGCCGCGGTGTGGACGCCGTCGAGGCGGCGCGCGACACTATCGCTCGGCGTTTCACCGAGAACCTGTCGCTGTCAGACGTCGCGGCGGAGGCCGGCGCCTCGGTATTTCATCTGGCGCGCATGTTCCGGATGCGAACAGGATTCTCGATGCATGCATATCGAAACCAGCTGCGGCTGCGTGCCGCGCTGCCGCGGTTGCACGATGCGGTGGGCGACTTGACCGGCCTCGCGCTCGAGCTCGGGTTCTCCAGCCACAGTCACTTCACCGAAGCGTTCCGCCGTGCGTTTGGCAAACCGCCGTCGTTGATCCGCGAAACTCTGTAAGATCCGCTGATGCGGATGCTGAAAGCGGCGGGAGCCGCAATGCTGGTCGCGTCGATGGCGATCCTCGATGTCGCCGCGATAACCCGAGTGCCGTCAGCGGACGGCCAGTTCTGGGACATCCAGGACACCAGCCCATGGTCGCAAGACAGCGGCGGCATCGCGACCGGCGGGCGCGCGAACCCATTCAACGGTTTCGGTTATCTCAAGCTGCAGGTGGCGCGCCCGGACAATACCGTGCTCGTGCGCAATCACTACCTGCGCGGTTTCGGATTGCACCACGACGGCAACGGCCGCTTCGATTCCATTACGCCGGTGCTCGCGCATGACATCCTGATCTCGAGATCGATCACGACGTCCAAGGACACGCACTACCTCCGATATTTCGACGCATTCACCAACACCTCCGGCGAAGAGCGAATCGTGCGGGTGGCCTGGGGTGGCGCGGCCGGCGCGTATGACGACGGGGGCCGCGTGGCAGTGGCGGCGACCGGCAGCGGCGATCGGCGGATCGATCCCGCAGACGGCTTCGTGACCGTGATGCAGAACGCCAGAAACATTGCCGATCCGTCGATGGGCCCATCCGGTCACGGGCCTTCCTCGCACGTGCTCGGCAATCGCTCGGGCGTGCTCAAGGCCATTGGCGACATGTACGCCGACCCGTTCACCGATGAGTGGCCGGGTTTCGATCCCGCGCATCTCGGCTACGTCTTCGAACTGCGGCTGCGGCCTGACGAAACGCGCGCGCTGTTGACGTTTGTCGCCAAAGGTTTGAGCGAGGTCTACGATCCTCGGGGCGGCTACCCGATTCCGTTCAAGGACGCGCTGATCACCGGCGAAGCCGTCTACTCCGGGCCCGACGCGAAAATTCCCGCCGCCGGTACGGAGATAGCACGCGTCACCGCGATCGCGACGGCGCTGCTCAAAGAACCTGACGTTCGAGGATTGACGCCGCGTCAGCGCTCGCAGATCGCCAATTGGACTAGCTCGCCAGGCGCGCCGCCGGCGTTCACGGTCTTCGAGAAAACCGTGCCGGACCTGCAGCAGGCGATGAGCACAGGCGTGGTGACGGCCGAAGACATCACGCGCGAATATCTCGGCAGGCTGACGCTTTACGATCGCAATGGACCAACGTTCCGATCGGTGCTGTCGATCAATCCTCGAGCGATCGCCGATGCCCGCGACCGTGACGCCGAGCGCGCCGGCGGGCACGTCCGTAGCCCGTTTCACGGCGTTCCGATCGTGCTGAAAGACAACATCGACGCAACCGAACTGCCGACCACCGGCGGCTCTCGGGCGTTGGCCGACCATCGGCCTCGAATCGATTCGCGCGTCGCGGCCGGCATGAAGCACGGTGGCGCGGTGATTCTCGGAAAAGCGAACCTCGATGAATTTCCGTTCGGCGACTTCGGCATCAGCACGGTAGGCGGCACGGTCGGCAACGCCTACGATCCGTCGTTGAGCACGTCCGGCTCGAGCGGAGGCAGTGCCACCGCGGTCGCGGCGAGTCTCGCGGCGCTGGCATTTGGCAGCGATACGTGCAACTCGCTGTCGAATCCGAGCGGGTTCGCATCGCTGGCCACGATTCGTGCGACGCGCGGGTTGGTCAGCCGGTCAGGCGTGATGCCGCTCAATACCTACAACGACGCGGTCGGGCCCATGGCGAAATCCGTACGCGAAGTCGCGCTCGCGCTTGATTTGGTGACCGGTCCCGACGCCGAGGATCCGGTGACGGCGGATGCGGCGAGACACCTCACCGGTTCGTTCGCGGCTGGACTCGACGCCGCCACGCTCAAAGGAAAACGCATCGGCGCGTTCCGGCAACGCTTCGTCGGTTTTACCGGTGAACGTGAAGTCGCCGCCAACATGGAGCGCGTCATCAACGAATTGCGATCGGCGGGTGCGGTCGTGATCGATGTCGCCGTCGCCGACTACGATGCGAAGTACGCCGCTGCGAGAGGCGCGGCGCCAGGCTCGTTACGAGCCGGCTGGACGGCGTACCTGAGTCGAGGATCGAAGGCCGGCGACAAGGTGTTGACGATCGAGGACCTGCTGGCGAGCAACAAGCTGGCGCCGGGCAGCGCGCGCCGGTTCGAGGCCGCGCTGGCGCCGACGCCAACCGGCGCGGTGCTCGAAGCCGCCATCGCGGACTTCCACACGCGCCGCGAAGCCTTCCGCCAGGTGCTGGTCGATGTGATGGATCGAGAAAAGCTCGACGCGATGCTGTATCCCGCCAATCACGCGCGCCCGCACACCCACGAAGGCGGCCTCGAGCGCTACGGATCGGAGCCGGGTACCTGCGAGGAAAGCGCGGCCACCGGACTGCCGCAGGTCACCGTTCCGGCTGGATTTATCGGCGGCCGCTATCCTGCGGGAATTTCGTTTCTCGGACGGATGTGGGACGACCAGCGGCTGCTGGCGATGGCGGCGGCCTACGAGCAGGCGACGCGCCATCGCCGTCCGCCGGCAACTGTCAGGTAGCGCGAGCTACTTGTAGATCTTGGTGAAGTTGAGCGACGCGCCGCTCTTCTGCGGCTGCACGCCCACCGCGAATTGCGAGCTGCCGAAGTTCATCGTCACTGTCTTCGCCGCCGCGATGCCGAAGCCGGCCCCCATCACGACGTCGGTCGCGTGATGGCGGTTCCACGCCATCCGAGCGAGGGACACGTAGCTGCCGAGCGCGTACGCAGGCAGTCCCATCTTCCACCCGTAATAACGCTGGACGATCGTCGCCGTCGCGAACGCGCTGGCGGCGTGACCCGACGGGAACGACTTGTTGTTGCTGAAGTCGGGCCGGTCGCGGCGAACCGAGAACTTCAGCCCTTGCACGATGACCTGCGAGAGTACCTGCGCGCGGACGATGTCGCGGCCGACCGCCGCGGCCTTGGCATTCCCGAACGCTCTGCCGAGACCGTACGTCGCAAAGCCGGCGCCAGCCTGGAATACGAAATTACCGATCAAGTTCCCCGACTGGAACAACGTCGTCGGAATATTGAAGCCGTTGTTGACGCCTTCACGATCCCAGGGGGCCATCGCGACCGCGACAATGCCCACCGTGCTGAGCGTCTTGAGCGTGTCGTGGCGCCAGAAATTCCGGAAATCGCCGGCACTCAGCTTGAGCGCGTTGGTTTCGGGAACCGGCGACACGCGCGCGAGCTGCGGCACGCCGGAAGCCGGAAGCTGTTCTGTCGACTCGGTCGCCCCCTCAGGCGTAGCGACGGCGTCGCCGGGGCCCTCGGTTGGATCCGGCGCCTGGGCGGACGCCGGCACAGCAAGCGCAAGCGCGAAGAGGGCAATCGCAATACGAACTGAAAACATCATCAACTCTATTTATTAATTGTTGGTAAGCGCCGGCAAGCGCGCGTTCCAGTATCGCACGACGGAGCGGACCTGCACGCGATTTACGGAACGCGTAATTCTCTGATGAGGTTGTGTCACGGCAACCGGTCGAAACCAACCGCGCACCAGGATCCGGCGGCGAGACGCATCATGCGTCGAGCTGCCACTTGGTGCGCGTATAGGCGATCCGGAAGCCTTGCCGCTCGGCGTTGCGTTGGGACGGGCTGCCCGGTGCGGCCACCATCATGGCCAGATCGCAACCCTTCGACGCCGCATGCCGGAGCCGGGCGTCGAGCAGCGCGTTTTGCGCGCCTTGCCGTCGTCCTAACGGCACGGTGCTGGCGCCGGCGAGCAATGCGGTGCCCTCGTGCATGAACAGCGCGGCGGTGGCAATTGCCTCGCCGGCTCGCTCGGCGACAAAGCAGGTGGCGGACGACAGGCTCAACCGCGCGAAGCCTTCGATGTAAGGCATCACCTCCGGATGTTCGCTCCAACCCTGCGAGGCGACGCGTGCGTAGTGGTCGACTTCACCGGGCTCCGCGATCCGCACGCGCAACGTCTCGTTCGCCGTGCTCGCTGCCGCGGGATCGATCGGACGAAACAGGACGGTCGAGAGCTCGCACGGCTTATATCCGCGTTGGGTCAATGTTGCGAACAGCTCGACGCCCGCGAGCGGACAGGTCTCGTGAAACACCGCCGAACCGCGCGACGTGAAGAACCGCTCGACAGCGGCGAGCTCACTCTCGGATGGCCGCTCGAACAGGCCGAGACAGAACGTCTGGGTGAGCGGCGAGCCGACGCCCGCAAACATCAGCAGGGTGTGGCCGCTATGTTTCCAGATGGCGCCGGAGTTCGGATCGAGGCGCGCCTGCGCCTCGACGAACGCGGCGTTGCCGCGGCCCTCGGTCGATTCGAGGCGTTGCGCGAGCGCGAGGTCGGAGAAATGCTGGCTCATCGGCAGTGCCGGGCATGTTACCCCGCCGCTCCGACAGCCGCTTACTTGCGGTATACGCGCATGGTCTTGCCCTCGATCGAATACGCCAAGCCCTTCCGATTGACAATCAACGTCAACGCCTCTTCGAACGTCACGCCGTGCAGCTTGAGCGTGTCATCCGTGAGCGGTTCGCGCCGCGTTGCCACGGTGACGCTCTCATCGATCTCGACGGTCATGCCGGCTGCCCTCGCCAGGAACGACAGCGCGTCTTCGACAGTCGACTTGACGAAGGTGATAGTGATTGGCTGCGCGGCCGTGGGCGCTTGCGCAGGTGCGCCGGCGGTCATTACGTATACGCCGAGGACGAGAATCAATTGCATTTCGGCCCCCTCAGGTCAGTTGCTGATGCGATCTTACAGTAGACGGCGCGGATTTTGGTGGGTACCGCAACCCTACGCGCGAGCATCGAGCGCGGCAAAGCGATCCGCGGTCTGCTATTTCAGGGCGGTGAGCACCGCGTCGATCATCTTCTTTGCGTCGCCGAACAGCATGCGGGTGTTGTCTTTGTAGAACAGCGGGTTGTCGACGCCGGCATAGCCGCTGGCCATGCCCCGTTTCATCACGATGCAGTGCTTCGCCTTCCACACCTCGAGGATGGGCATGCCGTAGATCGGGCTCGACGGATCGTCGAGCGCACCCGGATTGACGATGTCGTTGGCGCCAATCACGAGCACGACGTCGGTGTCGGGAAATTCGTGATTGATCTCTTCCATCTCGAGCACGATGTCGTACGGCACTTTCGCTTCGGCGAGCAGGACATTCATGTGGCCGGGCAGACGGCCGGCGACCGGGTGAATCGCGAACCGGACGTTGGCGCCCTTGTCGCGCAGGATTTTCGTGACTTCGTACAACGGGTACTGCGCCTGCGCGACCGCCATGCCATAGCCTGGAACGACGATCACGGTCTTGGCATCTCGCAGCAGCTCCGCCGTGTCTTCCGCGGTAATCGACTTCACTTCACCCGCGGGCTGAGCGGCGGCGCCGGCCGCTGGCGCGGCGCCTTCGTCGGCGCCGAAGCCGCCGAGGATCACGCTGAGGAACGAGCGGTTCATCGCGTGACACATGATGTAGCTCAGGATCGCGCCGCTCGAACCGACCAGCGCGCCGGTGATGATCAGCAGGTCGTTCTCGAGCATGAAGCCGGCCGCGGCCGCCGCCCATCCCGAATACGAATTCAGCATCGACACGACCACCGGCATGTCCGCGCCGCCAATCGCCATCACCAGGTGGATGCCGAGCAGGCTCGCCACCGCGGTACAGGCCAGCAGCGGCCACAACGGCGCGAAGTAATCCCCGTGGTTGATGAAGAAGTAACCAAAGACGATACAGGCCAGCAGCATCACCAGGTTGAGGACGTGCCGGCCGGGCAGCAGCAGCGGCTTGCTGCCGATCAAGCCCTGCAACTTGCCATACGCGATCACCGAGCCCGTGAAGGTCACCGCGCCGACGAACACACCGACGAAGATCTCGGTTTCGTGGATGCGCGCCTCGATCCCGCCAAGCACTTGCGTGTGGTTGATGGCGGTCGCGATGCCGACCAGCACCGCCGCGGCCCCGACAAAGCTGTGGAGAATCGCGACCAGCTGCGGCATCGACGTCATCTCGACCCGCGCGGCGAGCGTCGCGCCGATCGCCCCGCCGATCAACAGCGCCGCGGTCAGGACCGCGTAGCTATCCACCCGGGGCCCGAACGCGGTGACGAGGACCGCAATCACCATCCCGAGCATGCCGAAGACATTGCCGCGGCGCGCCGACTCCTGCGCCGACAACCCGCCAAGGCTGAAGATGAAGAGGATCCCGGCGGCGAGATACGCGATGGTGACGAGGGTCTCAGGCATGCGCTAGCGGCGGAACATGCGCAGCATGCGCTGCGTGACGAGGAAGCCGCCGGCGATGTTGATCGTCGCCAGCAGAATCGCGGCGGCGCCGAGGAGCACGATTGGCGAGGTCGGCGGCCCGCTGACCTGCAGCATGCCGCCAATGACAATGATGCCGCTGATCGCGTTCGTGACGCTCATCAGCGGCGTGTGCAGCGCCGGCGTCACGTTCCACACCACCTGCCAGCCGACGATGCACGCCAGCGCGAAGACGGTGAGATGGGAGAGAAATGCCGGCGGCGCGATCGTACCGAACGCAATCAATGCCGCGGCGGCGACGATCGCGAAGACCGGCCCGGCGGCGCTGCGCTTTTTTTCGACCCTGACGGCCTGCGCCGCGGGCAGCTTCGGAGCCGCCTTCGGATCCGGCGGCAGTACTGCGGGTGGCCGCGCCGGAGGCGGCCACAGTAATTCGCCTTCGCGCAATACCAGCGCGCCGCGCACGACCTCGTCGGCGAGATCGAGATGGAAGTGGCTGGCGCCGCCGAGGTCGGCCAGCAGATGCGTCAGGTTGTTGCCGAACAGCAGGCTCGCGGTCGGCGCCAGGCGGCTCGGCAGATCGGTGTAGCCCAGGATGTGGACGCCGTAGCGATCGACGACTTGTCCGGGAACCGTCAGCGCGCAGTTGCCGCCGTTTTCCGCCGCGAGGTCGACGATCACCGACCCCTTCTTCATCGACTTGACCATCTCCTCGGTGATCAAGATCGGCGCGGGACGGTTCGGGATCAGCGCGGTGGTGATGATGATGTCGACGTCCTTCGCCTGCGCGGCGAACATCTCCATCTCCGCCTTGATGAACGCCGGGCTCATCTCCTTGGCGTAGCCGCCCGCACCCTCGCCGTCTTCTTCGACGTTGAGCTCGATGAACTCGGCGCCCATGCTCTTGACTTGCTCTTTGACGGTCGGACGGGTGTCGAAGGCGCGCACGATGGCGCCCATTCCGCGCGCGGCGCCGATCGCCGCAAGGCCGGCAACGCCCGCGCCAATCACCAGAATCTTCGCGGGAGGCACGCGCCCCGCCGCCGTCATCTGGCCGGTGAAAAAACGTCCGTAGAAGCTTGCCGCTTCGACGACGGCGCGATAGCCGGCAATGTTGGCCATCGAGGACAGCGCGTCCATTTTCTGAGCGCGCGTGATGCGGGGAATCTGGTCGATTGCAATCGCGGTCGCCTTGCGCGCCGCCAGCTTGTCGATGATCTCTTTGTTCTTGCCGGGGTACAGGAACGAGATGATCGTGCCGCCCTCGCGCAACAGCTCGGCCTCGTGCACGCCGAGCGACGGGTGCACGGACGGCGGCTGCACTTTGAGGACGATATCCCCGGTCTGCCAGATCGCCCGTGTATCACCGATGATTTCAGCCCCTGCCGCGGCGTAGTCATCGTCGCCAAACGACGCGCCCTCGCCGGCGCCGGTTTCGACCGCGACCGCAAAGCCCATCTTGATCAACCGCGCGACGTTCTCGGGGGTGACCGCAACCCGGCGTTCTCCAGGGCGGCATTCTTTCGGGACGGCGAGCTTCACTCGGAGGGAATTATATGCAGCTTTCAGCTTTCGGCGATCAGCTATCAGCTATCGGCGGTCAGCTATCAGCCGGCCGTAGCTCAAGCGAGCTTCAACCGGAACTCGCGCTGTAGCATCAGCAGGTTGACGGTCATCTGCAGCAGCACGGCGAAAACGCCGAGGTACCAGATCCACGTCAGATGAAAGCCGGCCATTCGCGAGAGCATGATCGCGGGTATCACGCTGATCAGCAGCCGCAGCGCAGAGGTCACCAGCGACGGAATCGTATTGCCGAGCGCCTGAAACATGCTCGAGCTGACGAAGGTGATGCCCGACGCGACGAACGTGAACGCGACGATGCGGAGGTACTCGACGCCGACGCCGATGACGTCGGGATCGTTCGTGAAGACGGCCATCATCGGCCGGGCCGCGGCAAACGCGCCAATCGCCGCGATCAGCATCGCACCAGCCGCCATCGCCGCCGCCGTCCTGAAGGCCGCGCGCACGCGGTCGCCCTTCTTCGCGGCAAAGTTCTGTCCGGCGACCGGAGCGACGGCGAAACCGAGCGCGACCACCGGCAGGAATGCGGACTGCACGATTCGCAAACCGATCGTGAAGCCGCCCTGCGCCGCCGCCCCGAACGGTTTGGTGATCGCGTAGACCACGGCCAGATAGACACCCATCAACGCGAATTCCAGGCCCGCCGGTAGCCCGATTTTCAGCATCTGCCACCACACCTTCACTTGCGGCGACCAGTGCCCGAAGTGAAACCGCAGATACGCTTTCGCGTCGATGAAGTAAATCGAGATCCACGCGACGCCGATGGCGATCGCCACGAGGGTCGAGACCGCCGCACCCGCGACGCCCCACGCCGGAAACGGCCCCCAGCCAAAAATCAGAAACGGCGCGAGCACGATGTTGATGATCACGGTACCGGTCTGCACCAGCATGCCGGGTTTGAAATTGCCTGTACCCCGCAGCGCTGCGCCCATCGCGACCATCGCAAACTGCAGCGCCATCGCCGGAATGAACCAGAGCAGGTACTCCTCGGTTGCGAGCCGCATCCCTTCGCTCGCGCTCTGGCTAGCCGCGTAGTGATGGCGGAACAGCATCGCCACCGCCAGGAAGATCACCGCGACGACCATCGACAGCACCTGCGACTGGTTGAACAGGAAGATCGCGTGTTCCTGATCCTTGCGGCCCGACGCATGCGAAACGAGCGTCGTCGCGCCGACGCCGAGCACCTGCGTAATCGCCATGACGATGAACGAGAGATTGCCGGCCAGTCCGACGGCTGCAATCGCGTCGGTGCCGAGACGGCCGACCCAGAACAGATCGACCAGGATGTAGAGCGTCTGGAAGACCATGCTGACCAGCATGAAGCCGGTAGTTTTGAGGAGGTGGTTCGTGAGGGAACCGGTGGTGAGGTCCTGCACGACGGCAGTCTAGCTGAACACTACGACAGGCGTGGGAGAATCTGCTGCGACATCAGTGTTATGGTGCCCCTCCCTGTGCCACAGACGCGGCTCGTGACAATCTAGCAGGTGCGATTTTGATTCGAGATTTGCGTGCGGTGCTCGGGTGGCTGCCAGGACGAGAGCGGTGGCGGTGGCTGGCGCTGCTGCCGATCGCCGGCGCTGCGGCGGTCGTCGAGGCGGCAGGCGCGCTCGCCGTGTTCGGGTTGCTGCGGCTGGTCGTCGATCCCGATCAGGTGCGCACCGCACCGGTAGTGTCGCGGCTCTGGACGATGTGGCCCGCCGACGATCCGCGAGTGATCGTCGCCGCGCTGGCGCTGGGCGTCGGCGTATTCTATCTGCTGCGCGGAGCGTTTCTCGCGTGGGTCGAATGGCTGCGGCTCGGCACCGTCTACCGGTCGGCCGCGGTCGCCGCGGAACGTCTGCTGGCGAGATACCTGGCTGCTGATTACCTGTTTCACGTCAGACGCCGGTCGGCGTCGCTGATTGAGCCGATGGCCCGGGCGGCGGATATCGCGTACGAACTGTCGGCCGGATCGGCTGTGGCGATCTTCGCCGAAGCGGTGATCATCGCCGCGCTCGTCGCGGTACTGATGGTCTCCGCGCCGCCAATCACCCTCGTCACCGTCGCCATCATCCTGGCAATCGTCGCCGTGCCGATTGCGGTGATGCGGCGATCGTGGGAAACCATCGGCGAGACCGAGCGGCAGCTGTATCAACAGCAATTACATTTGCTGCAGCAGAGTCTGGGCGCCATCAAGGACGTCAAGGTGACCGGCCGGCAAACGTTCTTCGAGACGCAATTCCGTCACCTCAAGCGCGAGCTTGGGTCCACGAAGCAGCGGCGCGGGTGGGCGGCGACGGTGGCGCGTCTCGGCGTCGAAGCGACGCTGATCCTCGGCATGTTGCTCGTGGTGTTCCTGGTGATGCGACAAAGCGTGTCGAGCGGCGAGACCATTTCGATTCTCGCGTTGTTTGCCTATACCGGCTTCCGCGTCGTGCCGTCGGCAAACCGCATCATGCTGCACGCCGGTTACATGCGCGAGGCCCAGCCGTGGATTCGCGCGATGGATGACGACATGCGTCATCTGCGAGTGCCGCCGGCGCGGCCCTACGACCACGATCGGCCGATGCTCCAGCGGACGCTCTCGTGTGATGGCGTCTCGTATCGTTATGACGACACGGCGTCGTCGGCGCTCGAGGACGTATCGTTCACGATCGCCCGAGGCCAGTCGGTCGGCATCGTCGGACCGACGGGCGCAGGGAAAAGCACGCTGGTCGACGTGCTGCTCGGGCTGCTGCCGCCGACCCGCGGCAGCGTGCTGATCGACGGCGAGCCGCTGGAGGGACGCGAGCGCGCGTGGCAGCGGCAGATCGGTTACGTGCCGCAGGAGGTCTACCTGCTCGACGATACGCTGCGCCGCAATATCGCGTTCGGATTGCCCGACGCGTCGATCGATGAAGCACGGCTCGCCAAAGCGGTGTCGCAGGCACGGCTCGACGAAGTGGTGGCGTTGCTGCCATCGCGTCTCGATACGATCGTTGGCGAGAACGGCGTTCGCTTGTCAGGAGGACAGCGGCAAAGGGTGGCGATTGCGCGCGCCTTGTATCATGACCCGCCCGTACTGTTTTTCGATGAAGCAACGGCTGCGCTCGACAATCAGACCGAGCGGGAAGTCACCGACGCGATCGCCCATCTTCGCCAGAGCGAAGGCGGCAGCGACGGACACGGCCCACGCACGGTCATTGCGATCGCGCATCGCCTGTCCACGGTCAAGCACTGCGATCAGTTGATCTATCTGCGAGACGGGCGCGTCGCAGGCCTCGGCACCTATCAGGCGCTGATCAGCGATCCCGAATTTCGGCGTCTGACGTGAGGCCGCACGCCCCCGCTAACGGGCGCCGACGTCGGCGGTCGCGAGGGCGATCAGCGACAGCAGCAACGTGATCCCGTACAAGATGATCACCGTGCGTCGTACCGACCAGCCAAGCGCTAGCAAGCGGTGATGGATGTGATGCCGGTCGGGCTCCGCGATTCTGCGCAAGGTGGCCACGAGCGTGCGCCCATGCGGCGGCGTCGGCACGCTGCGCCGCAACAGCGCCAACGCGCTGTCGGCGATTGGCAATGCGAAGATCATCAACGGCACACCCGCCGCGAGTGCGGTCGCCCCTTTTTGCCACCCCGTGATGGCGGTGGCGGCGAGCAGGAAGCCGGCGACCAGGCTGCCGCTGTCCCCCAGGAAAATCGACGCCGGCTCGAAGTTGTAGACCAGGAAGCCCAGCGCCGCACCGACCAGCGCCACCAGCAAAATGGCTTCGGCGCTGTGGCCACGTGCGATCAAGATCGCGGCACAGGCGGAGCCGGCAAGGACGACGACGCCCGCGGCCAGGCCGTCCACGCCGTCGATCAGGTTGAACGCGTTGGTCAGTCCGATCAGCCAGAGCGCCGTAACCGGCCACGCCAGCCAGCCCAGCGACCAGGTGTCGCCGAACAGCGTCACCCGCTCGATCAAGAGGCCGGACGACATCATCACGACCGCCGCCGCGGTTTCGAACAGCAGCTTCGGCGCCGGTCCCAACCCTCGCACGTCGTCGATTACGCCGGCCAGGAAGATCAGCGCGCCGGCGAGAAGAAAGGGACGCATCGCGTCCGACTGATCGGGCGTCAACGGGAAAAACACACCGGCCAGCAGCACGGCGAGCATCGCCGACCCGATGACCGCGACGCCGCCGAGGCGGGGTAGCGATTGCAGATGAACCTTCCGGCCGCCTGGGGCGTCTACCAATCCAAGCACGGTCGAGATCCGTCCAATCAGCGGGGTTAGCATCAGGGCCAGGACGGCGCCACTGACGCCAAGCAGCAGGTACACAGTCACATGCGAACCGCCGTTATCGTAGTCGGAGATCTGGGTCGCAGCCCACGGATGCAGTATCACGCCGCATCGCTGGCCGCCGCCGGCAGCGATGTCGACCTGATCGGTCTCGAAGGCGCGGCGGTGATGCGGATGTTGGCCTCAGACCCCCGGATTCGCGTGCACCGAATCCGAGACCGCGCGTTCGCCGGGCGTGCCCGCGGCGGAGTACGACGATTCGTGTACGGATCGGCCGCGCGCGGTATTCAGCAAGCCATCACCATCTTCGTGACATCGATGCGCATCGCCAGGCCCGACGTGATCCTGGTCCAGAACCCGCCGGCGTTTCCGACGCTGTTCGTCGGCTGGCTGGTGGCGCGTCTGCGCGGCGCGCGCTTCATCATCGACTGGCACAACCTCTCGCACACGATCGCCGCGGTCAAGGTCGGGATCCATCATCGCGCGGTCAAGGCGCTGGCACGCAGCGAACGGCGTTGGGCGAGGCGCGCCGACGCACATCTGACGGTCTCGAAGACGTTTGCCGAATGGCTGAAGCGCGAGTACGGCGTCGTCGCGACGGTTGTCTACGATCGGCCCTCGTCGGCATTCGTACGGCCGACGCCCGAAGCCGCATCTGCGCTGTGGCAAAAGCTGGTGCGCGAGGCGCAACTGCCCGATGCGCGGTTGCCGATTGTGGTCTGTCCCACGAGCTGGACGCCCGATGAAGACTTCGATTTGCTCCTCGAGGCGCTCGAGCGTGCCGAGCGCACACTGACGCGGCAGCATGGTGACGCGCCGGCGCTGGCCGTGCTCCTGACCGGTCGTGGCCCGCTACGCGAGACGTTCGAGACCCGGCTGGCGCGCCGCAATCTGAAGGCGATCGTCGTCCGGATGTTGTGGCTGGAGCCCGAAGACTATCCGACGCTGGTCGGCATGGCCGATCTTGGGTTGTGCCTGCACCAGTCGTCGTCCGGCCTCGATTTGCCGATGAAGCTCGCCGATCTGAGCGGGGCCGGCATCCCGGTCGCGGTCTATGACTACTCGCCGGTGCTCGGCGAAGTGATGACCGCAGGGCAGCACGGCACGCTGTTCCGCGACCCGGGCGACCTCGCCGCGCTGTTGGTGGCCGCGGCAACCGGCACGGTGACACCGGATTCGCCGGTGGCGAAGTCGCGTGTGTGGCTGGCACAGCATCCGCCCGAGCGATGGTCCGAGCAGTGGGATGCGACGGCCCGCGCGGTGCTGGTGCGATAGCGCATACGACGCGATCGCTCGCGGATGCGCGACGTGCCTGGCAGCCGAGTAGAATGACTCGGTTCATGATGCTCCCCATCTCCGACGTTGCCGCCCGGCTTGGACTCACGCCTGATCTGCTCGAACCTTACGGACATGCCATCGCCAAGATCAAGCTCGAAGCGCTCGAACGCTTTCCGGCTCGGCGCGGCAAGCTGATCCTCGTCACGGCGATCACGCCGACGACCAGCGGTGAAGGCAAGACCGTTAATACCATCGGTCTCACCCAGGGGCTGGTGAAGCTTGGCCACAATGCCGTCGCCGCGTTGCGCGAGCCGTCGCTGGGTCCGGTGTTCGGCATGAAGGGCGGCGCGACCGGTGGCGGCAAGGCGTCACTCTCGCCAATCGATCGCATCAACCTGCATTTCACCGGCGACTTTCACGCGATCACCTCGGCGCATAACCTGCTCGCCGCGCTGATCGACACGCACCTGCACTTCGGAAACGACCTGCGGCTCGATGCCAAAGAGATTCTGTGGCCGCGATGCATGGACATGAACGATCGTGCGCTGCGGCGCATCGCCACCGGCCTCGGCGGCCGCGAAAGCGGTCCGGCGCGGGAGACCGGCTTTGTGATCACGGCCGCATCCGAGATCATGGCGATCCTCGCACTTGCCGACGGCCGCGCCGATTTGCGCCAGCGGCTCGGACGAATCGTGGTCGGCTTCAATTACGACGGCAAGCCGGTGACGGCCGCGGATCTGAAGGCGGTCGGCCCGATGATGCTGCTGCTCAACGATGCCTTGATGCCGAACCTGGTGCAGACCACCGAGGGCGCGCCGGCGATCGTGCATTGCGGTCCGTTCGCGAACATCGCGCACGGCACGAGCAGCGTGCTCGCGCAACGGATCGGCCTGCACCTCGCCGACTTCGTCGTCAACGAAACGGGCTTCGCCGCCGATCTTGGGGCGGAAAAGTTTTTCGATCTGGTGATGCCGATGTGCGGACACGTGCCGGCCGCGGCGGCGGTGATCGTGACGTTGAAGGCTCTGCGCACGCAGGGCGGCTCGCCCGACGGACCGGTCGATCTGGGATTTCCAAACCTCGCACGGCATTTCGACAACCTGAAACGGTGGGGTGTGCAGCCGGTCATCGCCTTGAATCGGTTCCCTGGCGACAAGGATGACGACCTCGATCAAGTGCTGAAGTATTGCCGCACCCTCGGTGCGGACGCGGCGATTTGCGAAGGCTACACCAAGGGCGGCGAAGGGATGCAGGACCTGGCCGCAAAGATCGTGGCGGTCGCGTCGACGGCGGACCCGTCGAAGGTGAAGCCGATTTACGCTCGTGAGCAGTCGTTGACCGAGAAGATCGCCGCCGTTGCCACGCAGGTCTATGGCGCCGAGCGGGTGTCGTTCAAGCCCGCTGCAAAATCGCGCCTCGAAAAGTTCGAGCAGCTTGGCTACGGCAAGTTGCCGGTCTGTATCGCCAAGACGCAGTACTCGTTCACCGACGATCCCAAGCAGGCCGGCGCGCCGATCGGCTGGCCGTTGACGATCAGCGACGTCACGCTGTCAGCCGGTGCCGGGTTCGTGGTGGCGATCGCTGGAGCGATGATGCTGATGCCAGGCCTGGGCAAAGTACCGCAGGCCCAGAAGCTGGACGTCGACGATCAGGGACGAGCGATCGGGATGGAATACTGATCCGGGAGCCGGGAGCCGGGAGCCGGGAGCGGGGAGCCGGTGGGTAGGTAGAAGCGGGCGGCGGGAGCCCATACTGTCGATTTTCAACTCGCTGATACGTCATTGAGCAGAAGCGGATTCGCGGCTGTGCGCGGTGCGCGGCGCGTCAATCCCGACAAGGAGCAGTGTTCAATGGCTCAATTCATCCTGTTGCTGCACGACGCCGGCCGGTGGGACGCGGACATGAGCCCGGATCAGATGCAGGCGATCATCCAGCGCTACATTGCATGGCGCGCCAAGGTGCAGCAGAACGGACGCGCGATCGAGGGCCACAAGTTGTACGACGGCCAAGGCCGCGTCATGCGCGGATCCGGTGGGGCGCTGAAAGTGACCGACGGTCCGTACGCGGAATCCCGCGAGGTGATTGGCGGGTTGTTCCTGATCGAAGCCGACAGTTACGACGAAGTGCTGGAGCTGGCGAAAGATTGCCCTCACCTTGACTTCGGCTCGATCGAAATCCGACAGGTTCAGCCGACGTAGCCACGCGGCAACGCCGGCCTGACGTATCCACGCGTATTTGGCGGCTCCTGCCATGTCGTCTGATCCGATTGCGCTCGTTGACCACTTGTTCCGCAGACAGGCGGGGCAGATGGTCGCGACCCTGACGCGGGTACTCGGTCCATCGCATCTCGAACTCGCCGAGGATGCGGTGCAAGACGCGCTGATCGCCGCGATGCAGCAATGGCCGTTTCGCGGCGTGCCCGACCATCCCGAAGGGTGGCTGTTCCAGGTCGCGCGCAATCGCGCACTCGACCGGCTGCGCCACAGCAAGATGGCCGTCGACAAGCAGCCGGTGCTTGCGTACGGCTCGCCAACCATCGAGCCGCCGCCGGCGGCGCCGCTGTTGCGCCATGAACTGCCGCCCGTGGACGACGATCAACTCGGGTTGCTGTTCTTGACCTGTCATCCCGATTTGCCCGCTGAATCCCGAGTCGCGCTTGCGCTCAAACTCGTAGGCGGCTTCAGCGTCGGTGAGATCGCGCGGGCATTGCTGGCACAGGAACCGGCGATCGCGCAGCGCCTGGTTCGGGCCAAGCGTCAGTTGCGCGATGTTCAAGCGCCCTTCGGAATGCCCGAGCCTGCCGAATTGCCGGCTCGCGTCGATTCGGTGATCGACGCGCTGTACCTGATGTTCAACGAAGGGTACGCGGCCACGGCTGGTGAGTTCCTGATTCGTGACGATGTGGCTGCGGAAGCGATCCGGCTGGCGCGAATGGTCGCTGGACATCCCGCGACGAACAGGCCGCGTGCCTGGGCACTGCTGTCGCTGATGTTGCTCCACGGGGCCCGCTTTCCCGCGCGCGTCGACGGCGCCGGCGCGTTATTGCTGCTGTGCGACCAGGACCGCCGCCTATGGAACCACGCGATGATTGCTGAAGGGATGCGGGCGCTGGATCGCGCCTCGGACGGCGCCACGGTGACCGCGTTGCATCTCGAGGCGGGCATTGCGGCCTGTCATGCCTGCGCGCCATCCTGGGAGGCGACCGATTGGCGGCAGATCGTCGACCTCTACGACGAACTGCTGGCGCGGACGAAGTCGCCGGTGGTCGCGATGAATCGCGCGGTCGCACTGTCACGCGTTGAAGGCCCACTGTCCGGGCTGGCCGCCCTCGACGCCATCGACCATCGTGGCACGCTCGACCGTCACCCTTTGTTCAAGGCGATTGAGGCGGAGCTGTGGCGCGAAGCCGGCGACGCGACTCGGGCCATCGACTGCTACCGCGCGGCTGTCGGCCTCGCGCGTTCGGCGCCCGAGCACCGCTGGCTGACCGGGAGGTTATCGCTTCTCGTATAATCGACCCGCGTGGAGTACCTGATCAAACAGTACGCGCTCGAACCCGGCGCCTGGGAGATCCAGTACATCGAGGAATACTTCGGCGAATTTCCGCGCCGCAAGACCGCCGCGGAAATCATCGAGCGCCTGCGCGACCGCGAGTCTTTGATCCTGATGGCCGAAGCGCCGCTGCCGGACGATCCATCCGGTGCCCTGGTGCCGGTGTCCTACAAGATCGTCCACGAGATTCGTGCCGACGAAAACGTCCCCAAGCTGCGCGACCTGGTGGCGCGGCTGCACGGCTCGGTGAACTTCGAAGGCCGGCGCATTCTCTATTCGTGGATTGGCGGCACCCGCCGGGACTGGCGCGGCCAGGGCCACTTCCGCGCGCTCACCGAGGAGTCGGAGGTCTGGGCCATCGGCGCTGGTTTCGAAGAAGTCGTCGTCAAGACCAAGAACCGCTACTACGACATGCGCGCCGTCCTCGCGCAGCTGCAGTTCAACATCGTCAAGGTCGAGCCGAACGCCCGCGACATCGCGGAATCGAAGGTCTACTTCAGCAAGTTGCTGCCCGCCGAGCTCGCGCGCAACCATCGCAGCGTGCGGACCGTCGTCTACGCAGAGTAACAGCACGTCCACGCGTCGCGGCCGCCTACTCGGATTTCAGCGTCACGACCGGATCGATCTGCGTGCCGCGCCTGGCGGGCAGGTACGCCGCGACGATCGCGACCGCGGTCAGCATCACGCCGATGGCCACAAACGTCGTGGGATCGTTCGGGCCGACCTGATAGAGCAAGCCGCGCAGCAACCGCGTTGCCGGCACCGCCGCCAGCAGACCGAGCGCCAGGCCGAGCGCGACGATGCGCAGGTTCTGGCCGACCACCATCCGGATAATCTGAGAGGGCTTGGCGCCAAGGGCGACGCGAATGCCGAACTCGCGGGAGCGCTGCGACACGGAATAGGCGACGATGCCGTAGACGCCGAGCGCGGCGAGCAACAACGCGGCGCCGCCGAAAATGCTCATGGCGACCGCTGTCAGCCGCGGCCGCGCGATCGATTCCGCGAACACGTCGTCGAGCGGCCTTACCGCCGACACCGGCAGCAGCGGATCGATCTCGCGGATGATCCGCACGGCCGACGGGCCGAGGCGCGCCGGATCGCCGGTCGTCCGCACGACGAAATTCATCAGGCCGAACGCATATTGCCGTGACGACAGGTATACCGTCGGGCGAATGTCGCCCTCGAGCGTCGCCAGCCTGACGTCGCCCACCACGCCGATGATCTCGTGCGGCTTCGTGTTACCGAGATTGAGGATGAATTTGCGGCCGAGCGGATTGTCGCTGGGATAAATCTGGCGGGCGAACGTTTCGTTGATGACCGCCACTGGATCCTTGTCGGCGGTATCACCATCGTTGACGTCCCGGCCGGCGAGCAGTGGAATGTTCATGGCCGCAAAATAGCCGGGCGTTACCGGCCGCGCGTCGGCGACGGGCCGTTCGTTCGGCGCGGGCTGCGGCGCATCGGCGCGCCAGAACGACGTCGCCGGCCCGACCCCGGCGAGCGGCAGGAACGAGGTGCCGCCGACGTGCGTGACTTGCGGGAGCGCGCGCAGGCCGTTGATGACCCGCGTATAGAAGCCGTGCTGAAGATCGCTGTTGCCGTAGGTGCGCTGAGGCAGCGTGACGCGCAACGACAAAGCGGAGTCAGGCGTGAACCCAGGGTCGACGCGTTGCAACTGCATCAGGCTCCTGCCGAGCAGACCGGCGCCGCACAGGACCGTCAGCGCCAGCGCGATTTCCGCCATCACCAGTCCCTGACGCAGCAGGCTGCCGCGCCGTGATGCCGAGAGATGCTGCGCGCCTTCGCGAAGCGCGCCGATCAGCGATCCGCCGGTTGCGCCGATCGCCGGCGCGAGCCCGCACAGCGTCGTCGTCAGCATCGTCGCGATTGCGGCGAACGCCAGGACGGCTGGGTCGACAGTGACTTGCGAGAGTAACGGAAGCGGCAGTCGCGATCCGAGCCATGTCGCGAGGCCGTCGAGTAACCACGCCGCCAGCAGCACGCCGGCGACACCACCGGCGATCGACAGCAGCAGCGATTCGCAGATCAACTGGGTCAACAGCCGTCCGGTGCCGGCGCCGATCGCGGATCGAATCGCCAGCTCACGCCGCCGCGCGGACGCGCGCGTCAGCATCAGGCTGCCGATGTTGGCGCAGGCGATCAACAGCACCGCGCCGACCGCGCCGAACAGCACCAGTACCGCGAGCCGCACGTCGCCGACCAGCTGCTCTCGGAGGGGAACGAGGTTGATCGTCCACCCGGTGTTGAAATCGCTCCACTCGCGGGTGAGCGCCGCCATGACGCCCTCCATCTCGGCCTGCGCTTGATCGCGCGTGACCCCTGGCTTCAGCCGTCCGATGCCGACGAGACTCCGTCCGGTTGGCCGGCTCGTGGCAGGCGTCATCCGAAACGGCAAGTACACATCGGCTGGTAAACCGAAGATCTCGAACGTCCGCGGCATGACCGCGATCACCGTGACCGGCTCACCGTTGATCGACACGTCGCGGCCGACGACAGTTGGATCACCGCCGAACTGCCGCTGCCAAAGCGCATGCGACAGTGCTACTGTGCGCGGGGCACCATCTTGATCTTCGCCGGCGGCAAATGGCCGGCCAAGGGCCGGCGCGACGCCAAGCACGTCGAAGATGTTCGCGGTGGCGATGATCGTCGCGAGTTCCTGCGGCTCGCCGCTGCCGGTCAGCGTGACGCGATTCTGCGTGAATGCCGCCATGCTGTCGAACGACTGGCTGCGCTCGCGCCACGCCAGGAAATTCGCGGGACTCACCACATTCCGCGGCCGATTGCGCGCCAGGTGGTGTTCCCACATCACGACCAGCGAGTCCGCGTCCCCGTATGGCAGCGGCTTCATCAGCAGTGCATAGACGACGCTGAACAGGGCGGTCGTCGAGCCAATCCCGATCGCGAGAGCCGCGATCGTGCAGATCGTGAACAGCGGTGTCCTGAACAACACGCGAACGCCGTGCTTGAGGTCCGAAACGACACTGGTCATGGCTGCGTTCCTGGCATGACAAAGGGCGGTGCGGCGGGTTCTGCCGCGCAGCGTTGATCAAGGCCTCGAGGCGTGGCGTTGTCGAGGAACTGCCGCACCATGCGGCCGATGCACGCCTCGGCATTGCCAATCGGGTGACCGTTATTGCGAATGACGACATGCACGCCGTTCGGCAGCCCGCGCACGACCTCGTCGCCGAATGCCGGCGGGGTCACCGGGTCCCATTCGCCTGAGAGAAGCAGTGTCGGAATCGCCGAGCGCGTGGGCTGGCGATGCTGCCTCGAGACGCGGCCACGCGGCCATTCGCGGCACGCGGCCCGTTGCTGCTCGAGCCGGTAGGCGCCGCCAAACGTCGGTGCGGCCGCCGCGTCGGCGCGCTTCGACAGGTACGGCACATCTTCCGTGCACGATACCGACAGGAAGAAGCCTGCGGCGAGACGTTCGCCTCCGAGCACGGTGCGCCCCGACAACGCGATTGCGGCGAGTCGGAGTCGATCGCCATCCAACAGCTGCCGCACCAACGCCGGCGCCTGCGCCGAACCTTCGGGCGTGTACAACACATTGCGAAACGCCTCGGCAAACAACCCGCGCGTCACGGTGATCCGCGCCGCGGGCTGCTCGCCGCTGGCCGGCACGGAGAGTACCGGGGTGTTTTCGAGTTGCGTCAGCAGCTGCCGGAAGTCCGCGTCGAGTGTGGGATATGCCGCAGCGCATGCTGCGTCGGCGCGGCACCGTGCAACCAGTGATTGCCACGCGTGCTCGCCAGACGGCGCATGCATTTCGGGAGACGCGCCAGATGGCGGCACAATCCCTTTCATCGTTACGGCGCGAAGACTTTGCGGGTAACGGCGCATGTAGACCTGCGCGACACGGCTTCCGTACGAGGTGCCGTACAAGTTGATCCGTCCATATCCGAGGCGCTGCCGGACCTCCTCGAGATCGTCGACCGCGATCTCGGTGGTGTATTGACGGAGATCCGCGGTCTTCTCGAGTCGCTTGCGGCACGCTCGGATCGCGGCCACGCTCAGCAAATCCGAGTCGTAGACGCCGTCGTCACCGGGCTTGGCGAGCTCGGGGCACAACAGCGGCGACGATCTGCCGGTGCCGCGCAGATCGACGAGCACCAGATCGCGGGTTCGACGGGCGTCCTGAAAGGCGCGGCTGAAAAAGCGAGCGTTGAACGAGGGTGCGTCTCCGGGCCCGCCCGACAACAGGAAGAACGGATCCGGCGCGCGGTTCGCCGTATCGAGTGCGGGTAAGACGATGATGGACAGATCGATCTGACGGCCTTTCCTGGCGGCGCGATCCTCCCAGACGCGATAGGTCCCGCACCTGGCGTCGCCCGCGACACCCTCCAGCGTGCATGGGGCCAGCGCGATCTGTAGCGACAACGCCGCCGCGAGCATCACTGCAGCCGCCCCAGCAGGAACAGGCCGGCGACCGCCTTCTCGCGCACCTGCGGGTCCGGATCTTTCGCGGCTCTGGTCAATGCGGGAATGGCCCGTGGATCACCGCTCGCGCCGAGCGCGATGGCCGCTTTCTCACGTACTTGCGAATCCGTATCTTCAATGGCGGTGAGCAGTGGAGCGATGATCCGCGGATCGCGTCGGAATGCCAGGCCAATCGCCGCTTTCTCGCGCACCTGTGCGTCGGCATCCTGCAGCGCGCCGAGCAGCGCTTCCACCACACCCGCGCCAGGCGTCAGCGCGAGTCCGATTGCCGCCTGTTCGCGCACCTGCCGATTGCCGTCACGGAGGGCGTCGACCAGCGCGCCGATGACGGGGGTCGAAGACTTGTCCGCGTCCAAGCCCATCACTTCCTGCGCTTTGATGAGCGGCTTTGGCGATGCGATCGGTGCTGGCCGGTCGGCCTGGGCTCCGAGGATCGCGGTGGTGATGCCGAGCACGCCGGCCGCCACGAGCCAGCGCGTCGATCGACGAGGCGTGCGAACGGCATCCGCGAGGATCGCGATCAGCCGGCCTTCCATCGTGGAGGGCCGGGCCATGCTGAGCGCAGCGGCCGGCGTCCATGAGTGACGAGCGGACCTGGCAAGATTCAGCAACAGCGACGCGTACTCCGAGGGCCTCGCGCCAAATCGCAACACCGCGTCGTCGCACGCCCGCTCGCGCTCGCGCGCGAGTCCGGCGGCGGCCCGCCACACCAGCGGATTGAACCAGTAGATCGCGCACGCGGCGTGCGCAATCGCCTGAGTCAGTCGATCGCGGCGCCGGATGTGCGTCAGTTCGTGCACCAGTGCGGACTGCCGTAGTTCGACACTCCACCCGGTCGCCGAAGGTGGCAGCATCACCACGGAGCCGAACAGCCCGGCGACATGCGGACTACCCTCGCGCCGCATTTGCCTGACGGTGACGATGCTCGTCACGCCCAGCCGCCTGGCGAGTGCTCGTGCCTCGTTCAGCCACTGCTCAGGAGCGGCAACGGAGCCGCGCCACACCGACAGGCCGCTCAACAGCCAGCACAGCAGGAACCACGCCGCCGTTAGCGCTGTGCCCAGCGCGCCAATGGCCGCAGCCGTTTCTCTCGCGCTGTTTTGCCCGGATTCGGTGTTCAATGGCAGCAGCGTCAGCGGCGTCTCGTCAAACGAGGCTACCGGTACATCTGCGACGACCGGCCCTATCGGTACGGTGAACGACGGCGCAACCGCCATCAGCACCGGCGCCAGCAACACCACCACGATCGAGATGTGCCAGACGAGATGCCGCGTCGACGGCGCGGCGCGACGCAACAGCGCGGCGACCATCGACCCCGACATCAACACCGCGCTGGTCTTGACGATCAGTTCCAGATCCATCAGCGGCCTTCCTTTCGGGCGCGATCGATCAAGGCGGACAACCGCGAGAGCTCCTCGTCCGATAACGATCCCGAATCGACCAGCGCCGCCGCGGCCTGCGCGGCAGAGCCGTCGAAAAACGTCTGCACGATCCGCGTCAGCGCGGAGTCGCGCGCGCTCTCACGGGGCACGGACGGGACGTAGACGTAGCGGGTGCCCTGACTTTCGTGACGTGCGTGGCCCTTGTCTTCGAGGATGCGCAGCAACGCGCGAACCGCCGAGTAGCTTGGCGGATCGGGCAGCGCCTCCCGCACTTCCGCAGCTGTCGCCGAGCCCTTGGCGTAGAGGATGTCGAGAATCTGCCGCTCGCGACGCGACAGCATTTCGCCGGCGGTCATCGGCGATCTCCGTTGACGCGGGCGAGGAGAATGAGTTGCCGCCAAATTTTTAGCATCTGCTAATTATTTAGCATTACGAGCGATCGCATGCAAGGGTTCCCGACAAATCAATTACTTGCCGACGACCAGATTGGTCGGATATGCTGAACCTCTCGAACTGAGACTGATTCTCATTTCCCACGCCGAGTTCGCACCGTATGTTGCAAGCATTCGTCATCACGCTCCGAGAAGGTCTCGAAGCCTTCCTCATCATTGCCATCAGCCTCGCTTACCTGCGCAAGAGCGGCCGCCGCGAACTGATCCCGGCCGTGCATTGGGGCATTGGCTTGTCGGTGCTGCTCAGCGTCGGCGCCGCGTACCTGTTCCAGCAGGCCTCGAATCAGGCGTTGTGGGAGGGCATCCTCGCGCTGGTCGCTGCGGTATCGGTCGCGTCGTTGACGGTGCACATGTGGCGGACCGCGAAGAAGATCAAGAGCGAGATTGAGGGACATCTGCGGCAGGAAGCAGCGAAAAGCGGCACGGCCGCGTGGATCGGCGTGTTCCTGTTCACGCTGCTGATGATTTCCCGCGAAGGCATGGAGACGGCGTTGTTGATGGGCACGCTACTCACGCAGATCCAGGCTTACTCGATCATCCTCGGCGCTGTCGCCGGCACGCTTGCCGCCGCCGCCGTTGCCGCGTTGTGGTCGCGCTACGGCCACCGCGTCAATCTCGCGTTGTTCTTTCAGGTGACCGCGGTGTTCCTGCTGATTTTCGTCGCGCAGTTGCTGATCTACGGCTTCCACGAGCTCACCGAAGCGAACCTCTTTCCCGGCAGCGAGGCGCTGCATTGGGCGACGGAACCGTACGGTCCGGACGGCATTTATGGTCAATACCTGACCTATCTCCTCGTCGCCGGACCCCTCGCGTGGCTGTTGTTCGCCATGGCCACCGGCACCGGCAAGGCGCCGTCGCGCCACACGGCCGGACGCGCGGCCTGAGCCGATCCGCCGTCGTGCCGAAGGCGCGAAGCCGGACGGCGATCGCTGCTACGCTGTGGCGGTGACCAAGCCGCCGATCACGGCGACGCTGACTTGGCAGGGCGGGCTGAAGTTCCGCGCGGCCACGACGCGATCCGCAATCACTCTCGACAGCGACGGCCGCGACGGTCCCTCGCCACCCGAAGCGGTGGCGATGGCGCTGGCAGGCTGCATGGCGATCGATCTCGCCGACATCATCGTCAAGGGCCGCCATCCGCTGACCTCGCTGGAAGCCCGGGTCAGCGGCAACCGCCAAGAGGACCCGCCGCGGCACTTTCTGCGTTTCACGTTGGTGTTCATCGTTGGCGGCGACGTGCCGCCGCACGCCATTCAACGCGCCATCGACCTGTCGCGCGAGAAGTACTGCTCGGTCTGGCATTCGCTGCGGCGTGACATCGACCTCGAGACCAGCTTCGAGGTCCACGCCTGAGCACCGCCGCGCCGCCGCGGAAGGCCTACCTCGATTGGTTGCGTGGCATCGCGGTGGTGGTGATGGTCGGCGCACACGTGATCGACGCGTGGACACGACCGGAGGATCGCAGCCGCACGCTCTACATGTACACGGTGTTCGTTGCCGGTCTGGCGTCGCCGTTGTTCCTGTTCCTTGCTGGGCTGACTCTGGCGATGGCCGCATCGGCGCGCGCGACGAAGCTCGGACACGCCGCGGCGGCGTCGACGGCACGCTGGCGCGGCTTGCAGATCTTCGCGCTGGCCTTCCTGTTCCGCCTGCAATCGCAACTGCTTGGCTGGGGCTCGCTCAGCAACTTTCTCAAGGTCGACATCCTCAACGTGATGGGGGTCGCGATGATGCTGGCGGCGCTGCTCTGGGGGCTCTCGCAACAGCGTGGCCTGCGCATCCTGCTGTTTGCGGTGGCCGCCGTGGTCGTGACGATGACGACGCCGTTGATTCGCGAATGGGGCGCGCTGTCGGCATTGCCCGACGCGATCGAGGCCTACCTTCGTCCGCTTCCGGGCCGGACCAACTTCGCGCTCTTTCCATGGATGGGATTCCTGTTGGCCGGCGCCGTCGCCGGTGAGCTGGTCTATGCCGCGCGGTCGGCGCGCAGCGAGCGGCGCCTGCACATTGCGTTGCTGTTCGCCGGAGTGGCCGGCGCGATCCTGGCCCACGAAGCGTCGTTTCGGCCGTCGATTTACCCGGTCTCGAATTTCTGGACCAGCTCGCCGACGTTCTTCTTCATTCGGCTCGGCATCTGTACGGCGATGCTGCCCATCGCGAAGATGGTCGATGCATTGCACGGTCTGATCCGCGCGTGGATCCGCGACCTGCCTCCCGGCGCGCCGGGTGTCGTCATCACGACGCTCGGACGATCGTCGCTGTTCGTGTACTGGATTCACGTCGAGATGGCCTACGGAGCCATCGCGACCCCGCTCAAGCGGGCGCTGCCCCTCGAAGCGGCGCTGGTTGCGACGGTGTTGCTGTGCGGCGCGCTCTACGCCATCACGCGCTGGAAGGACCGGAAGATGCAGGACGTGGAGCTGACGGGCGCGCTCCGCATTCTCGCGCCCGTTTTGAAATAGCTGACAACTAACCTGACGGCTGATACTGAAAGCTGATAGCTGACAGCTGATAGCTGATCAGAACGCCATCAGATAGGTCATCTTCGCGATCACCGCTCGCGAGATCAGCGCACCGCTGCGGGAGTCGTGACGCTCGTTGTAGACCAGGTAAATATCGCTGAGCGGGCGGTGGATGATGTCGAGCCGCACGTTCGAGCTCCATTGATTGGTGTCGGTGTTGTACTGGACCAGCGCGTTTACGAACATCTTGGTGGTGAAATAGACGTTGAAGCGGCCGGTCAGCAGGTGCGTCACGTACGAACCCGAGGCGAGGTCGATGTCGTTGATCTGGTCGCTCAACGACACGTTGAAGTGCTGATTCATGCGGAACGTGCCGCCGATCGTGTAGTTGCGCCGATAGCCGTCGTAGAAATCGCCCGTGCCGGCCCGCAGATTCATCGAGAACGGCGCGGCGGAGTTGGTATTGGCGAGGATGAAGTGCTCCTTGAACTCGTAACGGCCCGGATCGACGTAGATGTTGCGGCGGCTGTTGATGGTAAAGCGCTCGTCGATCACTTCGATGTTCGGGTTGGTGCCGATCTCGATGAAGGTGCTGTTCTGGAAGTTCACTGGCCAATGCCAGTCCATATAGCGCGACTCGAGACCGCCGCCGTTGCGCCTCGTAAAGTTCTCGAACTGGATGTGCGGAAACGTTTCCCGCATCCACCGCTGGAACTTCCGCGGGCGGAACCGGCGGCCGAGATAGAACTCGGAGTTGTCGACGCCGCGCCGCGGCACGAAGCCCATCTCGTCGTTGAAGCGGCCGCCGATCGTCTGGTACATGCCGCGCGCTTCCCACTTGTTGTCGCGGTAGCCGACGCCGCTTTTCGAATACCAGTCGTCGCCCTCGCCGGGCACGCGCGTCACCGGTGAGTCGCTCTTGGCGATGGCCACGTTGGCGGTCAGGTCGCCGAGAAAGCGGAAATTGGCGTCAGCCCCGAAGCCGCGATTGTGATCGGCGCCCCGTGGATCCTTGTTGAGAAACATCACGCCGATGTCGGAGTTGGCGAGGATGTTGCGGCGCAGTCGCAGCGCGGTGAAGTTGGTGGACGGGCTCGGTCCCTGCTCGCGCTGCTGGATGTTGAGCGCGCCGACCGACCAGCCACCGACCCGCCCGGTGAGGCGCGAGCCGGCGAGCAGCGGAATCGCATCGCCGCTGGGCGACAAGCCGATCTGGCGGCTGAAGAAGAAGATCATGTCCTGCGATGCGTTCTGGCGGCCACCACCGCCCCCGCCGCCGCCGCCCCCGCCACCGCCGCCGGTATTGCCCGAGCCGAACTGGAACACGCCGGAGTTCTCGAGGAAGAAATCGCGCTTCTCCGGGAAGAACAGACTGAAGCGCGTCAGGTTGACCTGCTGCTCGTCGGCTTCGACCTGCGAAAAGTCCGTGTTCACCGTGAAGTCCCAGGTGAGCCCGGTGGTGACGCCGTACTTGACGTCGATGCCGGCGTCGAAATCGCGGTCGACCGCAACGTGTGGCAGCTGGTTGAAGTTGGCCAGCGCATACGGCTTGACGCGCACGTTCGCGCCCGGGCGCAGACCCTGCAGGCCTTCGAAGCGGCCGGCCATCGATACGCGCGACAACTGATGGATGCGGCGCAGCGGCGCCCAGTAGCTGTTTTCGTTTTTTCGCCGCAGGCGGCGCTGGAAGTTGATGCCCCAGGTCTGCATCGCCTCGGGTCCGAACTTCAGCGTCTTGAACGGAATTTCGATTTCCGCATACCAGCCGTCTTCGCCGATCCGCGTCGCGACGTCCCAGATGCCGTCCCAGTTCGAGTTCTGCTCGCGGCCTTCGTTCGACATCTGCGAGTCCCATTTCGCGCCGGCCGGATTGATTGCGAACTGGTAGCCGTTGCGCTCGTCATGGAACGTGTCGATGACGACCTGGAAGCCGTCGGCGGATCCCGTGTTGAAGTCCTTGCGCAGCTCGTTGACGATGATCTCGCCGGGCGATGGATCCTTCGCGAACACGCCGATGTACAGCGCGCGCTGATCGTAGAGCAGCCGCACTTCGGTGTCGTAGGTCGCCGGGGCGCCCTCGTTCGGATCGTTCTGCACGAAGTTGGTGGCCAGCGGCGCCGAGCCCCACGACGCTTCATCGAGGCGGCCGTCGAGCACGATTGGTCCCGCGGTCTGCGTCGCCGTCAGGCGGCGGCTGGTGCGCGCCGTGTCGTAGTTGATCGTCTTCGACTCGGCATTTTGCGCCGCCGCGGTCGTGCCCGACACCACTGCTGCAAAAATGAGCGCACCCGTTACGACACGGGCGTGTAGCATGTGCAAATTCATGGGTGTTGTTGATGCCCCGACGGGCGTTTGACGACAGAATATCGTCGCCCGAAACGGGCGAGGGGATGCAACCGATTGTAAATCTTCACGGGGACTGCCCGTGGGCATACGAGGACGGCGATGAAGTTAGCGATCACGCTCGGTGTGCTGGCGATGCTGAATCTGCCAGTCCAGGCCCAGGAGGCGCGGCGCCGCTGGGAAATGCAGCGCCAGATCCGGCTCGACAAGTTCGAGCAGGTGCTGCCGCGCGCGATGCGCGACAACCAGATCGACATGTGGATTGTCGCCGTCAAGGAAAACCACTACGACCCGCTGTGGAACGATCTCGGTCGCGGCTACGTCACCGGCATGGGCTACTACGTGTTCACCGATCGCGGCGGCGACCGCATCGAGCGCGCCGCGCTGGGCCCCGGCGGCTACATGCTCAGCGAGTCCGGCGCCTACGACATCATCGCGCCCGCGGCGACGCTCGCGGAACACGTCAAAGCGCGCAACCCCAGACGCATCGGCCTGAACATGTCCGACGAGATCGGCCCCGCCGACGGCCTGTCGGTGACGATGCTCGCGCACTTGCGCAAGACACTGGGCGAGACCCTGGCATCACGATTCGTGTCCGCCGAAAAGCTCGTCGCCGATTTCCGATCGCACCGCGTCGCCGCCGAGATCGTCGCGTTCGGCGAAGCCGCCGGCATCGCCATCGAGCTCGCAGAGCGCGCGCTGTCCAACGAGGTGATCACGCCCGGCAAGACCACTCTCGAGGACGTCGCATGGTGGATGCAGGATCAATTGCTGGCACGCGCGCTCGGCTCCGAGTTCGACATGCCCTCCGTCTACATCACCGGTCCAACCGGGATCGCGGCCACCTCCAATGCGCGCATCATCCAGCCCGGTGACGTGCTGATGATCGACTGGGGCGTGCAGTTGATGAATTTCGGCACCGACGTCAAGCGCGTCGCCTACGTGCTGAAGCCGGGCGAAACGGCGCCGCCAAAGAGCATCCAGCACGCCTTCGACAAGGCGATCTCCGTGCGTGACGTGTTCAAAAAGGCAATCAAGGTCGGTGTTCGCGCCGACGCGACGATGAAGGCGATGGACGCTGCGCTGCAGGCGGCCGGTTTCGGCGTGATCGAATTCAATCGCCCCAACAAGGACGACAAGACCGACGTCGTCTACGGCTTCCACCCGGTCGGCAACACCGGGCACGACATCGGTCCGTCATTGACGACCTGGCAGCCGCTGCAGACGACGTTCGTCATGCACGACAACCACATGTTTTCGTTCGAATACTTCGCCTACACCCCAATCCCCGAATGGGGTGGCGCGAAACTGCGCATCCCCATCGAAGACGATGCGATCCTGACCGACGCCGGCATTCAGTTTCTTCACCCGGCCAACTATCGGTTGTTGGTGATCAAATGAACGCACCGCGGAAGGACGGCCTCTACGTTTCGGTGTACAGATAACCGCCGACCGCCGACGCGACCATCATCTCGATCGCGGACCACACGACGGTCAGCAGGACCAGGCCGAGCGACTGCGTGCCGATCATGTAGAAGAACACCGACGAATACAGGTAGGTGAGCGCCCAGACGATTAACCCCGCGGCCATCGCCGTCTTCGGACCGGCACCGAACCGCGGGCGGATGGCGGCATACAGCCAGACCGTCGCGATTCCAACGAGCAGCGTGACGATGGTGAAGACGGTGATTGCGGGCGGGCCGACCGGCGGCAGGTTCAGCGCGCGCAATTCGGCATCCATCTGCGCGCCGGCGATCGGCACGTTGAGGATGAACTCGCTGATCACCATGATCACGCCAGCCGCCAAGCCACCTTTTAGTACGCCGCCGACATTGATCCGGTTCATGTGTGCTCCCGCCTTCGCAAGACAGCTGTCTTGCGTCAGTGCTGCCGCGCGATGCATTCGTCGTCGTGGATTGCACGCAGAGCATAAACTACGGTCGTGCTCTACCGGTTCGGTTTTTTCGAGTTCGACAGTGACAACCACGAGTTACGCAAGCGGGGACGCGCCGTCGCGATCGAGCCCCAGCCGGCCCGGGCGCTCGCGCTGCTCTTGTCACGCGCCGGAAACATCGTCACGCGCGAGGAATTGCGCGACGCGGTGTGGGGCAAGCACACCCACGTCGATTTCGATCGCGGCTTGGCGTACTGCATCTCGCAGGTGCGCGGTGCGCTGGGCGATAGCGGCGATAACCCGCGGTTTGTCCAGACCGTGCCTCGGCGCGGGTTCAAGTTCATCGCGCCGGTCGCGGTCGCGGACGCTCCTCGGGAGACGGGACCCGCTGGGCGGCCTGAGCGTTGGAAAGCGGCGTTCGCCGTCGCGGTACTGCTGCTCGGCGCTGCCGCGACGTGGCTGGCGGTCAGCGGCTCGCGCACGCGCGATCGGGTGGTGATTGCGGTCTCTGTCTTCGACAACGAGACGGGGGAGACGCACCACGATCGGCCGATTGCCGCGCTCTCCGATGCGGTCGTCGAACATCTGACGAGGGTCGCACCCGATCGTATTGCGGTGATCGGCAACGCAGCGATTCTGCGTCAGCCCAGGAATATACGGAACCTGAAAGCGGTTGCCGACCACCTTGATGCCGATTACGTGCTGCTCGGCCAGTTGCAGCGTGGCGAGTCCGGGTTGCGGTTCATCACGCACTTCATCCGGCTGGCGGACGAAGCCCACCTGAAGGCCAATCGACTGATCGTTGCCAGCGACACGCTCGCCGGTCTCGAGGCCGCCGTGGTCGCGGAATTCGACCGCGCGGTCCGCGCGCACGTCCTGACCTCAGGCGCTAACTGATTCTTCGATCAGCGGTTATGTCCTGAAGCGAACTTCGCTTGCCCTTGGTGCCAATGCCTCGTCATAACGTGCCCGGAGGTAGCGATGTTCATGTCACGGCGCAATTTCTTGTCGGTTTCGAGTGGGCTGCCAGCACTGGGCGTGTTCGCCTCGTCGGCGCGAGCTTGGGGACAGGTGCCCCCGAGTGCGTACGCCATTAAGGGCGCCGACGCCTTTCCGCAACAGGATCCTGCCCTCGTCAAGGATGCAATAAGTGCGTCACACGGCAACTTCGCGCGGATTCGCGAGCTCGTCGAACACCAGCCGGCGATGGCCGGTGCCTCGATTGATTGGGGATTCGGTGACTGGGAGACGTGTCTCGATGCCGCTTCGCACGTCGGCAACAAGCCGATCGCCGACTTTCTGCTCGCGCACGGCGCTCGGCCGACAATCTTTTCGGCGGCGATGATGGGGCAACTCGACGTCGTCAAGGCGCTGATTGCGGCGCGGCCCGGCATCCAGAGGACCCGCGGACCGCACGGCATCACGCTGCTGGCGCATGCGAAGGCCGGCGGCGCCGATGCAATGGCCGTCGTGGAGTACCTGACGGCGGTCGGGGACGCGGATCTGGCGATGCCGGTGCAACCGCTGGCCGCTGCCGATCGCGACATGCTGGTGGGCAAATATGTGTACGGAGCGGGGCCGCGCGATTTTTTTACGATCGACGTGCAACAGGATCGACTGGGGATCGATCGGCCGGGGAGTCCCGCCCGCCGCTTTCTGATGCATGTTGGCAACCTCGTGTTTTTCCCGATCGGCGTGCCGCACGCCAAGATCGCCTTTGCGCGTGAGGACGGCAAGGTCACGCACTTCACCATCGCCGACCCCGATCTGCTGCTGACGGCCCGGCGCACCTGATCCGGTCCCGCTGGCGCGTCATCGCGCTGGCCCGAACACGGCCGGCCTGCTAGCCTGCTAGGGATGTTCGAGACCGTGCTGTTGTGGCTCGCGGCCATTTCCGCGATCGTGCTCGCGGTCGCGGTGGCGGGTTACTTCGCGCTGCGCTGGGCGTTCATGCGCGCGGCGGAGCGGATGGCGGCGATGATCGATCGGCGCATCGGCGGTGCCGCGGCGCACGCCTTCACCGGCCTGGCGCGTTTCGCCGCAGCGCGCGGCATCTCGATCGACGACGCGAATCGGCTGTTTGGCAGGAACATCGACCACCTCGCCAAGATCATGGACAGCGCGATCACGCTGCCGATCCTCGGCCGGGTCGGCCTCGATGCGGTGCTCGACCTGATTCCCGGCGTCGGCAACCTGGCCGGCGCGGCGATTTCGCTGACGCTCATCGCGCGCACGCTTCAGTACGGTCCGCCGCCGTCGCTGGTGTCGAAAATGCTGTCGAATGTGCTGGTCGACGTCATGCTCGGGGCGATCCCGCTGATCGGCCCGCTCGTCGACGTGTGGTTCAAGGCCAACGAGAGGAACTCGCTGTTGATGCGCGAATTCCTCTCGTCCGGACCGAAAGCCGAAGGCTGAACGCCGCAGGGCGGCGCTACTGCTGCGCGGCGGTCGTCGTTTTTGCCGGTGCGGCGGCGCCCATGTCGTTCCAGAACAGCAAGGCGTTGAACACCATCGCGTGCTCGCCGAACGTCTGCCAGCGATAGATCGGGTTGTTCGCGAACAGGATGACGCGCCCCTTGCCGGACGGCGCGTCGACGACCATCGGGCGGTTGCGAATCTGATCGGGGTTGCGCATCAGGCCGCTCAACACGCCGGCCTCGCCGCCGGTGTAGCGTGCGACGATCTGCGGCCGCTCGGGCGACGAGCCCGCGAACTGTTCGAAGCCCGGCTGCGGGCCGGCCTGCAACAGCGGGCCGCCGTTGAAGCGCACCGGCAGCGTCTTCTGCTGGTAGCCGTACATCACCGGGTGCGTGGGCATCAGGATCTCGCTCTGGACGTAGGGGCCAGGCGCGTAGAAACCGGGCGCCGGGTTTTGCGCCTCGACGCCCTTGGCGATCCCGAACTCCGCCGGGAACGCGCTCGCCACGCCAAGCGTCACCAGCACGCCGCCGTCGTCGACGAACTTCTGGAATTCGGCCGCCCCGGCCAGCCCCATGCCGCCGCGCACGTCGTCGGTCTCCGCATACATGCCGAAGGACTTGAACGTGTCGTGCTTCTTGTAGGGGAGCGGCTTTGAAAGCTTCGGCTGCTCGTAGACGATCGCCTTGCCGTTGTTGGTCTGATGCGGCATCAGGATGAGGTCGTATTTGGCTTTCAGGTTCGCGCCGCTTTGCACATGATCCTTGTGAATCAGGTCGAACGGAATCTCGAAGCGATCGAACGCCAATCGTACCCAGCCGACTTTCTCGGTGTTCGCCCACGTCGTGTAAATGGCAAGGCGGGGCAGATCGACATCAACCGCGGCGACCGCCGGCGTCGCCGCGACCGCGGTCGCGACCAACCCGAGACGCTCGATCTCCTGGCGCGCGCGATCGGATGCCGGCAGCATCAACGCCCCGGCCGGATACTCTTCGTCACCGATCTTGAAGGCGGCGGAGGCGCCCTTCATGGCCACGTCCTTCAGGCGGTAACGCAACGTCACCAGGCCCAGCGCGCCGTTGTGTTTGACGACGTAGGTCGTGCCGGTGCCGGTGATCGTACCGGGGGTGTGGGCCTTCGCGGTCACCAGCGTCGCCGGCGAGTCGAGGATCGATCTGTCCTCGATGGTCTTGACATCGACGTTGTTCGCCATCCCCATCGTCCACGCGCTGTCGTCGTAGGTGTTCAGCGACGCGTCAGGGTAGGTCTGCTTCTCGAGCAAGGTCTTCGCGAGCGGTCCGTACGGCTGGTTGAGCCTGACGATGTACGAACCAGCGGGGAAAGTGCCTTCCTTGACCTTGATCTCTCGATCGGCGCGGTGCACTTCGATGGCCTGGGTGCGCAGCAGGTCGGCGACGCGATCGACCTTGCTCTGGTCGCCTTGACCTGCCGGAATCACGAACGCATGTGGCGGTTTGTCGGCGCCCTTTTTGACGGCGTTTGCCGACTTCCTGTAGAAGTTCTCGACGACCATCGACGGAAACTTCGACGTCAATTCGAGGGCGGTCAGCAGGCCGGTCTGCGCGTAATTGATCGAGTTGCGGATCGACCAGTCGACTTCACCGGCGGCGGCGGGGTTCGGGCGATACCACTGCCGCGTCAACTGGTTACCCTGTAGTCGCGCCTTTTTCGTGTTCGCGCCGCCCTGGTTGAACACTTCGTACATCCGCAGCATGCCGTTGTGATTCGCGGCGGCAAAGCCGAGATATCCCGGCGACCACATGTCGACAAAGCCGAAATGCCAGACCCCGGGCATCCCGTACGAGGTTAGCTTGTTGACTTCATAGGTGGCGAAGAACGGCAGCTCGGTATACAGAATCGGATCGAGGTTCGGGTTCTGGGGCGGCTGTCCGCTGAACGTGTAGAGCAGTGTCTGCGCTTCATGAACGTCGTGCCAGATCGGCGGCACCCAGTTCAGATACCAGTTCAGGTGGATGCGCAGCGAGTCGACGCCGTAGTTGATGTCGCGGTTGTTGTCGTGGAAGACGTACTTGCCCCAGTACGGAGGGCCGCCGAAATTCTCGCCGCCATCGTACGGCTCGTCGATCTTATAGGCGTAGTACCAGTCGACGTAGCGATCGCGGCCGTCGACATCCGTCGCGCCGGTGATGCTGACGATGACGTTGTCGCGGATGGATCTGATGTAGGGTTCCTCGCTCGCCGACAGCCGGTAGGCGAGCTCGATCACCGCTTCGGGCGGATTGGTCTCGCCGCTGTGCAGGCCGGCGGTGATGTGATAGTGCGGCTTCGTTGCCGCGATCACCTGCTGCGCCTGCGCCTCGGTCAAGCCGCGCGGATCGGCGAGCTTCTTCAGGTTCTGACGGTTGCTTTCGAGGTTCTTGAGGTTCGCCTCCGACGAGATGTAGACGACCATCACGTCACGGCCCTCCTCCGTTTTGCCGATCACTTCGGTCTTGACGCGGCCGGGGAGCGCTTTTTCCAGCGCCCGGAAGTAGCGCTGTTGGTCGGCGACATACGTGAGTTTTTTCTCCGTGCCGATGTGGTAGCCGAGCACGTCCTTCGGGGTGGGCACGCCCGGTTTCTTGGGCAAATGATCGACCAGCGGCGACAGGAATTCCGGCTTCGTCGTCGCCTTCTTGACGAACTCCGCAAAGTCCGGGTCATCTTGGGCAGTTGACGAAACGGGCTTCTGGGCCTGGCCGAGAGTCGATACGGTCGAGCTCAAAAACAGAGCAAGGACGAGCAACAGGCCCGATCGGCGCATCTTTTTGGTCATTGCAATAAGTCCTTTAACCCCAGTTGTTTGCGACGTGTTTTTGGCCCATTACTGAATCAGCAGCTGCGGGATTTCGGGCAAAAACCGTTGAGCGTGCGCGGGCGCAAAGATAGAATCCACCTCTTTGACGGCCCACTAGTTCCCGTCAGACGGACTCATATGATCAGCGTAGCCGCTATCCGGATGCAGCAGTTCGGCGTGCAATTCTATCAGGCCTCCCTGACGGCCAGTGACATCGACAAGCTCGTGCGTTTTGAAGTGCTGAGCTACCAGGACCAGGCGCAGGCCGGACTCCGCGGCAAGAAGAAAGGCGGCCAGCAGTCCAAGATCAACTGGGATCTGCTGGAGCGCCGCATCGCCTCCAACGAGAAGGCCTACCAGCGCCAGATCATCCGCAAGAAGATCGACGAGCTCGTCGCCTACTACGAGCAGTGCCGGCAGGCCCGCGATCTGCCGTCGATCCCCGGCGCGGTGATCATCTCGTGCGACGAAAAACTGTCCTTCGAACCCTCGGAAAGCGGATCGTGGGTCGGACGCTTGAAGGTGCCCGAGCGCGAAGGCATCCTCCGCGCGATTGACGGCCAGCATCGGCTGCTGGCGCTGCATGCCGACATCGATCGGTTTGGCGACGAGCCCTTCACCGTGCCGGCGATCATCTTCGACCGCGTCCCGGAAGATCACATCGTTCAGATGTTCGTCACGATCAATGCCAAGCACACGCGGCTGAACGCCTCGCACCTGGTGTCGCTGTCCGGACGCCAGCTGTATCGCGACGAAGCGCTGGCCGCGGCGCATGACGTCGTGCGCGCGCTGAACGATCGCGAAGAGTCGCCGCTCTACGGCGAGATCAAGCTGCTCGGCGTCGGCAAGGGCCGCGTCGGACAGGCGCCGCTGGCGCAGGAATTGAAAAAACTGTTTGCCGACGAGGCCGCGCTCGGCGGCGCCCGGAAGAGCGAGCAGTTCCGCGAGGACTCGAAGAAATTCTTCGTGAATTACCTGAAGCAGATCGCCAGCATTTTCGAATCCGCCTGGCAAGGCCGGAAGTACTCGATCAAGTCGGCGACCGCGTTGCGGGCGTTCATCCGCGTCGCGCCGGACGTCATTCAGAAGATCGATCAGCATCACGCCGATCGCACGGACTATCGCGCCATCGGCCGGGTCATCTCGCCGTGGGGACGCCGCATTGGCGCGCTGCGCTTCGAGACCGACGGCGCGTGGAAGCGGCAGGGAACGACGGTCGACAACCTCGCGAAGGAACTGCGACTGGCGCTGCAGTACCCCGAGGGCGCGGCGGGGTAACTGCAAGTTTCGTTATCGCACCGATCAATTTCGTATGGGCCGTGCAACGGCTTGTGCGGAAAACCTCGGAAACAGGCCTGAAACGTCGTGGCATGGACATTGGAGTGCTGGACGCGTCGCCAGTCTGTTTACTACGGCAGTAGTGCTGTAGTAGCTGGGGGGAGCCAGGTTGGCGGCAACTTTTGGGCGGCGGTCCTTCGGGATCGCCGCCCTTAGTCATTCTGGGGCGGGGATCAGCGATCAGCTGTCAGCGATCAGCTATCAGCTGTCAGCGATCAGCGATCAGCTGTCAGCCTTCAGCCTTCGGCCTTCGGCCTTCGCGCAGTCTGCAGTCTTCAGTGGTGCGAAAAACGTGATTTTGGTTACAAATTCGTCTGCCCCGGACGGGGAATTGCCGCTAACTTCAGGCCTGATTTCCAATGATATGTGCGGCATTGCCCTTGAAGTGTGTTGCTGGCAGTTAGAGTCTTTATTGACGCTCGCGACTACCGACCCTACGATTCCGATGTCGCTCTCACGGAACTGATCGAGTCTAATGGCCGCAGCACCCGCGCAGAGCGCAGAAGGCAACAACCATGGCTCGCCTGACACCGCCGCCTGAATCAATCGGACGCTTCAAGATCCTCGAGGTCCTCGGACGTGGAGGCATGGGCGAGGTCTATAAGGCCTTCGACCCGACACTGCAACGGACCATTGCCGTCAAGACGGTGCGGCCGGACATCGATCGTCCTGAATACCTCGAGCGAATGATGCGCGAGGCGCAGGCCTGCGCCCGGCTGTCGCATCCCAACATCGTCACGGTGTACGAAGCCGGCCAGTTCGACGGTGTCGTCTTCATCGCGATGGAGTATCTGCAGGGCGAAAACCTCGCCGACGTCCTCGAGAAGTCCGCGATGACGCTCGATCAGAAGATTCACGTGCTGGCGAAGGTGCTCGAGGCGCTGCATCACGCGCATAACCTGGATGTCGTTCACCGCGATATCAAGCCGAGCAACATTCACGTCTGCGGCGATGGCGTCATCAAGCTGATGGACTTCGGCCTGGCGCGCGTGCTCGTCGCCGATACGCTCACCGCATCGGGCAACGTGCTCGGCACCCCGCATTACGCGTCACCCGAGCAGTTGAAAGGCGAAACCGTCGATCGTCGTACCGACATCTATTCGACCGGCGTGATGGCGTACGAGATGTTGTCGGGCCGCCGCCCGTTCGAGCCGGACAACGACACGATCTCGTCGGTGATTCTCAAAGTCATCCAGCAGCCGCCGGCGCCAATGGATACGCCGATGAGCCGCCTGTTGCCGGAGATCGAAACCATCGTCGCGCGCGCGATGGCCAAGCGCCCCGACGAACGTTTTCAGACGGCGGACGAAATGCGGTGCGCGCTGCTGGCTTTTCTCGAGCACTCGCGCGCCCGCCTCTCCGCGATTGACTCCCCCAGCGACGCGACGATTATCGTCACGCCGCCGGCGGCTGGCCAGCCGGCCGCGGCGGCATCGTCAGCGGCGATGGTGACTCAACCGGTCGCGGCGGGCACCGCGCAACCCTTTACCCCTCCGGTGTCGCAGCCATCGCTCGCGACGCAAGCGTCGTCCGCTGCGACGCCCGACACCGCCCCGGCGGCCGCAACTACGGCGCTGCCGCCACCGTCACCCAACCGCGCGTGGATGTGGGCGGGTGGCGCCGCGGCAGCTGTCGTTGTCGGCGCATTGCTCATCGCGGCGCCATCGCGGGACATGACCGCCCCGCCCGCGGAGTCGACGTCGACCGCCGCCGCGCCGGCTCCGCCACTCGCGACTCCGCCCGCTTCGAATGCCGCGAATCCCGGGGCGGACGACACGAAAGTGGCCGCGGCGCCCGCCGGAAACGCCGTGGCATCCACGGCGGCGTCACTGACGGCTGCGGAGAAGCGCACGACGCCGGCGCCGGCACCCGCGGATTCGCCTGCCGTAACGGGCACGACGGCCGCGGTGCCGGCCAAGGAGATGACCGCCAAGGAGATGTTCTCCGCCAGGACGAACATCGCGCCGGGACTGCGGTTCCGGTTGATCCAGGCCGGCGTGAACGACGCGCCAATGGACGTCGATCCCTCGAAGGAGTTCCGCACCGGCGATCGCATCCGCTTTGCGTTCGAGTCGAATATCGACGGCTACCTGTACGTCGCGCAGCAGGGCACCAGCGGCAATTGGACCGTGTTGTTCCCGAACCCGCAAATCAACGGCGGACGCAATAAAGTGCAACGCTTCGAGGAATACGAGGTCCCCAGCGGCGACTGGTTCCAGATGGCTGGGGAACCCGGGAGCGAACAGATTTTCGTGTTTCTCAGCCGCGAGCCGTTGGCGACGTTGCCCGGCTTCGACCAACCGGTGAAATCATTCGAGCGTGGCAACGGCACCATGATCGCGTCGCTGCAGAACAGCATTCAATCGCGCGATCTGGTGTTCACCAAGGATCCCAGCTCGTCGAAGACGCAATCGACGTACATTGTCAACAAGGCGGAGCTTGGCAAGGCCGTTACCGCGAGGTTCAGTCTCACTCACCGATAGCACGTGTTATGTCACGCTTTCTGATTCTCATCTTGTTGGTGCTGGCGTCGTCGGCGACGCAGGCGATCGACTTCGCTCAGCAGGCGCCGCGCGATTTGATTCTGGCGCCGAAGAACACGCCGTTGGCAGTGAAGAACGCGGTGCCGCGCGGCTACGCGCTGATTGTCGGCATCTCCGAGTACAAGAATCTCGACGCCTCGAAGCAGCTCCGCTTCCCGGAGAGCGATGCCGACGCGTTGTATCGGGTGTTGATCAACCACGAAGGCGGGGCGTTTCCGGCGGAGAACGTGCACTTTCTGAAGGGATCACAGGCCACGCTGGCGAACATTCGACATGAGCTCGAGACCTGGCTGCCGTCGGTGGCGCAGCCGGCCGACCGGGTCGTGGTGTATTTCGCCGGCCACGGTTTTGTGCAGAACGGGCGCGGCTACCTGGCGCCGTACGATGTCGACCCCGACAAGCTCGACGCCACCGCCTATCCGATGTCGTCGCTCGGCGACGTCCTGGCGAACAAGGTCGGCGCGGGCTGGAAGGTGTTGCTCACCGACGCGTGCCACTCTGGAAAGATCAACGGCGAGACCACCAATGAAGCGCTCGAACAGCAATTCAAGTCGCTGCCCGCGAGCTTCTTGACGCTGACCGCCACCACCGAGCGCGAGCAGAGCTTCGAGGATCCCAACCTCGGTACCGGCTTCGGCTTTTTCACCTACTACCTCGTGCAGGCGTTCAGCGGTTACGCGGACAACGATCCATGCGACGGCCGTATCACCGCCGATGAATTGATCGAGTACGTGCGCACCAACGTGCGCCGCTACGCGCGGGAGCGGCAGCTGTCGCAGACGCCGACGGCGCGCGGCGACTACGAACCCGAGATGCTGTTGGGCGTCGCGCAAGGGTGCTTATCCGACGGCAACGGCGACGCGCCGTCGATGCTCGGCACCGCCGTCATCGAGTCGAACATGGACGACGTCGATCTGTATCTCGACGGCAAACTGATCGGCAGGCTGTCGAAAGACAAGCCGATGACGCTGCCCGGCCTGTCGAGCGGGATGCATGAATTCCGCGGCGTCCGCGAAGGCTACGAGCCCGAGCGCAAGGAAGTGATGATTCCGCCCGGACAGGAAGTGGCGGTGAGCCTGCGCATCCGCTACGTCCGGCAGATCAAGAAGCCGGCCCAGGATCTCAACGAGCAAGGCGAAAAGCTGCTGTTCACACGGCGCTCGTCCATGAGCCTGCTCAACCTGGTGCCGATGGAGCGGAAGCAGAGCGAGTCCGACCTGCATCGCGCGGCTGCATATTTCGAGAAGGCGCTCGACATCGACCCGGGCTTCGCCACGGCGGCCTATCACCTGGGTCAGGTCAAGCAGCTGCTGATGAAGCACGACGAATCGGTGGCGGCCTTCCGCCGCGCCATCGCCATCGATCAGACCCACATCGACGCGCGCATCGAGTGCGCGGCGGTGCTGATCGAACAGGGCGATCCCGACGAGGCGATTCGCGAGCTGACCGAGGCGCTGCGCCTCGAAGCCGACAACGACGTCGCGCACTCGATGCTGGCGCGCGCCTACTGGGACAAGGGCGTCTGGGCCCGCGCCATCGACAGCGCCGATCAGGCCATCAAACTCAAGCCGTCGAATGCGCAAGCGCACCTCTGGCGCGCCGATTCGTTGCGGCAGCTGGCCGCCGCGAGCACCGATCCGAAGGTGCAACTCAGCCTCTATGCCGACGCGCGCAGCGGCTACCGCACCTTCCTCGACCTCACGAATTTTTCGACCGGCCTCGGCTCGAAGCTCGCCTTTCATTTCATCGGTCTCGGCATCGGCGCTCGCCGCCACGCCGATCGCCAGGTCGCGTACGACAGCTTGCGCAGCGCCGGCTTTCTCGGGTTATGCCTGTCGGAGCAGAAGGTCGGCAATCCCTTGAAGGCGCGCGATTACTGTAAGCGCGCGCTGAAGCACTCGCCCTCCGATCCGATCGGCTACTTCCTGCTTGGCAACGTCAATCGCGACCTGTTCAACGCGCGGCAGTCCTGCAGCTTCTTGAAGGACGCGCGCACCAGCTACACGAAGATGCTGGAGATCAATCCGCATCTGTCGGAATCGCGAAACGCGCGCAACTACGTCGGCCAGATCGATGGGTTCCTGCCACAGTTGAAGTGCGGGTCGTAATGCCGCTCGGCGCCCACGCTGCACGTCAGTCATGAACACGATCGCGCGGGCACTGCCATTGCTCCTGCTGCTGTCGGCCGCCGTCGCCGCCCAGTCGCAAGGCGGCTTGACGATCGTCGTCATCGAAGGTGAAGACGGCGTCAACATCATCCAACAGAAAACCGCGGTGCGCCCGATCGTCGAAGTGCGCGACCGCAACAACCTGCCGGTCCCTGGCGCGATTGTCACCTTCTCGATCGAGGGCGGCACGGCCGCATCGTTCGGTGGCGCGTCGACCGTGACCGTCGCCACTAACGCCGCCGGCCAGGCCGCGGTGACGAGCCTGACGCCCTCGGCTGCCGGCGCATTTCAGATTCAGGTGTCAGCGGCGTTCCAGGGCCAGGTGGCGTCCGCGACGATCGCGCAAACCAATGTGATGACAGCCGCGCAGGCGGCTGCCGCAAGTGCCGCCGGAGGATCCGGTGGTGCGGGATCCGGCAGCGCCGGTGGTTCCGCAGGCGCGGCAGGCGGCGCCGGTGGCGGCCTGTCGGCAACGACCGTCGCCGTTGTTGGCGCCGGCATCGCGGGCGGCGCGCTGGCAGCCACGAAGGCCGCCGGCGGCGACGAAGGCGCAAACGGGGGACCTGGTAATGCGTTCACCGGCCCGTTCAGCGGCAGCCTTGTCAGCACCATCGTGAGCCGCGTGTCCGGTAACACCTGTACGATCACGCGCGTCATCACCGGGACCGCCAAAGTGGCACTCGACGTCAACACGACGTCCGCTGTCAGCGGACGGCTCGAAGTAACTGGCAGCGACACGATTGCGAGCGCGACGTGCGTGACACCCGCCAATCCGCCGACGCAGTTCGATCGCACCGCGGCGCTGAGCGGCACCCCCGCGGCGATTCGCGGCAGCGACACCAGGAATGACTCACGCACGCAGGCCGGCGGAGAGACCATCAACGCCACCCTGACATTTGCTTTCGACGGGTCTCTTATCGGCAACACCATCACCGGCACGATGCGATACGAGGAAGTCAGCGTGGCAACCGGCGGAGGCGGGGGGCCGGTCGATCAGAAAGCGTCCGGAACCTTCCCCGTGACTTTGACGCGATCATGAGAACTATCTGCACATTGCTGCTGGCGGCAGTACTTGCCGGCGTTGAAACCAGCGGACAATCGCCGGCCACGCCATTGAGAATCGTCGTCGTCCAGGGCGAAGACGGCGTCAACATCATTCAGCAGAAAACCGCCGTGCGGCCGATCGTCGAAGTGCGCGATCGCAACAACCTGCCGGTCTCCGGCGCGATCGTCACCTTTTCGATCGAAGGCGGCACCGCGTCGTTCGGCGGCGCCTCGACCCTGACCGTCGCGACCAATGCCGCGGGCCAAGCCGCGGTTTCAAGCCTTACGCCGTCAGCGGCGGGCGCGTTTCAGATCCAGGTCTCGGCAGCGTTTCAGGGCCAGGTCGCGACCGCGACCATCGCGCAGACGAACGTAATGACCGCCGCGCAAGCGGCGGCTGCCGGTGCGGCCAGCGGAGGGACATCCGGTTCGTCCGCAGGCAGCAGCGGCGGGGCGGCCGGCGGTGGTGGCGGCTTGTCCGGAACGACACTCGCCGTGGCCGGTGCCGCCGTCGCTGGCGGCGCGCTGGCCGCGGTGAAGGTCGCTGAGAACGTCGACGCTGACGAAATCTTCACGGGGACCGTCAGCGGTCAGACTTTCTTCACCAGCGTCAATCGCACGAACGGTCTGCGTTGTACGACGACGCGCATGTTTACCGGCACTGTCCACTTCGAAATCGACGACCCGCGCGGTGACAGGGTCGAAGGGCACATGGAAATAAACGGAACTGAACGGTTTGTCTCAAGCACCTGCACGGGTGGGGACACCTCGGACCAGCCGAGGCAGTACGGGGTTTTGTTCAGTGGCACAGACTCGTCGATCCGCGGACGCGAACAGCACCTGTTCACCGGTACGGCGCCGAATGGCCACGCCGTTCAGAACACTCTGATCACGACGTTTGAAGGCGCCCGCAGCGGCGACACCATCGTAGGCACCTTCAGCTTCGACAGCCAGGGCACGTCCACGTCACCCGACGGGGTCATTTTCGACACGTCGTCGTCGGCGAGTTTTCCGATGACGCTGACGAAAACCCAGTAACGGCGTACCGCCAACGGGGTTAATGACAGCCCGCACGCGCCGCGATATGCTCGCACCTCATCCGTCGGGCGGCAACCGCCGGATATCCCCCGAGGCGTTATGAGAACGACTCGCACCCTGGTTTGTGTGGCTGCGTTGCTCTGCAATTCCGTCGTGTACGCGCAAAACAATGCCGGCCTGAAGATCGTCGTGATCCAAGGTGAAGATGCCGTCAACATCATTCAGCAGAAAACCGCGGTTGCCCCGATCGTCGAGATCCGCGACCGCAACAACCTGCCCGTGCCGGGCGCGACGGTGACCTTTTCGATTGGCGGCCAGGGTGCATCCTTCGGCGGCGCCCCATCGTTGACGGTCGTGACCAACGCGGCCGGCCAGGCGACCGCGACGGGGCTGACGCCGATCAGCAGTGGCGTCGTGAACATCTCGACGACGGCGACGTTCCAGGGACAGACGGTGGCCGCCACAATCGTGCAGTCGAACGTGATGACGGCCGCCGAGGCGGCTGGAGCGGGTGCGAGTACCACAGCAAACACCGGCAGCGGTGCCACGACGCCGTCGACATCGAGCGCTGCTGTGGGTGGCAGCGCCGGAATGTCAGGCATGACACTGGGGATCATCGGCGGCGTAGCGGCTGCCGGAGCCGGCGGCCTAGCGGCCGCGGCCGGTGGCGGTGGCGATTCGCCGGCGACGACTTCAGCCGGTCCGGGCACTGCGACAAGCGCGACGGCATCGACGCCCACCACGCCGTCAACCGCTGCTCCGGCGCCACCGGGGACGACGCCGCCATCGACATCGAGCAGCGCGACCTACTCAGGACCGCTCGACGGCAACATCAACTTCAATTGGAGCAGCACATCGGATGGCGTGACGCTCAATTGCGTCGCGACCATCCGCCGAAACGAAACGCTGCGAGTGACGATGCAAACCGCCAGTACTGGCGTCGTCAGCGGCATGGCCGACATCAACGGCACGCAGCTGCTGACGTCGGAACGGTGTGACGGCATTGGCAACATCCCGCTGACCGGTGTGGTGCCGCAAACGGTGGCCTTCAGCGCGCCGTTGACCGGCACGTCGAGCGGCGGGGCGATGCGCTTTACCTACGAAGCGCGCCAGTCGGGTGCCGCCGAAGGTTTCAACTGGACATTTTCAGATGCGTTCACGTTCGTCGGCACGCTGTCGGGCTCGAGCATCATCGGCACGGTCACCTACAGCGGGCAGTTCACGATGGGCGGTCAGGGGTTGACCATGCGCGGCAACATGTCGGGCGCTTTCCCTGTCACGCTGCGATGAGGTATTAGCAATGCATCGACTCCTACGAATCGTCCTGGTAACGGGCGCCGTGGCCGCGGCGGCAAACGCCGCCGCCCAGGCGCCGCCGCGGCTGACGCTCGCCGACGCCGTCGGCGAGGCGCTCGCGAAAAACGAGCGCATCGTCAATCAGGCCGACACCATCGCGCAAGCGGAACTCGGTTTGCGGCTTGCGCGCAACACGTTCAAGCCCAAGGTCACGCCGAACATGTTCGGGTCGTTCGGCCGCACCGACGTCAGCAGCCAGACCTATCGCATCGACGTCTCGCAGAAGCTGGTCACCGGCACGGAGCTGCGGTTATCGACCGGTACCGCGTCCGCACAGATTCCCGGCCAACTCGGCGAGTCGTCGACCGACGTGTTCTTCTACAACGCCGACACGACGTTGACGCTGACGCAGCCGCTGCTGCGCGGATTCGGGCGTGGCGTCGCCCGGCGATCGCTGAACTCCGCGGAGTTGCGGCGTGAGGATGCCGAACGTCTGCAATCGCTCTCCGAACAACAAGTCGCCGTCGACGTCGCCGCCGCGTACTACCGCGTCGTGTCGCAGCAGGCCTTCGTCGAGGTGGCGCGGCAGAGCCTGCTTCGGGCACGGCGGCTGCGCGATGCGTCTGAGGCAAAGCTCGATGCGGGCCTGGTTTCGCAGCTCGATGTCCTGCGGTCGCAACAGCTCGTCGCGCAGGCCGAAATGCAGCTGTTTGATTCGCAGTCGGCCGTCGACGATGCGCGCGATCAACTGACGTTCTTGATGGGGCGGCCTACCACCGAGCCATTCGAAGTGGAGGCGGCGATTCCGCGTCCGAGCACCGAGCCCATCGACGTGGCGTCGGCGACAAAAATCGCGCTGGCCAATCGCGTCGACTTGAAGAGTCGCATCGCGGCGCGCGACGACGCCGACAACCAGATTCGGTTTTCGCGAAACCAGCTGTTGCCGCAAGTCGACGTCAATCTGGCGTTGACGCGCCGGGAAACCGCGCCGACTTTCCGCGACAGCTTCGGACTCGACGGCTACAAGTTCGCTACGTTCTTCACCATCGCCATGCCAGTGGACCGCACCGCGCAACAGGTCGAATATCAGGGCGCGTTGATCGATCGCGCGCGGCGCCGCCGTGAGGCGGACACGCTCGAGCGCCAGATCGCCGACAACGTGAAGCAAATCATTCGCGAGCGCGATCGGTTGCTGCGCGGTGTGCTGGCAGCGGAGACCAGCGTCGAGCTGAGCAAGCGGGAGGTCGAGGTCGCGCAGCTGCGATATCAGAACGGCCTCTCGAACAATCTCGACGTCGTGACGGCGGAGGCCGGGCTGCTGCAGGCCGAGAGCCGCCGCATCCAGGCGCTCGCCGATTCGGTGGTGTCGAGCCTGCGCCTGCGTGCGGTGCTCGGCGTGTTCAACCCGCGGCTGGACATGTCTGGACCGGCGGCCGTGCTGTCGTCGCCTGCGGCATTGGCGCAATGAACGTCACACGCTGGTTACCGTCCTTGATGCACTCGCGACGGACGCTGATCGCGGCGAGCGCAGTTGTATGCGCGACGACCGGGTTTGCCTATTGGGCGCGCGCCGGCGGCGATGACTCGATGATCGCGACCGTGTCGCGCGGCGAGCTGGTGGCGCGCCTGACGTCGAGCGGTACCTTGAAGCCACTGCAGTCCATCACCTACCGATCACCGGTTCCCGGGCGCGACGTCGAGATTCGGGATCTCGCGCCCGAAGGCTCGCGAGTCAATGCCGGAGATGTCGTGGTCCGCCTCGATACCACCGACCTCGAGCTCGAGCTGGCACGCGTCAGAAACGAGCTTCGCCAGTCGCAAATGGACTTGCAGGTCGCGGCCGGGGAATGGGACGAAGCCGGCGCCGAGGTGAAACAGGTCACGGAAGGCGAAGGCGCGCTGACCGTCGAGGAAGCCCGTTCCGCCTTGCAGCGTGCGCAGAAGAAGACGGAGCGGTTGCGCCAGGAATACGACCATCTGAAACCGTTGCTCGAGAAGGGCTACATCACGCGCGACGAGCTGGCGCGCACCGAGGATCAGCTCGAAGAGGCGGAAGAAGAGCTCGTGCTGGCACGGCGTCGCACCGACATCGTCGTGCAGTTGTCGCATCCGCGCGAACAGAAGCGCGCGGCGCTGGCCCTGGCGCAGAAAACGGCGCAGCTCGGCCACGCCCGCCAGCGCGTGGCGGAGCTCGAGCTGCGGGTCAACACGTTGATGGCGCTGATTGAAGGCTGCACGATTCGCGCCCGCACGCCCGGCCTGGTGGTCTACGAGGAAAATCTCAGCGCCAATCCACGACGCAAGCTGCGCATCGGCGACCGCGTGTTCGCGACCCAGGGCATCATCACCATTCCCGAAGTCAACCGGATGCAGGTGGAAGCGTCGGTCAGCGAGAGCGAAGTGCATCGGGTGCGCCCCGGGCAGGCGGCGGAAGTGCGGGTCGAAGCGTTTCCAGACGTGACCTTGACCGGAAAGGTCACACGCGTCGGCACGCTGGCGAGTGCCTCGGCGACGCGGCCGTTCGACGACAAACGCTTCGATCTGATCATCACGCTTGATCCGACCAGCGTCGACCTCCGTCCCGAGATGAGCATTCGCGCCGACGTCGTCGTCGGTTCCCGCACAGACGTCCTGATGGCGCCGGTCACGGCGATCTTCAACAACCAGGGCACGCGCGTCGCCTACGTCGTCGGACCGACCGGCCGAACCGAGATGCGCCGCGTCGACCTCGGCGAGTCCAACGACCGCATGGTCGAGATCCTGGCCGGCCTGAATGAAGGCGACCGCCTGTCACTACTCCCACCCGCGCTGGCAACCTCGCCGGCGCCGGCGGCTCGACCCAATGCACTTCAGCCTCGCTGAGCTGGGCGAATACCTGCGCATCGCCGTCGAAGCGCTCGGCCGCTACCGGCTGCGGACGGCGTTGAGTGTTCTCGGCGTGGTCCTTGGCGTCGCCGCGGTGATTGCCATGATGTCGGTCAGCGAGGGCGCAGCCCGCGAAGCGCTTGCGCAGGTCGACGCCCTCGGCCTGGACAACATCGTCGTGCAGAGCGCGGGCGGGTTGAACGCGCGCGGCACGCTGCGTCGCGGGCTGACCGCGAATGACGCGCAGCGCGCGTTGGAGATGGTGCCGTCGGCGACCATCGCGGCGCCGGTCGTGTCCCGATACGTGCGCATCGGCCGAGCCGATCGCGTGAACCCGCACCAGGTGCTCGCGGCACCGCCGGCGTTTCAATACATTCTGCGCCTGCATGCTGAGCGCGGGCGTCTACTCGCACAGACCGACCAGGACACCGCCGCGCGGGTCTGTGTCATCGGCGCGTTGCTGGCGCAGCAGCTGTTCGGGTATCGCGATCCGGTGGGTGAAACGATCCGCATTGGCGAGGATCACTACCGCGTCGTAGGCGTGCTGAGAGAACAGGGCGGCGATCCCCAGGCCGGCACGACCATGGCGTGGCACAACGTCAATCGCGCGGCGATCGCACCGCTGCCGTCGATCACCGGCAAGACGCTGGAGGTCGCGCCGAATCAGCCGGTCGACGAGGTCTGGGTGCAGGTCAAGGACGCCGAGCGGTCAGTCGAGCTCGGCGAAGTACTTCGCCGCTTGATGCTCCAGACACGGGAGGCGGACGAATTCCACATCGTCGTGCCGCGCGAGCTGCTTGCGCAGCGGTATCGCACACAACGCACTTTCAGCGTTGTAGTCGGCAGCGTTGCCGCACTGGCCCTGCTGGTCGGCGGCATCGGCATCATGAACATCATGTTGACCTCCGTCGTCGAACGCACACGGGAGATCGGCGTACGTCGAACCGCCGGCGCGCGCAAGCGCGATGTGACGATGCAGTTTCTGATCGAGACGCTGCTGATGACCGTTGGCGGCGGCATTGCCGGTATTGGCATCGGCGCCGTGGTGTCCTTCGGCATTTCGGCGTATGCGGGGTGGGCCACACACGTCTCGCCGACGGCGATCGGGCTTGGATTCGTCGTGTCGTTCCTCGTCGGGCTGGTGTTCGGCTTGTATCCGGCGATGAAAGCCGCGGCGCTGCAGCCCGTCGACGCGATGCGGTATGAATAGCGATCAGCGATCAGCTTTCAGTGTTGGCGTCAGGCTCTGAACTGAAATTCCCGCGGCTTCGAGTCCACGTCTCACCGCGCGTGCGTGTTCCGCGGCGCCGGGCGTGTCTCCATGCAGGCAAATCGTGTCGGCCTTCAGGTGGACGATCGACCCATCGATCGCGATGACTTCACCGTCCTTCACCATGCGCACGGCGCGGGCGACGACGAGCGGCGTGTCGTGGATGACGCTGCCCGGTTTCGCCCGTGCCGTCAGCGTGCCGTCCGGATCGTAGGCGCGGTCGGCAAAGACTTCCGCCGCGACGGGTAAGCCGGCTGCCTCGCCCGCGCGCAGCAACTCCGAATTCGGCAACCCGAACAGGATGAGCGAGCGGTCGAGAGCCGCGACGGCCTTGGCGATGGCATCGGCGAGCGAGCGGCTTTTGCACGCCATGTTGTACAGCGCCCCGTGCGGCTTGACGTGCTGCAGGCGGACGCCCTGCGCGGCCGCAATCCCTGCCAGCGCCGCGACCTGATAGAGGACGAGATCCTCGACCTCCGCGGCTGACGCGTTGAGTTCGCGGCGGCCGAAGCCGACCAGGTCGGGAAACCCCGGATGCGCCCCGATGGCGACGCCTTTTTTCCGCGCCAGTTCGACGGTCCTGCGCATCGTAGCGGGGTCACCCGCATGGAAGCCGCAGGCGACGTTTGCCGAGGAAATACTGTCCATCAAGGCATCGTCCTGACCCATGGGCCAGGGTCCGAAGGACTCGCCGAGGTCGGAATTGAGATCAATTCTCATTTTGTACTTGACCGACCTTTTTGGTCGGCAATACGCTGGGTTCCAAAGTTGAGACCAGTTCTCAACACCAAATCCATGAAGAGTGTCCGCAACGTTTTGTTCTGGGCCCACCTGTCCTGCGGCGCCGCCGCCGGCGTGGTCATCCTCATTATGTCCGTCACCGGTGTCGCGCTCACCTACGGGCAGCAGATGCTCGTCAATCCTAGCCTCCCGCTGTGGGTATCTACTTCACGTTGACCGCAGTGATTCGTCGAAAGGTTCGTTGCGTTATGTTCGTTCGCGTTGTGACTCTCCTCGTCGGTCTCTCGTTTGCGACCGCTGCCGCCGCGCAGCAGTCGCTGGCCGGCATCGTCCGCGATGGCAGCGGTGCCGTCGTGCCCGGCAGCACGGTTATCGTCCGGCAGGAAGGAGACGCCTTCGAGCGCATCGTCGAAAGCGGACGCGATGGCCGGTTCAGTGTCGCGCCGATTGCCGAGGGCGAGTTCTCAATCGAGGTGATCGCGCCAGGGTTCGCGATCGCGACGGCCACCGCGCGAGTGCCGCTGGCGCAGCCAGTCGAGATCGCGCTCACTCCGGCGGCGGTGATCGAGGCCGTCCAGGTCATTTCCGCGTCGCGTCAGGACGAACTGCGGGAAACGCTGAATACCAACGTCAACGTGGTGTCGCGCCGGCAGATCGAAGAAAGCGGCTCGCAGACGGTCGCGGAGTTGCTCCGCGAAGTGCCGGGCGTGATGTCACGGCGCGGTTCGGAGACCGCGGGTGCGGCTGGCGAGCAGATTCAGGGCATCGACTCACGCCAGGTGCTGGTGCTGCTCGACGGGCAGCCGCTGGCCGGCGCCCGGGGCGTCAAGCGTGGCGGTGTGATCAACCTCGATCGCCAGTCGGTCGGCCGTCTCGAACAGGTCGAGGTGGTGAAAGGCGCGTCGTCCGCCCTGTATGGGTCCGATGCGATCGGCGGCGTCATCAACATCATCACGCGTGACGCTACCGCGCCGTTCGACACTACCGGTGAGCTGTCGGGCGGCAGCCTGGGAGAGATGAACGCCGTTGCGGCCGCGGGGTTCCGTCGCAATCGGTGGTCGGGTCTGTTCAATGTCGAGCGTCATCAGAACGACGGATTTGACCTGACGCCGACGACATTCGACACGACGGGTGCCCCATTCGAGCGCGTGGATTTCATGGGCCGCGTGCGCGTGATGCCCACGACGACGTTCTCAGTGGGCGTGCTGACGACCGGCTACGACAATCGCACGACCGGCCGTTCGAACGGCGAGCTCGGCCCGCAAGAAGACGACATCGACGAGGCCACGTTCAACACCAACGTCCGGGCCGAATGGCTGCCGCGCGCGAGCACGGCCATCCAGGCGCGCGCGTATGTCGCGCGTTTCGATGAGAGCTCCCGCGCGACCCTGGCACCACCGGCATCGACGGTGCTCGAGCCGGGGGCGCTCGACGAGCGGCTGCTCAAGATCGACGCCTCGTTCTCGCAGATTCTCGGCGGCTCTCAGCAGCTGCAGGGGGGCGCCGAGTACTGGCGCGATGAATACACCGGCATCAACCGGCTCCGCCGTGACGCCGGCGAGCAGGCGAGCATCGGCACGGCGTGGCTGCAGCATCGCATGAGCATCGCCGATCGGCTGACGACGACGCTGGGCGTGCGCACGGATTCGCATTCCGAGTTCGGCAGCGCGGTGTCGCCGAAGATCGCCGCCAACGCGCGGCTCGGCGGCGGCGTGTCGGCGCGCGCCTCCTACGGACGCGGCTTCCGTGCGCCCGATATCGGCCAGCTGTATTACCGCTTCCTCAACCCGTCGAGCATCTATCAGGTCCTCGGCAACATGAACCTGCAGCCCGAGTACGCGAACTCGTTGCAGATTGGCGGCGAATATGCGACGCCCGGCCGCCGCGCCCGATTCGGCGTGAATCTGTTCAGAAACAACGTGCGCGACCTCATCGAATCGGTGAATCTCGGCTTCGCGGCGACACCTGCGCAGGTGGCGGCGATCATGACGCGCGAAGGGCTCGATATGTCGTTCCGTCCGGTCGCGGGCCGGTTGCTGCTGACCTACAAGAACGTCAACGACGCGGTGACCGAAGGACTCGAGCTGGACGGAGAATTTGCGGTCACGCCGGCGCTCGCGTTGGCCGGCGCCTATACCTATCTCGACGCGCGCGATGATGCGACGGGTCTGCCGCTGACCGGCCGTAACGCCCGCAGCGGCACGGTGCGCGCGACCTGGCGGCAGCAAAGCGTTGGCTTCGTCGCGAACGTGCGGGGCATGTTCGTCAGCGACTGGATTGCCGCCCGCGCGACCGTCAACGGTCAGCCGCAAGACACCCGCGCGCCGGGGTACGGGCTGTGGGATTTTTACGCGTCACAGCGGGTAGTGCGCGGCATCAACCTGTTCGTGGCCGTCGATAACTTCACCGATGGACAGGATCCGAACGTCGGCCGGCTGTCGGCCACGGGAGCGCCGCTCGCGATTTATCGTCCCGATGCCGGCCGCACCGCCCGGTTCGGCATGCGCTGGTCATGGACCAGATAGTCGCGGATGCCTAGTTCGTTTTCCTATTTCCTAGTTCCTATTTCTCATCGGGGTTAAACAGATGATTCGGTTGTTTGCTGTTGTCGCGTTGATGTCGGTTGCCTCGATGGCTGCTGCGCAATCTGTGCCGGGTACCGGCGTGTTGCTGCTGGCGCATGGCGGCAAGCCCGAATGGAATCAACGGGTGCTCGACGTCGTGAAGACCGTCGATGCCGCCCAGCCGACGGAAGTCGCCTTCGGCATGGCGTCACGCGCGTCGATTCAGCAGGCCGTCGACAAGCTGCAGGCGCGCGGCGTCAAACAGATCATCGCCGTGCCCTTATTCGTGTCGTCGCACAGCTCGGTGATCACCTCGACCGAGTACCTGTTGGGCCTGCGTCCCGTCGCGCCCAAGGATCTCGCCATCTTCGCGAAGATGGATCACCGCTCCCACGGTGCGCCGGACGGCGATCACAGCAGTCATGGGGCCGCGCCCGCGGATCCGATGTCACCGGTGACCTCGACCGTGCCCATCCGCATGACCGACGCGCTCAACCGCCACCCGTTGATTGGCGCGATCGTCGCCGACCGCGCGAAATCCATCAGCACCGATCCCACCAAGGAAGCCGTGATCATCGTCGCGCATGGTCCGGTACCGGACGACGATAACCAGCGCTGGCTTGCCGATATGGCGGTGCTCGCTGAACAGACCAGGACGTCTGCGCCCTACGCATCGGTGGATTACATGACCGTGCGCGATGACGCCGGACCGGCGATGCGGGAGGCTGCAACAAAGGAACTGCGCGAGAAGGTCCAGGCGCAGACAGCCGCAGGGCGCCGTGTGCTGATCGTCCCGCATCTGATGTCCTTCGGCGGCATCGAGCAGGGCATCCGAAAGCGCCTCGAAGGGCTCGAATATACGATGACGACCCAGGCACTGATGCCCGACGACCGCATCACCGCATGGGTGCTCGCCAGCGTGCGCTGACACGCTATGATGGCGCCGCATGATTGGGCGCCATCTCGCCGCACTCCTCACCGCTGTCGTTGTTGCCTCTCCGGCGCTTGCGCAAGGGCCGGTTCGTCAGACGCAGGAAGACGACTACACGCGCTACGAGCTGCTCGGTCCCGACACCGCGCAATTCCGCATCCTCTACGAAGTCACCGGGACGACGGCTGGCGCGCGGTTTTTCTTCAACGCCATTCGCAAAGGCAGCATCGCCACAGACGAGCGCGTCACCGACATGATGACGGGGCAGCCGCTGAAGTGGGAGATCGTCAGCGGTGCGCAGGCCCGCAGCGAGGGGCATCCGACGGCAGATCTCGAAACCGAATGGCTTAAGGTGCACCTGGCCAGGCCCATCCCCAAGGGCGGCGAAGCGCGGGTGCTGATCGACAAGACGTACAAAGATCCCAAAAGCTATTTCCGCGACGGCGACGCGATCGTGTTCGATCGCTCGTTGGGAATCCGCCGCAATGCCGTCGTGCTGCCGGCGGGGTATCGTCTGATTAGTTGCAACGTGCCATCGCAAGTGATGGCGACCGCGGATGGCCGCGTCATGATCACCTTCATGAACAGCAGCGCGGCGGCCGCGCCACTCGTGATTCGCGCCAAAGCCGGACTCGCGCCGTTCACCCCGAAGCTGCCGGTCACGCGCGGTCCGCAATCCACCGTCACACTGGCCTCGGAAGCGGCGCGCCTGGCCGATCGGGCGCATCAGGATCGAGAAATCGTCTATTTCCCGAACGACCCGGCCACGCACTCATTCGACCTGTACCACGACTACACGGAATCCCGTCCCGGCGTCGCTCACTACTTCAACGTCGTGCGCGCCGGCAGCAGTGTCTCCAATCCTTCGGCGATGCTGCTCGACACCGGTGAGCCGTTGAAGGTCGAGACGATCAGCGGTCTGGAGCTGAAGAAGCGCAACCTCGACGCCGGCGAGCCGGTCAGCGAGACCACGCAGATCGTGGTGATCA
>DASPNQ010000123.1:0-3001 GCA_035626435.1 Vicinamibacterales bacterium
AGGCGGCGATGGTCGGCACCTTGGCGATGAGGCGGTGAATCTGCTTCTTGCGGCACGCCTTGTCCTTGATGTTCTTCGACTCGGGGTAGAAGGTCGAGAGCGCGGCCACCATCGCCTCGAACATACCCATCGGGTGCGCGCTGTGGTGGAAGCCGTCGAGCACCTTACGGATGTTCTCGTTGATGAAGGTGTGGTGGGTGATGTCCCACGTCCAGCGCTTCAACTGCTCCTGGTTCGGCAGATCGCCGTGGAGCAGGAGGTAGGCGACTTCGAGGTACGTGCTGTGCTCGGCGAGTTGTTCGATGGGGTAGCCGCGGTATTCGAGGACGCCCTTGTCGCCGTCGATGAAGGTGATGCGGCTCTTGCACGCGGCCGTGTTCATGAACGCCGGGTCGTAGGTCGCCAGCCCCGGATCGTCGCCGCCGGTCGTGATCTTCTTGAGGTCGGTGGCACGGATGGTGCCGTCGGCGATCGGCACCTCGTAGGTCTTGCCGGTGCGGTTGTCGGTGATGCTCAGCGTATCGGCCATAGGGTGATCTAAATGATTCTAGATCACAACGGGGGCCGGCAGCGGGAGCCGCCGTGGTGCGCGACGATCGCGCGTCGCGAAGAGGCGCGTGCGAGCGACCGGTTACGACCGATTCGGCCCGGCCTGATGGTGGCGGACGTCCCTGGCCGAGAGGATGAAGATCACGTCCTCGGCGACGTTGGTGGCATGGTCGCCAATCCGCTCGAGGTGCCGTGAGATCAGAATCAGGTCCAGTGCCGGCTCGATGGTGTCGGGCGACTGCAGCATGTAGGTGAGCAGTTCCCGGAAAATCTGCGTCTTGAGCGCATCCAGCGTGTCGTCGGCTGCCAGCACCGCCTCGGCGAGCACCATGTCGCGCCTCACGAAGGCATCCAGCGAGTCGCGCAGCATCTTCTGGGCGAGGTCGCCCATCCTGGGAATGTCGATCAGCGGCTTGACCGGCGCGTGCTGGAGGTAGCGCTTGGCGGCCTCGGCGATGTTGACCGCCAGATCACCGACGCGTTCGAGATCGGTGTTGATTTTCACCGCCGCGACGATCACGCGGAGATCTGCGGCCATCGGCTGATGCAGGGCGAGCAGCTTGAAGCACCGGTCGTCGACCTCCATGTGCAGCTCGTTGATCGGCTCGTCGCTGGCGAGCACCGCGTCGATGGCCGCGTTGTCGCGTTCCATCAACCCGCGGATCGATTCGCGCACGCGCTCTTCGGCGAGCCCGCCCATCGCCAGCAGGCGCTCCTTCAGCGTTTCGAGATCCTCTTGAAAATGCCGAAATACTCTTTCCACGCGTTAGCCTCGACTCTGGGAGTGGCGACGGCCGCGGACGGTTATCCGCATCGCCCGGTGACGTAGTCTTCCGTGAGTTTTTCCGCCGGCGCCGTGAACATCTTGTCGGTGCGATCGAACTCGACCAGCCGGCCGAGCCAGAAGAACGCCGTGAAGTCCGAGACCCGCGCCGCCTGCTGCATGTTGTGCGTCACAATCACGATCGTGTACTTCTTCTTCAGGTCGTAGATCAGCTCCTCGATGCGCTGGGTCGCAATCGGGTCGAGCGCCGACGCGGGTTCGTCCATCAGCAGGATCTCCGGCCGGATCGCCAGCGCCCGTGCGATGCACAACCGCTGCTGCTGGCCGCCGGACAGCGCCAGCGCCGACTCGCCGAGGCGGTCTTTGACTTCTTCCCAGATCGCCGCCTGTTTCAGGCTTTCTTCGACGCGTTCGGCCAATTCCGACTTCGACGTGGTCAGGCCGTTGATGCGCAGCCCGTAGGCGATGTTCTCGAAGATCGACTTCGGAAACGGGTTCGATTTCTGAAAGACCATGCCGACCTTGCGGCGCAGTTGCACGACGTCGACGCCGGACTCGTAGATCGACTGGCCGTCGATCTGCACGCTGCCTTCGACGCGCGTGCCCGGAATGATGTCGTTCATCCGGTTGAGCGTGCGCAGGAACGTGCTCTTGCCGCACCCGGACGGGCCGATGAAGGCGGTCACCAGGTTGGCGCGGATCTGGATGTTGATGTTGTCCAGCGCGCGCTTCTCGCCGTAGTAGAAATTCAGCTGATCGACGTCGATCTTGACCGGCATGTCGAGCCGCGCCGGCGGCTGATTGCGCCGGTTGGCGACGTTGGCGAGGCTTGGCACCGTTCGACTCACGCCGGTCATCCTTCGACTCCGCTCATTCCTCGACTCCGCTCGGGATGACCCTGAGCTTGTCGAAGGGTCATGACCCTGAGTGTCAATCGAAGGGTCATGCGCGTCCCTGACGTTGGTAGCGATCGCGGACCACGATGGCAATCGCGTTCATGGTCAATAGTAATGCGAGCAGCACGAGAATCGCCGCCGCGGCGTTGGCCTTGAATTCCGCTTGCGGGCGCGACACCCAATTGAAGATCTGGATCGGCAGTACCGTGAATTTCGACCAGACGCTGTCCGGCGCAAACGGAATATAGGTGAGCGCGCCGATGGTGATCAGCGGCGCGGTCTCGCCGATCGCTCGCGACAGCGCCAGGATCAGCCCGGTCAGCACGCCGGGCAACGCCATCGGCAGCACCTGGTGCCAGATGGTTTGCCACTTGGTGGCGCCGAGCGCGTACGAGCCTTCGCGAATCGTCCCCGGAACGGTGCGCAAGGCTTCGCGCGTCGAAAGAATCACCACCGGCAGCGCCAGCAGCGCCAGCGTCGCCGCGCCGGCCATCACGCTTTGTCCCATGCCCATCAGCCGCACGAATAAGCCAAGACCGAGCAGGCCGTAGATGATCGAGGGCACCGCCGCGAGGTTGGCGATGTTCAGCTCGATGAACCGCGCAATGCGGCTGCGCGTGCCGTACTCTTCCAGGTAGATCGCCGCCGCCACGCCGACCGGCAGCGCCAGCAACCCGGTCAGCGCGATTACCCAGATGCTGCCCATCAACGCGTGGTAGACGCCGGCGTCTTCGGCGTTGCGCGAGGCGATATTGGTGATGAACGGCCAGCT
>DASPNQ010000124.1:0-3772 GCA_035626435.1 Vicinamibacterales bacterium
AGAAGGAATCGATCGTCAACGACGAGATCGATCGCATGCGGCTGTCGGCGACGCGCTCGCTGTTCGAGCGCCGCGACGTCATCATCGTCGCCAGCGTATCGTGCATCTACGGCCTCGGCTCACCCGAGGCGTATTACGGCCTGGTGCTGCCGCTCGAAAAAGGGCAGCGGATCGATCGCGACAGCATCATGCGCAAGCTCGTTGAAATCCAGTACGAGCGCAACGATCACGATTTCGGACGCGGCACGTTCCGCGTCCGCGGCGACATCATCGAGGTCTATCCGTCGTACGAGGAATCGGCGCTCAGGATCGGCCTGTTCGGCGATGAAATCGACGAGCTGACGATGATCGATCCGATCAGCGGCAAGGCGCTGCAGCGCCGCGATCGCACCGCCGTGTATCCGAAGTCGCACTTCGTGACCGGCCGCGAACGGCTGAAGGAAGCGGTCGTCACGATCAAGGAGGAGCTCGAGGTCCGCCGCGCCGAGCTCGAACGCGAGGGGAAGGTGCTCGAAGCGCAGCGCCTCCACCAGCGCACCATGTTCGACCTCGAGATGATTCGTGAGATCGGTTATTGCCATGGCATCGAGAACTACTCGCGGCATCTCACGCAGCGCAGCGCCGGGCAGCCGCCGCCGACGCTGCTCGACTATCTGCCGTCCGACGCGCTGGTCGTCGTCGACGAGAGCCATCAGACGGTGCCGCAGATCCGCGGCATGTATCACGGCGATCGCTCACGGAAGGAAGTGCTGGTCGAGTACGGGTTCCGGCTGCCGTCCGCGCTCGACAACCGCCCGCTGAACTTCGAAGAGTGGGAGCAGCGCGTCGGCCAGCTGATTTTCGTCTCGGCGACGCCCGGGCCCTACGAGCTGCACAAGGCCGGCGGCGTCATCGTCGAACAGGTGATCCGTCCGACCGGGCTGATGGACCCGCCAATCGAGGTGCGGCCGGTGAAAGGGCAGGTCGACGACCTGCTGAAAGAGATCCGCGATCGCGCCGATCGCAAGGAACGCGTGCTGGTGACGACGCTGACCAAACGCATGGCGGAGGATCTGACGACCTATTACCAGGAATTGGGCGTCAAGGTCCGTTACCTCCATTCCGACATCGACACGCTGGAACGTGTCGAAATCCTGCGCGACCTTCGCCGCGGCGTGTTCGACGTGCTCGTCGACATCAACCTGCTCCGAGAAGGCCTCGATCTGCCCGAAGTGTCGCTGGTGGCGATTCTCGACGCCGACAAAGAGGGGTTCCTGCGTTCCGGCGGGGCGTTGATCCAGACTTCGGGACGCGCCGCCCGCAACGTCAACGGGCGCGTCATCATGTACGCCGACAAGATGACCGATTCGATGCGCGCCGCCATCAGCGAGACCGAGCGGCGGCGGACCCGGCAGGCCGCCTACAACGAGGAGCACGGCATCACGCCGACCAGTATCGTCAAGGCGATCGACGACGTCTTGTCGAGCGTGTACGACCGCGATTACGTCAACGTCGCCGATCCGCGCGAGCGGATGGCGTTCCGGTCGCTGGCGGAGCTCGAGGCGCACATCGCGACCCTCGATCAGCAGATGAAGGCCGCGTCGGCGAACCTCGATTTCGAAAAGGCGGCGGCGCTCCGCGATCAGATCAAGGCGTTGCGGACCCGGGATCTCGGCTTGGGGCCGGCGCCTCAATGACGGAGCGGCGCGGCTGGGCGATTGAAGCGGTGAAGTCGGCGCTGCTCGAAGTGCAGGAGTACTTCCGCCTGTGCGGCGCCGCTATCCGGGCGACGTTCAGCCGCCCGTTCTATTGGCACGACCTCATCGAGCAGATCGACGTCATCGGCCTCGGCTCGCTGACGGTGGTGCTGCTGACGGGGTTCTTCACCGGCGCGGTGCTGGCGCTGCAGTCGGGCATGACGCTCGATCAGTTCGGCGCCCGGCCGTTTGTCGGCCGTCTGATCAGCGCCTCGATGATCAAGGAGCTCGGTCCGGTGCTGACCGCGCTGATGCTCGCGGGACGCGTCGGGTCGGGAATCGCCGCCGAGCTCGGGTCGATGGTCGTGACCGAGCAGATCAGCGCCCTTCGCGCGTTGGGGACCGATCCGATCCGTAAGTTGGTGGTGCCGCGCGTGCTGGCCGGCTTCATTATGTGCCCGATCCTGACCGTCGTCGCCAATACCGTCGGCATGCTCGGCGGCTGGATCATCGCGTTGACCCAGCTGCGGGTGTCATCCGGTATCTACTGGAGTTCGGTGGTCGAGGGCCTGTATATCCAGGATGTCTGGATGGGAATCATCAAACCGTTCTTTCTGGGTTTTGTGATCGTGACGATTGGCTGTCATGTCGGCCTCAGAACATCCGGCGGCACGCAGGGTGTCGGTCGCGCGACGACCAACGCCGTCGTCGCTGCGTCCGTCGTCGTCCTGGTCGTGGATTTCTTCGTGACGCGGTTGCTGATCTCGCTGCTGTTTTAGGCCGGCGACACACTCGATGAACAGAGATTGAAGATGCGCGCCGCAGACATCACCGCATTCGGGTTACCCGTCGAACTGGCGGAGCCGCACGCGCCCGTGGTGTTGTTCGACAAGGTCAATCTGGCGTTCGACGACAAGACGATCCTGCGTGATGTCACCTTTTCGGTGCGCGCCGGCCATACCAAGATCTTCCTGGGCGCGAGCGGTGCGGGAAAGTCGACGATCCTCAAGCTGATGCTGGGTCTGCTGAAGCCGGATTCGGGCACGATCTGGGTGCTGGGTCATCGCGTCGACCAGATGACGGAAACGCAGATGATGGGTGTGCGTCATCACATGGGGATGGTGTTTCAGGAAGGGGCGCTGTTCGATTCGTTCAGCGTCGGCGAGAACGTCGGTTACAAGTTGTATGAAGAAACGTCGATGCCGCTCGAGGATGTGCGCAAGCGCGTCGAAGAAGTGCTCGGATTCGTCGGCCTGGCCGAGTATGTCGACCGCCCGCCGTCGGCGCTCTCGGGAGGACAGCGGCGTCGTGTCGCGATTGCGCGGGCCATGGCGGCCCGGCCGACACTGTTGCTCTACGACGAGCCGACGACCGGCCTCGATCCGATGACCTGCCTCAGCGTCGATACGGAGATCGTCAAGCTCCGCGATCTCGAGCACGTCACGTCGATCCTGGTGACGCACCAGTTGCGTGATGCGTTTTTCATCGCGACACACCAGGCGCAACGCACGGCAAGTGGCGAGATGGCGTTGGTCCCGGCATCGGAAGAGAAGATCGAAGAGGCCGATTTCGTCATGATCCGTGAGGGGAGTATCGCGTTCGAAGGTTCAGCCGGGGATTTGCGCACCACCACGGACCCGTATTTGCGGACGTTTCTCTCGTAAAGGATTCGCGATATGCCACGCACTCGTTCACTCGCCTGGGCCGAGCTGAAATTCGGGCTGATTGCCGTCTTCGCGCTGGTCATGGCGGGGCTCCTGATCTTCGCCGTCGGCGGCGGCGGCGGCTTTTTCTGGCAGAACTATCCGCTCAAGGTGAAGTTTCCCAACGTCGCCGGGCTGATGAGCGGTTCGCCGGTGCGCGTCGCCGGCGTCGAGGTCGGCGCGGTCACCGACGTGGAGCTTGTCACCGGCGGCGCGGAAGTATCGTTCAACGTCGTCGACGACATGCGCACGCTGATTACCGATCGCTCGACGGCGAAAATCGGATCGATCTCGCTGCTCGGTGAAGGCGCCGTCGACATCGAGCCCGGGCCCGGCGGCACGCCGATTCCGGACTGGGGCTATGTGCCGACCGGTGCGCCGGCGCCAACCATC
>DASPNQ010000125.1:0-12372 GCA_035626435.1 Vicinamibacterales bacterium
CGGACCTCGCGGTCGTGATGAGCGATGATCTCGACCTTCCCTTGACACCACAACGTCACCGCCTTCTGCCAGTGAACGACTTTCAGCGGCTCGTAGGTCGCGTTCAGAAGGAGCGTCTGCTCCATTGCTGAGCATTGTGCCACGAATCGCGCGAGACTACACAATCCGGCAACAGCCGCCGATACTACGCAACGATGCGTCGCATTCTGATCGTCGTCATCGCATCGGCGTCCATGGGTGCCTGCGCGAGCAGCGGAGGCATCGTCTACACTCCGCAGCCCTTCCCCATGCCCGGCAGGGGCGGGACGACGGCGGCGCCTGCGCCGGTGGATCCGGCGGCGGGCCCCACCGCGAACCCGCCAGTCGTGGCTGCTCCCCCGACCGTGCACTCGCCGTCGATGCCTGGACGAGCGCCGCTGGTTTCTCCAGGCCGAGGCCACGCCGACGGGTACGCGCTGTCCGGAACTGCGTTGTCTCTCCGCGGCGCGCCCTATCGCCATGGCGGAATCGATCCGAACGGGTTCGACTGTAGCGGGTTTGTAAAGTACGTCTACGAGCAGCACGGCGTCGGGATGCCACGCGAGGTTCGCGACCAGTTCAGAGTCGGTAAGACTGTCGATCGCGCTCAGCTGGAACCAGGCGATCTGGTGTTCTTCAGCACGGTCGCGCCGGGGGCGTCGCATGTCGGCATCGTCATCGGCGGCGACCAATTCGTACACGCGCCAAGCGAGCGCGGCGTGGTCCGTGTCGAAAGCCTGAGTCAATCCTATTGGGCGAGCCGTTTCGTCGGCGCCAAACGCCTCAATTAGTCGCGCCCTGACGGGCTCCCGTTGATCGGCCTCGGGTTGCCCGGCGAGCCGTTGCTCGGCGGCGACGGTGGATTCGACACGCCTGACGCGGGCGGCGATGCATTGCCAGGCGGAGGCGGATCCGGGAACGGCGCGGGCACCGGGATGATTGGATTCACGGTCGGCGACTCGTTGCCAGGCACCAGCACTGACGCGGCCGGATCGGGCGGCTTGAATTGCATCCGGCGCAAAATGATCTGCTGCCGCCGCAGCAGCCGCCGCGTCGGCCTGGCCGGGCTGTGCTCGCGAGGATTGATGATCGCGCCGGCGAGCAGCGCCGCCTCGGGCACGTCGAGATTCGCGCACGACTTGCCGAAGTAGGCGCGCGACGCCGCTTCGCAGCCGAAGATGCCGTCGCCCCACTCGATCATGTTGAGGTAAATCTCGAAGATGCGCTGCTTGGTCAGCGCGGCTTCGAGGCGGCGGGCAATCAGCAGCTCGGTCAATTTCCTGGTCGGATTGCGCGACGGTGACAAGTACAGGTTCTTGGCGAGCTGCTGCGTGATGGTGCTCCCGCCGCGGAGGAACTGGCCTTCCTCCCAGTTCTTCTCCAGCGAGGCGCGAATCTCGTTGAGATCGACGCCGTCATGATCGAAGAAGGCGGCGTCTTCGGTGACGATCACGGCGCGTTTCAGAAACGGCGAGATGCGTGAGTACGGCACCCACTGATGCCGGATCGCAAACTTCTGGCGGCCTTCGTCGGCTGCTTCTTTCTTGCGCAGCTCCATGAACGCCGTGGTCTTTGGATTGTCCTTCGCGAGAGGGCGGACGTCCGGGAGCGTCAGGTAGATGTAGGCGAGGTAAAGGAAGCCGGCAAGGACGGCGAGGACAATCGCTCGTCCGATACGCCTGACGATCGATCGTTTCGCGCGCTTGGCCGGCACGCTGCTGATTGTAACGTGCGGATCAGCGCGTCAGCCGCGCCAGCCGCGCGGTCGCGTCGACGACCTCAGGAACGTCGGCGTCGGCGCGGCTCCACACCGACAGGAACTCGCCGAGCGCGTTGGCTGCCGAAGCCGCATCGCCTTTCGCTTCATACGCCGCCGCCAGATGAAAATGCGCACGCGGGTAGCGCGGGTTCGCCCGCAATAGCCGCGTAAACTCGGCGATCGCATCGTCATAGCGTCCGAGTTCGAGGTGCGCGAGCGCGAGCGCATCCTCGAGCGGATCGATGTCGTAGCTGATCGGCCGTTCGAGCAATGACTGACGCAGCAGGTCAAGGCCATGCGCGGTGTCGCCCTCGGCCAGAGCACGGCGGCCGGAAAACCACAGGAACCACCGTTTCGATGCTCGATTGCCACGGTCCGGGAACGGCTTCACCTCGACACCTGGAACAACATCGATCGGGCGGCCGGCATGCGCCGGCAGGGCCATCAGCGCAAGTGGCGGGTCCGAGGGACCGCGGACCTTTCGAGCATGGTCTCCCGACAGCTTCGCCGCGGCAACTGCTTCGTGCCAGCGGCCGGACCTCGCTCGGATCACACTGATGCAGGCCCAACCGCGCGCTAGTTCGTTGTCTGCCGACACCACCTCGAGGTATCGACGATACAACCGCTCCGCCGAGGCGTAGCGGCCGGTCTGGAAATGCACGTTGGCGAGATGCGCAATCGACATCTCGAAATCGGGCTTCAACGCCAGCGCATGATCGAATGCGGCCTCCGCTTCGGCGTAGCGGCCCATGTCCTGATAGGCGATGCCGAGACTGTCGAGACTGTTGGCCTCGTATGGGGCGAGGTCCACGTAACGCTGAAGCGCGGCGATGGCGTCGGCGTCTCGGCCTGATTCAAGATAGGCGGCCCCGAGGACGTTGTAGAGATCCGTCGATTGCGAATCGACCGCCAGCCCGCGTTGCACAACCTCGATCGCTTCGTCGTAGCGCCGCTCGCCGACCAGCAGCCGTGCGAGGCGCACGTACGATTCGATTTCATATGGCGCGAGCGAGACGAGGCGTTGAAGCCGCGTCGCAGCGGCGGCGAAATCATGTGTGGCGATGCCGTGCCAGGCTTCGACGGCGAGCCGATCGACCTCGCGCAGCTGCGATGCGTTGGCCAGCACCTGCTCGAGATAGGGCAGCCCCTGCTCCGGCCGTGCCCAGGTCACGGCATACGCGTACCCCAGGCGCGCGCGAGCCATGATGAAGTTGGGATCGAGCTCGAGCGCGCGCTCGAACAGTTTCACGGCATCGGCGTTGTGATACCCGGCTGCTTTGGAAAGACCCAACGAGTATGCGCGGAACGCGTTCAAGTTGACCGTGAGGCCTTCGGGAACGGCTGCCGGACGCGCCACACCCTCGTCGAAATGCCGCGCCAGCTTCCAAGCCAGCAGATCGACCTGCCCAAGCACATCATCCGGGCGATCGACGGTCAGCGACTCGATTGCCACGGTTCGCGAATCGAGCGTCTCGATGCGAACGTCGACTCGCGTCTTCTCGCCCACCTGCGTGAAACTGCCCGTCAACACGTGCGATGCCCGCGCACGACGCGCGACCTGCTTCGCGACGGATAACGGAATCTGCTGGTCAGCTGGATGATTCACGGCAGTCAGCAGCGTTTCCAGATGTTTGCGGCCGAGTACGCTGACGCGCGGCGATCGCGACAAGCCAGTGATCAACATGTCGGCGAGTCCCTGGCGCATCCAGTCGATGTCGGGCGTTCTCGACTGGTTATCGAGAAACATCACCGCGATGCCCGGCTTGCCCGACGTCGGGTCCAATGCCGCGGTCTCCGTGCCGATTGAGCCGCGGACGAACATCGCCGCGGCCACCAGCATCGCTGCGAAGGTCAATGGCGCCGCGACATGCCAGCCGCGCGAGACCGGGCGGTTCGACTCGGAGACAAGCGGCGGCGTCGCGGCTACGGACGCGACGGCGATACTCGGGGGCGGCGGTTCAGCGACCGGGCCGACGAAGCGATAGCCAAGCTTCGGAACCGTGCGAATGAAACGCGGCTCGCGCGCGGCATCACCCAGGGCTTTCCGCAGCTCGACGACGCACTGGACGACCGCATCGTCGGTGACGGCGGTGTCCGGCCACAGGTGGGCAGTGAGTTCGTCCTTGGTAACCAGCCGCTGCCGGTTCCGCAGCAGGTAGATCAACGTCTGAAAGGTCTTGGGTCTGAGCGCGATCTCCGGACCGTTGATGCGACGAAGACAGCCCAGATCCGGCAGGACCTCAAACGCGCCGTCGATCTGAACCACCGGATCGGCCAATCCGCCCCCTTCACGCTCTGTTCGGAGAATTTACGTCGTTTTTTCGGCCCGTAATCGTGACCTGCTGCCGCGAATTGCGGATTCTACACCGCGAAGGAGATTGCATGAACCGTATTCGAATCTGTGTTGTGACAGCCGCCCTGCTGGTCGCCGCCCCCCACCCGGCGCGCGCCGACGTTTACCTGGCGGCGCTCTTCGGCGCCGCCGCCGGAGGGGCTCTCGACGGGTCGAAAACGACGTATGCAGGGCAACTGGGCATCCTCGGGGCCGGCATGCTCGGTATTGAGGGCGATTACGGCTTCACGACCAAAACCAAACACGGCGAGGGCGGCGACAACTTCAGGACCTTGATGGGCTCCGTGTTGATTGCCCCACTGAAAATCGGGTCCGAGAAGTTTCGACCGTATTTCGCGGCGGGAGGCGGCGTTATCAGCGGCGCGTCCAAGATCCAGCACCTATTTGTTCCCGACGACACGGTCCAATCGGCGGCGATCGTCAACGCCGGCGGTGGCGTCTTTGCGTTTCTGTCGAATCAAATCGGCGTCCGTCTGGATGCTCGATACATGCGCCTGCTGCTTGATGCGGATCCAGAGCTCGGCAGCGAGGCGTCCCCGAATTTCATCCGCGTCGCGGGCGGACTGGTGGTGAGGTTCTAATGACATCACAACACGTAACTCGACGGCCGCTGTTGGCCATGACGATACTTGTGTGCACGTTGACTCTGTCAGCATGTGTGGATGAAGCCTGCAACCTGGTCGGCCCATCAGAAACGGCCGGCTCCCACGAAACGGGCGCCGACGAGACGACTCTGTTTGCCCTCGTCCGATACGACCGACAGGAATCCGTGACCCGGAATCTAGCCGGGCCTGGGTCCGCGATTATTACGGTGGGCGGCAAAGGGCCGTTCAGCCTTCTCTACGACCAGAGCACGACGACGACGCTGCCGAATATCAGGAAGAATCAAGCCGTGCCCGTCCGCGCCGACGGCCGGCTTCTCGGCACTTGCACCTGGACTGGTACCACCAAATTGCTTACGGTCGACGTCATAGTCAGCGTCCACGGACAACTCGACGGCAGCTTCCAGCTGGGATGTGGTGGCTGGGACAGGTAGCCTCCCGTGTACAACCCGCTGGTGGTCGGCGGCGGCCTAATGGCCGCCGCAGCGTTGTCGCTGCGATGGCAACTGGCGGTTGATGCACCGCTGCTCGCTTACGTGGCCCTGGCGATGGATCGCTGGGGCCTCGTGCCCTACCGAGACGTCTATGACTTCAACACGCCGGGTGCGTACCTCACCAATCTGGCGATCGGAAAAGTGTTCGGCTTCTCCGAGCTCGGGTTTCGACTCGGAGATCTGAGCTGTCTCGTAGCGCTTGGCGCGTCGACGGCTTTGGCGCTGCGACGATTTGGCGATCGTCCGGCGTTTGCCGCGGTTCTGTTGTTTGGTTTCTTCTATCTTGGCTTCGGCCCAGTCATGAGCCTCCAGCGAGAGTACCTCGTTGTCGTCGCCATCGCCGCGGCGGTGGCGGCAGCACTTTCGCAGTGGCGTCTTGGCCATCGCGCGCTGGTGACAGGGCTACTCGTTGGTGTTGCCGCGACGATCAAACCGCAGGCGGCAATCGTGCTGCCGGTTTTCCTGATGTGGCTCAGTGCGTCGCCGGGATCCAGCCGGATCGGAAAGCTATGCACGGCCATGCTGACACTCGCGGGATTCGCGATGCCTGTTGTCTCGTCGTATTGGTGGCTCAGAAGCATTGGTGCCGCCGATGCGTTTGCGGACATCGCCATGAACTATTGGCCGCTGTATGCGGAGATTACCGGCGCGCGGCCGCACACCATCGTCACCGGCGACGAGCTCTGGGTGTATCGAGCGAACCGTTTTTTGTTCAGCCGCGATTTACGTCACCTGATCGTCGTACCCGCTGCCGTGGGTGCGTGGTTGGCGTGGACGCAGGTCAGTAGCCAGCGCCGGCCGCTGATCTTGCTGATTGGCGTAGCCATCGCCCTCGAGCTCTATCCGCTCGCCGCCGGCAAGTACTGGGGCTATCACTGGCTGCCGTCGTTTTACGGCGCCTCACTGCTGGCCGCATTATGTTTCGTTCGCATTGCCAAACCGCTGCACGTGCCACGCGACCTCGTCGTCGCGATGGTGATTGTGATGTTGACGGCGCACGCGCCCGGCATTCAGACCTATTGGCGGCAGACGCGGCTGGCGCTGTCCAACTCCCGCCCCGGGATCGCGGCGCAAATTGCCGCCGAGTTGCGTGCTCGACTCAACCCGGAGGACACCGTTCAGCCGCTCGATTGGACCGCAGGCGCTGTCCATGCGCTGTTTCTCACTCAAACGCGTATCGCGACGCCGTTTCTCTACGACTTTTATTTCTACCATCACGTCTCGACGCCGTACATCCAGCAGCTTCGCGCGAAGTTGATCGATGAATTGCACGAGGCGCGGCCGGCATTCGTGGTGACGGCGGATCAGCAACGGCGCTTCGAAGGTCGCGATACCACGTATCAATTCGACGAGTTGTCCGACTTTCTGCGGCAGGACTACCATGCCGTCGTGGCGAACGATCGTTTCGTCATCTACGAGCGCAACCAGCGCGCGACGAAACCCGCGTCCGATTGACGCGCCGCTCGACGTTCGCGGCCGTGCTCAGTTGCCGGCGACGACGATCTTGATCCGCATGCCCGGCTCAGGCTGCACGTGGACTTCGCGATCGTTCATGATCGCCAGCGTCGCGGCGTTGACGACGCTCTTGCTCTGGCGCGCCGCGATCGACTGCCACGAGTCGCCTTTCTGCACGACGTAGAACTGCAGGCGGTTCGGCTGGATCCGCGACGCCTCCTGCGGGGACAGTTGCCGGAAGCTTTCCAGGGCGGGCTTGATGTCGCGATCCACGACGTCGAATTCTTTCTCCGGAGCGAAACCGGCGACGACATACAACTGCCGGCCGATCTGAATGTGGGCGGCGCGCATCACGACGCGGCCGACATCCCTCGCGTTGCCGCGATACGTGCCGACGTGCGCCTGATTGCCGTTGATGTCCACGATCGTGCCGTCGACGGCCGTATAACCGGCTCGACGCATGGCGGACACCGCGATGTCGGCGATCGAGCGATTGCCCGGCCCCGGCTGTCGCTCGACTTCCTGCAACACCATGAAATGTTGCGTGCCGGGCTCCTGCGCCATCACCGCATCGGGCGTGTTGGTGAGCTCCCAGCCGTCCGGAAACTTGATGCCGATGCGCAACAGCGGATGCACGAACTCGCTGCCGCGGACGATGCCGTCCTTGGGACTGTCGCCGAACACCATCCCGTTGATGCGCTCGAGATATTGATCGCGATTGACCGTCTTCGCGTCAGCCGACGCGAACTGGCCGGCGATCGGTTGCGCCTTGACGACGCGGGAGCCGGGATCCGGATGCGTCGACAGCCAGTTCGGAATGCCGCGTTCGCTCAATGCGCTGATGCGCGCGAGCGTCGCCAGAAAACGCGGCACCCCGCTCGGGTCATAGCCGATGCTCGACCCGTACTCGACGCCGAGACGATCTGCTTCCAGCTCCTGATTGCGGTCGTGCCTGAGAAACAGCACGCTCAATCCGGCCGCGCCCAGGTCGCTGAACGGCTGCGCTGCCGGGACAAAGATGCCAAGGATCGCCAGGCCGACGCCAATTTGCGCCTGCCGCGTGTAGGCCTGCGCCGCGTGTCGTGCGGTGACGTGACCGATCTCATGGCCCAGCACGCCCGCGAGCTCGGACTCGTCGTCCAGATAGGCCATGATGCCGCGCGTCAGGTAAATGTAGCCGCCCGGCAATGCAAAGGCGTTGATGGCGGGGCTGTCGACGATCGTAAATGACCACGGCAGGTTGGGGCGATGCGATCGCCGTGCGAGCTGCTCACCGATGTCGCTCACGTATCGCTGCAACGACGCATCGTCGTAGACGCCCATTTCGCGTCGGATCTCGGTGTCCATCTGCTGGCCGATGGCCAGCTCCTCGGCCTCGCTGAGCAGCGACATTTGCCGCTTGCCCGTGACCGGATTGGTGGCGCATGCCGTACTGGCGAACAGCGCCAGCAACAGCCAGACATGGACGCGGCAACGCATATGGACGCGTTGTGCAACCCCTGTGCCGTTGGGATTCACGACGTTTTCTCCGATCTGAACGCGAAGTGTGGCCATTTCTTGAGACGGCACGCAGGACATGCCAGCGTGATGGATGTGGCTATTTCGTTGAGTTCGTGGCTATCAGGTTCGTCGCCAGCACCACCGCGAAGATCGTGACCGCAGGCGCGAGCGTCCACGGAAAGCGCGCTACGGCGTTGTAGTTGGACGCGCCGGCCAGCATCGTGCCCCAGCTCGCGACTGGATCCGGAAATCCGAGCCCGATGAAGGACAGCGTTGCCTCCGCGAGGATGAACGCGGGCAACAACAGCGTTGCCTGCACCACAAGGTGTCCGGAGCATGCCGGCAACACATGGCGCGTCAGGATGCGCCAGTGCGTGGCGCCAAGCGAGCGGGCCGCCTGCACGTATTCCCGGTTCGTTTCGACGACGACGATTGCCCGCACGCCCTTGGCGACGAACGGCCACCCAACCGCGATGAAGATGCCGGTGACCAGGAGAAACACCGTCGACGCCGGCAGGACGAGCGGCAGAACCGCGCGTAATACCAGGACGACGTAGATCACCGGCAGGACGAGGACGAAGTCAGCGACGCGCATGATCGCCTCGTCGACCCATCCGCCGCGATAGCCCGCCCACCCGCCGGCCAGAGCGCCTGCCACGACCGCGCCCAACGTCGCGAGCAGCGCCAAACCGATCGAAGTGCGCGCGCCGAACAGCAATCGCGACAGCACATCCCGGCCGAAGTCGTCGGCGCCGAGCAGAAACACGGGCGCCGTGCTGTCGCGTTCGAGCCAGGGCAGCGCGACGCTCCGCGAACGATCGGCCTCGAACCGCTGCTCGAGTCGATCGGCCAGCACGAGGGGATGCACCATCGGCGACAGGCCCTCGAAATGTGGACGCATCGGCGGCGCGTGCAGGAAATCGCGGAACGCGTCCGCGGCACCGTAAGGCGCCAGCCATGGCGCCAGCATCGCGATCATGGTCAGCACGATCAGGAAGATGCCGGCGCGGCGGGTCATGCGCGCTCTCCAGCGGTCACGCGCGGATCGGAAAAGGCGAGCAACAGATCGGCAACCAGCGTTCCCGCCGCAAGGAACACGGCTCCGGTCGCCGCACACCCAGCGACCAGAAACAGATCGCGCGCCTTGAGCGCGTCGAACATCAGGCGGCCGAGACCCGGCCATGACGTCACGACTTCGACAACGAATGAGCCGCTGAACAGGCTGCCGATCATGACGCCGTAGAAACCGAGCACGGGCCGTAGCGACACCGGCCACGCATGATGCAGGATGGCGCGCGCGCGGGCGACGCCGCGGGCGCGGGACGCCGCGACGAACGGTTCGCGAGACGCGGATTCAATCGCCTCCGATTGCAGGCGTTCCAGCGCGGCGGCGAACGGTATTGCCAGCGCCAGTGCCGGCAGCGGCACGTGACGGGCGAGGTCCGCGAGCCACGCGGCCCAGCCGAGATTGATCACCGTTGCCGAGGTCATGCCGCCGACAGGAAACCAGCCGGTTCGCGCGGCTACGAAGACGAGGGCCAACGAACCGATCAGCGGCGGCACCGACAGACCAATCACCGACAGTGTGCGTACGACGGCGCGGCCCGTCCCGGTTTGCGTGCCGGAATAGATGCCAAGCGGCACGCCGATCGACGTTGCCAGCACCAGCGCGACGACCGCCAGCACCGCGGTATTCAGCGCGCGTTCGCCGACGATCGCGCTCACCGGCCGCGAGTACAGCATCGATTGACCGAAGTCGAAGCGGAGCGCTCCGCGGATCCAGCCTGCGTACTGCTCGGCGAACGACCGATCGAGCCCGTAGGACGCGCGCATGCGTGCGCGCTGATCGCTGGTGAGTTCGACGCCCTGCACCGCCGCAAAATCTCCTGGCGCGATGCGTGTCAGGAGCAACGCCGCAGACGACGCGACGAATACGAGCACGACTGCGAAGGCAAGACGCTGCAGCAGGTAGCGTCCCATCCGCGCTCAGCGTCCTCCGTTGACGGTCATCCGCTCTGCGTTCCACAGCAGCTGCGGTCGGAGAATCGATGGTGTCAGGCCGCCGACCCTGGTGCTGACCCCCATGTAAAGACGCGGCGCCACGAAATACAGCACCGGCAGATGTTCAGCAAAGATCTTCTGGATCTCATCGAACGCGCGCTTGCGCTCGGTCTGATCGACGCTGGTCATGACCGTGACCATCAGGTCGTCAATCTGTTTTTCCCAATCGGTCGCGGGCTGCGGTTGGCCGATGTTCCAGACGTGCGCCGATCCGGAACTGAGCCAGAAGTCCGGGTTCATCGCCGGGTCGAGGCTGGTTTGCGAGAACACGAACAGGATCGCCTCGAAGTCGCCCTTCAGCATGCGCTGCACCAGCGCTCCCTGTTCGAGCAGCACGACCTCGACGCGAATCCCGATCTTTTTCAGCTCGTCGCGGACGATGGCGGCACCGCGCTCGACGGACGAATTGCCCCTATACGCGATCACCGTGAAGTGCGCTTCGGTCCCCTTCGGGTCCTCAATCCATTCATCGTCATCGCGGTTGCTGAGGCCCAGTGCGGCGAGGAGTTCCCGCGCACGGTCGAGAGAGTAACCGTAGCGCTGCACGTTGGGTGAGAACCATTTCTGATTGCCAGGCGTGATCGGCCCCCAGATTGGCACCCCGGCGCCGAGAAACACGGTGTTCGCGAAGGCTTCGCGATCGATCGCGTGCGAAATGGCGTGCCGGAATTCCTTCCTGGTGATCCAGTCACGGCGCGGGTCCCTCTCCCAGTAGGGCTGACGGAGGTTGAAGAAGAACGAGTCGGCGTCGGCGCTGACGCCAAGCTCGATCACACGCAGCCTCCCCTGCTGTTCGAGCGGACGCAATGTGGCGATGTCTTCAGGGCGCACCTGCTGCTGCAGCGTGTCAAGCTGCCCCGCCTGCAGCCGCACCAGCTCCGCGTTTTGATCGGGGACGATTTCGAAAACGATCTGGTCGACGTAGGGCAGCTGAATGCCGGCCACATCTTTCTTCCAGTAGCGGGGGTTGCGGTCGAAGACCAGCCGCTGTCCCGGCGCGTACGACGTCAGCTTGAATGCACCGATGACAACGAGGTCCTCAGGGGGTGTGGCAACGCTCATCGTCTGTGCGAACGTGCCCGCCTTCAGCGCGGCTTCGTACTTATGCTTTGGCGCGAGGTGCACGTTGTCGAGAATCGCGATGCCGGGGCCGAACGTGTTCGGCAGCGTGAACACCACGGTTCGGGCGTCGAGCGCGGTGACAGCAATCGGCTTGCCGTCGATGCGCAGCGAGCTCGCCAGCGGGCTGTTGACCTTCGGGTCGTAAATAGCCTGCATCGAGAACAGGACATCGGCGGAGGTGAACGGTGCGCCGTCGGACCACACCACGCCCTCGCGCAGTGTGACGGTGTAGGTCTTGTTATCCGGCGCGATCGACCAGCGTTCCGCGAGCTCCGCCTCCAGCTCCTGCGTGGCGCGGTTCACCCTGACCAGCTTGTTGCTGGTGAGGAGCGAATAAAGATCGGTCGGCACGTTGCGATCGGTGAGGCGATTGAACGAGCGAGGTTCGCTGCGCAGCGAGGAGGTCAACCGTCCGCCCCGGGTCGGCCGCTCGGATACGACAATGGCGGTGTCGCTGTCGGGTGCGGGGCGTACACCGCTCCACCAGCGCCACGCCACGAAGGCGACGACGCCGATCAGCAGAACGCTCAGCAATGCCCGCGGTTGTCGGTCCACTTTTTGTCCTGTCGGCCAATCCATTGGCCGGTTTTTTCAATCAACCAAGCGGCGCAATTCCCGCGTTTTGCACGCAGAAATTGACTGCGGTCGCACATCCAAGAATTCAGGGACAACAATTTGGCTCGATTTTTGGCAACGTCGCCCAGCCAGCTCGACGCATCCTAATCCAACAAACCCTGCCACTGCAATCACTTAGCGGCGAGTGCACCCTTGAGTCCGGTTCGTGGCACCGGCCCTGCCAAGACAAGTCGTCAAGGAGCAACTCTCGAATGGATGTCCAACCACTGACGTTTGACCAGTCGGACTTTCATCCGCAGGTCGGTAGAAGCGTGAGCATCGAGCAGGCCGCGCAACTGCTGGGAGTGTCGCGCCGCACGGTTTATTACCGGATTCGAGATGGCCGCTTGCGGACGATCCGAACCCTTGGTGGGTCGCAGCGCGTGTTGCTGG
>DASPNQ010000126.1:0-22968 GCA_035626435.1 Vicinamibacterales bacterium
ATTTGATTTCGTCTCGGATGAGATACCGCAGAAGAACACGGCAAGGGCCATGATGCGGTTGACGGACGACATCAACCGGCAGCTTGACGCGGCAGTGCCGCGGGCCTCCGGCGTCGAGAAGCGCGTCAGTTGCGTCACGTGTCACCGGGGCAAGTCGACTCCGGACAACGCGAAGCTCCCGTGACGACCGCGACCGCTGCACTGACTCCGCAGCGGTTCGATTTCATGAACTGACTTTCTCGGGCTCAAAGATCACGGTTACGCGGCGACGGCATGCAGCCGTTCCAATCGCTCGCGTAAGGCGGCGGTGAATTGCTCCACCTCGGACGCATTCGCGCCGCTGGCGCGCAACGCGGCGCGGAGATGATCGTCGGTGAGACGACGGGCGAGACGATCGAACCAGCGGGCGTGCTCGAGCGGAATGTTCGCGACCAGATCGAGCGTGCGTTGACCCTGATAGCCCCACCACACCATGCCGTCCTTGACGTCGGTGATGAAATATTGGTTTTGCGCGGCGAAGGCTTCGGGATCCCAGCGTCCGCGCTGCAGGATGTTGCTGCCCCACGCGCCCAGCGCCGCGCCCCAATCGATGATCAGGTAGCGGGCTTCCAGCGACCCGCCGGTGCGGCATTCGAAGATCGCCGTATTGGAGCCGCGGGCGACATCGCGCACGTCCTTGTTGTCCCAGTTGGACACCAGCATCATCAGGATCTTGAGTCCGTTCAGTTCCGGCGTGCCGACGAACGGGTTGTCGTCCCATGACCAGCCGTGAGCGTCGAAGTGCTTGGTGACGCCGCGCTCGTTGAGCTCGAACCGCGCGTTTTCGAACGTGCCGTCCTCCTGGATGCACGTCTTGGCGCGGCTTAATGATTCAGCGCCCGCAATGCGGCCCGATCGTACGAAATAGGTCTGCTCGGCAAAGTAGCCTAGCGCCCACGCCAGGCGCGTGCCGAACACTTCGGTGTGAACTTCAGGCCCCCATTTCACGCGCCATTCGCGGCGCTTCGCGTCGCGGACGGAAACGCACGGCTGCGATCCGGTGCCGTGCTCCTCGATGAAGCGAAACGGCGGCGCCGGCGCCCCCTGTGCGCCGCACGGCCCGGCTTCGAGTTGCTCGGGCGTGATCGACCCGGGATCGCGCCAAATGGCTGACCGGCTCGCTTGCAGCGGCGGCTCGCCTTCGACGCGACGCGTCACTTCGCCTTTGACGCGCCAATAGGCGAACACGAGCCAGAAGCCGATGGTGATCGAGACGGCCGTCCAGAACAGAATTTGCAGGGTGTCGGAGACGGACATGTCTACCAATGCCTGAGTTTCACGCCGAACCCTACATTTACCTGCCCGCCGTCAGTCACAAGTCCGCCCTCATCGCTTGGGGTGCCTTCTATTTCCGTACCAACTCGAGAGGGCAATGGAAGATTGTGGATGACGACGACCTGAAGCACGTGCATCCGCCCAGGAAAGACTCGATTGGCGCACAGTCGGCACCCTACGGCCCCGCTCGTGTCGAAGTCTATGATGCGACCGGCAAGACGGTATCGTGCGCCACCACCGAGGTCGCCAACCACTGCTGGTTGGCCAACCTGGACCCTGACACCGAGTACACCTACAAAGTGTTCGTAAAAGGGCAGGAATGGGCGAGGGGCGACCGGTGGGACTGGTCGTCGAAAGAACATGCGCTGGTGCAATCGGGTGGCCGGTACGACAACCGGTTCCGCACCAACCCCGATGTCGGCTCACCAGCGTCGCGTCTCGCCTTCGCGGTGATCGGCGATTTCGGTGTCGGCGTCCGCAAGGACACGCCGACCCGCCGTCAGCAGCAGGTCGCAAATTCCCTGCGGAAGCTGGTCGACAGCGACGACGTCCGGTTCCTGCTGACGACCGGCGACAACATCTACGCGCGCTCGCGGATTCTCGGGATTGCGGTCGGCGGCACCGGCGACGAAGACGATGACTGGTTCTTCACGTACTTTCAGCCGTATCGCTATGTGATCAACCGTATTCCGGTCTATCCGTCGATCGGCAATCACGACGCCAACGAAACCGAAGAGCACGACGATCGCGCTCAGGTCGAGGACAACTTCTACCTGCGCGAGCGGATGAGCTCGGAAGAGGCAGCGGGCCGCGCCTCGTTCGGGCCCGGCCTGTTCTACAAATTCCGGTACGGCTCGGACGTCGAGTTCATCTGCATCGACACTTCGAAGGAGGCGTTCTTCCGCGGCCATCGGCTGTTCGAGTTTCCCAAGCATTGGGAGTTCGTCGATCAGGCATTTCCGGCTGAGGGTCCGCACCCGGCGTGGATGATCCCGTTCGCCCACCATCCCGTCTACAGCGCCGGACCGCAGCACCACAACACCCGCAGCATGCAGAGGCTGCTGCCGCTGTTCGAGCGCACCGGCGTGCGCGTCATGTTCACGGGACACGAACACAACTTCCAGCATTCGCGCGTGCCGGGCTTCGATCATTTCGTGACCGGTGCCGGCGGCAAGGTGCGGCGGTCGAGGCCGGATCGCTTCGAATCGGCGTACACGCAGTCGTGGGCGACGGATTGTCACTTCCTGCTCGCGACGATCGCCGGCCGGCGCATGACGGTGCGCGCGATTGGTGCGATCGACGATCCGGCCGCGACGCCGATCGACATCGAGCGCTTCGATCCCGACGGCGCGCCGCTGACTGGACCGATCGAGATCGAACTGGGGGATGGCGGGGTCAAGTCCAGCGTGTAGTGTCAGGTGGTGATCATCGGCGACATGATTGCGCCTTGCGGCACGTCGCCGCCGCGACACCTCTGACGCGGCAACTGGCGATGCACGCGCCGGCTATCGACCGACGCGGACACGGCTGGCCTGCATCACGAACGCGAGCTCGCGAGGATCGCCCGGATGGTCGCTCGCAGCCGATACGGTATCGGAGGTAAGGGTGAGTTGGTTAATGCCCTCACGCAACGCCGCCGCGTCGAGCTCAATCGCGCAATCCGACCATTGTCCCGGAGCCAACACGCATGTCGTCGCTGCGGCGCCGTTGATCGCCGCCTGCAGACGGGCGCCGGCGGGGTGGGCCGGGCGCAGTCGCAGCAACATCCGCACTCGATCGGCGCGATCCATGCGCCAGGTCAGCGACGAGGTGCGCTGCGACCAGCGGAAGCGCTGGGATCCGGCGCGCTCACCGAGGTGCCAGCCGCCGCCAAACCATCCATCTTCGGCCGCGGTGACATCAAGTGCTCCGGTATCCGGCAAGCGTGGAATACGGCCGCCGCAGACGGTGACCGCAGAGACCTCACCGGACTGCAGCGTGGCAACGGCGCGCGATGGTTGCGGCGGAATCTGCAGGCTGAACACGGGTCGCGTGGCGCGATAGCCCTCGAAGACGAGGTGCGACCGCGCCGCATCGATCGTCGATGTGCCGCGACCGTGTGACTGCCAGAACCGCCACCGCGATGCGGGCTCGTCGGTGTCGAGGGCGATAGTCCCTTTGCCGAAACCCTCCAGCGAGGTGAGCCACCGACCATCGGACAGGACGGCGGCGACATCCACCGGTTGCCCGGGTCTGAGTGTCGCGCACGCTCGATTGATTTCGCCCAAGACATATGCGGCGGGCGGCAGTTCAACGCCGGGGTGTTCGTCGACCCGGAACGTCCACCGGCCAATGACGCCACCGTCTCGCGAGAGAGCGACGACGATCAAGCCGCGATCGATCGCCGCCAGCACATCGTCGCCGATGACGACCTGCGGGCCGGCATCGCTCGAGCGAATGGTCAGCATTCGCCCGTCGCCGGCCGGCCGCTCCACGACGACCGTGTCGTCGCGTTGCTCGACGCTGGCATCACCTTCACCGATGGCGCGTATGAACACGCTGTAGTTGGCGGGTCGCTGGCCTCGTGTCGCTGCCGGCAGCCATTCAAACGGCAGCGCCCGGCCGGCCGCGGCCGCGACGACGAGCGTGCCGCGTCGTTGCTCTTCGAACCACGATTCAAACGGGCGTCTAGCGATGTTGGTCCGTTCGAACCGGAACCCCTGCGCGGCGAGCCAATGCGTTGCGCCCTCGAACGCATAGATCTCCAGACCTTCGTCGCGCGCCGCCCTGACATCATTGGGGTCGTTATCGAGGACGCGCGGATTCGGGTCAGGGTTGACCTCGCCGGAGAAGTGCATGTAGTTGATGAGCCGCGCCAGCCAATAGTTTTCCGCGACGATCGCCGACCGCGGCGGCAGTTGCGAATACAACGCTCGCACCCCGCGCTCTTCACCCGGTTGTCGCAGCGTCGCGATGGCCTGCCAATTGCCGGCGCCGTGCGTTGCCGGCAGAATCATCGCTACTGTACCGGCAGCGTTCAGCGCGGCGCGTGACGGCCAGAAGCGCGACACCAGCCAGTGCAGCGCGAACGCAGCGATCGGCCACAGCTGGACACACACCGGCGTGATGAATCCGACGACGTCGCCCCACAGGTTGGCGATGAACGCGAGCGTGCCCGCCGCGGCGCCGAAGGCGAGCAGCACTTCGGCATGACGTTTCCAGATGGCAATGCCGAGGCCTATTGCGATCAGCAGCAGCGGGATCAGGCCCATATGCACGCGCAGCCCGTTGATCAGCATCGGCACTTCAATGGCCGCTACCGCGCTCTGCGCCTGATAGAACCGGGCCCACGACACATCCCGCGCGATGATCACATCGAAGACCCCCTGGATCGTCGTGGCGCGCGCCTCCAGATATGGCGCGCCCTGCAGCGTGCGGATGGCGATGAACGAATATTGCAGAACGCCGAGTACGCCGATCGCTGCGGCGGTGATCGCGATGCGCGGCCGCAGCACGCGCCGATCCTTGGCGATACCGTAAAGGAGTGCGGCCGGGAGGATGCCGGCGATGGTCAGGTGATTGCCGAAGCCCATCGCCCACATCGCGCAGGCGGCATACAGCCGGCCGGCTCGCGGCCCCTGCGCTGGCGGCGTTGGCAGCGCCGGCTCATCGGCATCTGACGACGCGGCCCCCACGCCTGTTTGCGCGAACGCGATGAGGAAATAGATCGCGGCTGCCGACAGCACCGCGGCCAGCATGTAGACCTCCGCGGTGACGCTGTTGCTCCAGACCGGGTAACTCGTTGCGGCGGCGAGCGCTGCGGCGGCCGACAGCACGCGTGTAACCCCGAATCGGCGTGCGGTCAGGAAGACACAGACACAGGCCAGCGCGCCGCACACGGCGGAGAACAGGTTGATCCGGTAGGCGAGAGTGCCGATCGGCACTAAATGGCCGAAAACCCAGGTCGCCATCGCGTAGAACGGGTAGCCAGGCGAGTGCGACGTGCCTAATACCCGTCCAACGAACTGGAATTTCGGAGAATCTTCCGTGCCGCCGACGTCCGGCCGCAGCGTGACGATGAAGAAGGCCAGCGTGATGACGGCAACCGCCGCGGCGGTTTCGACGTCCCGGCGATTCAGTGCGACCGGTCGCGCGTCGTTATTCAATCACTTGGTCTGTGTGATCAGCGGCCCGACTTGCGCTTCGCGAAATACGCGGCCCGCAATGCATCCACGAATCGTTGATCGACGAGGCCCGGCGGGTTGCCGGCGAAGGCGAGCTTGTGGTCCGCGCGAAACTTGTCCACCGCCGCAATCGCTTCCTCGTCGAACGTCGCGTAGTCTCGCGTGTACGCGCCGGAGGCCTGTTTCAGCTCCGCGAGTGCCTTGTCATAGGCAGCTGGATTCGATTTGCGCAACTCCTGCATCTTCGTGGAGTTGACGTTTGGCGGCGGCTCGGGGAACGAGGCCAGCGACGGACGCCAGTAGCCGAGGGCGTGCAGCATGCGCTTCAACTCGGCGACATCGGCGCCTTCGATCCGCGAGAAGGCGCGATAGCCGAGGCGCCGGCCGGTGGTGTAGTAAATGCGTTTCATCTCCCCGACCGGCTCGGCGTGCTCGCCGACGTCGATCGCCAGCGTGACGTAATCTCCGCCGCGGCCGGGATCCTGGGGATCGGCGACCTTGATTGCCGCCGATTGCAGGTTTCCCCAGCGACGATCGCCGCCTTTCAGTTGGCCGGCCTCCATCGCCAGGATCATCCGCTCTGCGAGCGGCATGCCGGTGCCCTCGGTGGCTTCGAACGTCGATGCGACGGCAGCCACGACCTCCGGTCCCACCATGATGTTCGCCTGCACCGTGTAGTTCTTGCCCTGCCTGCTGCCTGCCCAGTCGCCGTTGCCTTTTCCCGTATGAGCGGCGGAGCGGCCCTGCATGTCGATCATGCCGAGCTGACGCGATTCGCGTTGTGCGTCGCTCGCGAGCAATTGCTGGATCGCCGCTGCCGGTTCGACGCCCTTGGCCATCAAATCGAGGCCGCGCGGCCCGTATTCGACGACCGTGGACGCCTGCGTGCACACCGCGCCGACGCCCGCGCGCACGTGCGGCACCGCGCGTCCGACGAACGGCACGCGCGTCGTCACTGCGGCGCCGGACTGACCGGTGGCGGGATCGATCGCGCACAGCGAGAACGTCGAGTACTGCGGATCGCCCTGGTCATTAATGGCGACGCCATCGGCGGCGCGTTGCTGCGCGACGGCCGGTGACGCACAGAGCCACAGCACCGCGAGCGTGCGCGCAAATCCCGTTGTCATATTTTTCCCTTGGCACTTTGGCACCCTTGGCACCCTTGGCACCCCTGTCACCCCTCGCACCCCTCGCACCTTACCTGACCCACAAGCCGCGAGTAATCGTCGGCGAGCCGCAGGATTCGAACCAATCGATGCCTTCGCTGACCAGATCGAATTTGAGGCCGTACTTGCCCGGCTTCGGCGGCGCGGGCACTTCGATGCGTACGTCCGCGGTACGTCCGGGCCCCAGATCGACGGGCAGCCAGGCGCGCGCGTAGTCTCGCTCGATGACCACGCCGCGATCGTCGGTGAGCTGCGCGCCGAGACGCACCACGCGTCGGCCGTCTTTGCGCGACTGCGCGCGGAACGGGCGGCTCGACAGGTTCTTGACGCGAGCGGTGAGCGGGACCGTCGTGTCGGTGCGCGTGATGAACGGCAAATCGGGTAACACGGTGTGGACGTCAATCTGCGCGCGCGGTGTCGCGCCGGGAATGGCGTTGCCGAGACCGCTGTTGTCCCAAATCTCGTGGCGGATCCGCTCGTAGTCCGGCGACCCCGGAGCGAACCGGCGCGAGTACGAATCCTCCGGATGATCGGTAATCTCCCAGCACAGGCGGTCCACGCCGAAGTCGGCAGCCAACTGACGGGCGCGACCCATTTCCTCATCCGAGTCGTTCCACTTGAACAGGATGTAGCGCCAGTTCACGAACGGCGTGTCGCTGCCGGTCTTGGCGCGCTCGTCGAGCAGCGCACGCATGTTGGCGATGGCCTTGTCGAAGTTGCCGCGCTGCCGGTATTTGACATACGCCTCTTGCGACGCACCGTCGATCGAGAACGTCACTTCATCGATGCCCGAGCGCGCCAGCTGCCGGACCTTCTCCTCGGTAAAGGCGAGGCCGTTGGTGCTGGTGTAGAGATAAATGTGCGGAAACTTCGTCTTGATGTACTCGCACATCTCGACCGCGCGCTTGTGAAGGAATGCTTCGCCGTAATTGAAAAAATCGATGCGGCCCAGCGACGGTCCGGCTTCGTCGACGACCTTCGTGAACACATCCCAGTCGAGCATTCCAGCCTGACGGGTGCGCGTGATGCCGGTCTCCGGCGCGCAGATCGCCTGGTTGCAGGAGATGTTGCACGCCGCGGTGCACTCGATGTAGAGGCGGCCCGGAATGGCGTTGACGTTCAGATCGCGTTGCGGCGGCTGCTCATCTGGACCGATCGGCAGCTTCAACGGACAATCGCCACAAAAGCTGGAACCGCCGCTGTTCAAATCGGCGCGGAGCTGCGACGCCACCGGTCCTTGCCAGATGGCCGCAACCGTTGACGTGCGGGTGTCGCCAAGCACGCGCTTCGCGTACGGATCGGCGCAACCGCAGACCATGCGGCCGTCACACAACAGCACGCCGATTTCCCACGGCCAGGAGCAGCGATACCGCGTCGCCAGGTAATTGAGTGACATAATAATTTCAGCCTTCAGCCTTCAGCCTTCAGCCTTCGGTCTTGCCGAGCTTGCGCAAATACGCTTCGAGCTTGTCGTTTTCGTACTTCACGTGATTGAGGAACAGGCTTTCTGCCAGATAGGCGCGCCGTTCGTCCTCCGTCAACTGATCGATGAGATGGTTAATCTCGCGATTGAGATCCTCGAACGATCGCTCGAGCTCTTTCTTCGCCGTAACCTCGTGATACAGCGCCTCGAGCACGGCGAGCAAGTCGCCGTCGAGTACGATCTCGGCGCCGGAGGTGGTTTTGATGCTGCGCATGGTTAACCGCCGAAGCTCTGGAGGGCCGACGCCTCGTCCGGGAACATCTTCAGGAAATTGTGTGCGCCGGTCATCGTCAACATGGTCTCGACGCGTTTGTTGACGCCGGCCAGCCGCAGCTCGCCCCCCGCCGCCGTCGTCTGCCTATACAGATCCATCAGACATCCGATCGTCGCCGAATCGACGTAGGTGACCTTCGACAGGTCGATCATCACCTTCTTGTCGCCGCCGGTCAGCAACGACATCACCGCGCCCGAGAAGTCCGCCAGCAGCGGGTACATCAGGCGCGTCTCGCCAATCCGGACGATGGCGATGCCTTGCGCGCGATCAGTCGTGAGATTCATCAGTTAGGTCCCTTCTTCAGCTCGAATGCGCTGCACCTGTCGCGCCAGCTCGGTCCGCCCGCGGTTGATGCGTGATTTGACCGTGCCTTCGGGCAGGTGCAATTGATCGGCGATTTCCTGGTATGACAGCTCCTGGATGTCGCGCTTGATCACCGCTTCGCGTAACGTCGGCGGCAATTCGGCCATTGCTTTCCGGAGGAGATCGACGCGGTCGCGGTGCTCGAGCGCCTGGTAGGCGGTCTGGCCCGGCGCTGCGGGCGTGAGCTCGCCGGCGTCGACGTCGCGATCGATCGTCTCGCGTTCCTTGCGCACGCTGCGGTAGTGATCGATGCACAGGTTCCGGCTGACGCTGACCAGCCACGTTTGAAAGTTGGCACGGCGATCGAAGGTGTGCAGCGACTTGAAGATCTTCAGGAAAATGTCCTGCGTCAGATCCTCGGCTTCGTCATGCCGGCCGGTAAATTTGTAGGCGATGTTGAACACCTTGCGGCGGTGCTGACGGACGATGTCTTCCCAGGCGCCTTGATCGCCGCCCAGGCAGCGCTGGATCAGCGCATCAATCGCATCCGTGGAAACCGACGAAGGATCAGACATGTCCAAGTGAAACGGCCGCCGATCGCCCGCGCGGCGGGCGGCGGGTCGACCTGAAATCATACCATCCGGGACACGGTAGAATTGGCGGCGTGGCTGTCACCACACCCCCGAAATCAACAGAACTTCGCACATCATTGCTGAGCGATATTGCCGCGTCGGCTGGAACGCCCTGCTACGTCTACGACGCGGCGGCCATCCGCGCCTCGTACCGGACGCTGGACGAGGCATTTGGCGACTATCCGCACGCGATCCACTACGCGCTGAAGGCGAATTCGTCGCTGGCGGTCGTCACGCTGCTGCAGCGGCTCGGCAGCCACGCCGACGCCAATTCCCTGGGCGAGGTCGATGTGGCGCTGCGCTGCGGCTATCGCCCCGAGCAGATCGTCTTCACGGGCGTCGGCAAGAGCGCCGACGAGATTGATCGCGCGGTGGCGCTGGGGCTGCTCGCGATCAACGTCGAATCCCCAGGGGAGCTCGACCGGATCGACCAGCGCGCGATCGCGCAGGGACTACGTGCGCGGGTGGCGCTGCGCGTCAACCCCGACATCGATGCCAAGAGCCATCCGCATATCTCGACCGGACTCCGAGCGAACAAATTCGGCGTGCCGATCGACGAGGCGCCCGCGCTGTTTCGTGAGATGGCGTCGCGGCACGGGCTGCAACCGGTCGGCGCGCACGTGCATATCGGCTCGCAGATCACCACGCTCGAGCCGTTGACACGAGCGGCCGAAGCGGTGGTGGCGCTCGCCACGGCGCTACGTCACGAGCAAATCGACCTGCAGCATCTCGACATGGGGGGCGGCCTCGGCATTTCCTACGACGGCAGTCCGGTCGTAAACCCGGCGGAGTACGTGCGTGCACTCGTCAACGCGACCCGTGGCAGCGGATTGAAGATCGCGATCGAGCCAGGGCGCGTGCTGGTGGGGCCTGCCGGCGTGCTCCTGACCCGTGTCGTCGACGTCAAGCAGTTTCCCGCGTCGAAGCGCTTCATCGTGCTCGATGCGGGCATGACCGAGCTGATGCGGCCGGCGTTGTACAACGCGTTCCATCGCATCGAGCCGCTGCTGCCGCGTGAAGGCGAGGCCGTTCCGGCCGATCTGGTCGGGCCGATCTGCGAGAGCACCGACGCCTACGCGCGCGACCGGGAGTTCCCGCCGGTGGCCGTCGGCGACATCGTGGTGGTCCACGACGTGGGCGCGTACGGCGCGGCGATGGGCCACACCTATCTGCGGCGGCCGTTGCCGCCGGAAGTGCTGCTCGACGGCGATCGGTGGCGGATCATCCGCCGGCGCCAGACCCTGGACGAGCTCCTCGCACTCGAGACGGAATGACTGCGAAGACCGGTTGCGTGATCGCGTTCGAAGGTCTCGATCAAAGCGGGAAACAGACCCAGGCCGAACGCCTGCTCGACGCCTGTCGCAGGGCCGGACACCGCACGGAATTCCTGACGTTCCCTGCCTACGAAACGGCGATCGGCATCGAGATCGAGCATGCGCTCCACCGCGATCGCGACTACCAACCCGACACGCTGCAACTGCTGTACATCGCCAACCGTTTTGAATTCAGGCCGCGGATCACGACGTGGCTCGAGTCGGGCACGATCGTGGTGTGCGATCGGTATCTGGCATCGAGCATCGCCTACGGCGAGGCGCAGGGCGTCGATCCGCAATGGCTCACCGAGGTTCAGCGGCTGCTGCCGCAGCCGTCGTTGACGCTGTTTCTCGACATGACGCCGCAGGTGTCGCTGACACGGAAGAACGCCAACCGCGACAAGTTCGAGCGCGACATGCCGCTGCTCGAACGCGTCCGAAGGAGTTACCTCCGCCAATCGAACGCGCCGGATTGGGTGCGGCTCGACGCCGAGCAGGACAAGGACGCCGTTGCCGCCGCGGTTCTCAGCGCGGTTCGCTCACGACTCGCGCTGCCGTAAGCGCGCGCACTTCTGCGACGCCGGCGGCTTTCAACACGCGCGCGCACGCGTCCAGCGTCGCGCCCGTCGTCGAGACGTCGTCGACGAGCACCACAACGCGGAGCGAGCCTGACGGCTGACGGCCAACGAACGCGAAAGCATCCCTGACGTTTTCCGAGCGTTCCTGTTTCGGCAGTTCGATCTGCGATCGCGTGTATTTCACGCGCTTCAACATTGGCAGAAGGGGCGGTCCGAGATGCTGTGCGAGGTCGGCGGCCTGGTTGAAGCCGCGCTCGTAATGCCGCCGCGGGTGCAGCGGGACGGGGACGACGGCGTCGGCGTCTGCCAGCATCGAGGCGCCGCATTCGCGCATCAGCGCGCCGAGCCTCGGTGAGATCGATCGCCGCCGCTCGTACTTGAGCGCATGGATAATCTCCTTCAGGCGATCCTCGTAATGATCGACCGCGCACCACCAGTCGATCGCCGAACGCGGATGCCGCTGCTGAAGATGCCGCGATTGCCGGAGCCGCTGCCAGCAACCCTCGCACACCGCGCCGTCGAGCGGGTGCGGCAGCCGCTGCCTGCAGCCGGCGCACGGGGGCTCGAAGAGTGACGAAACCAGGTAGTCGGCGGCGTCCTTCAACCAGCCGCGAGGATCGCGACACCCGCCGTCAGGCGACGTCGGGGAATTCGATGCGCGTGGCGCTGCCCCAGAGTCGATCGAGGCCGTAGAAATCGCGGGCGTGCTTCGAGAACACGTGGACGACGAAATCGAAGTAGTCGAGCAACACCCACTCGGCGCGGGCGTAGCCTTCCACCAGCGACGGACGCTGCTTCTGAGCCTTGAGGGCGTGTTCGATGGCATCCGCAACGGCCTGCACCTGCCGCGGGTTTGAAGCGGAGCAAATCACGAAGTAGTCGGTGAACGCCCCCGCCTTTTTCAAGTCCAGCACGACGACGCCGGTGGCTTTCTTGTCGTGTGCCGCCTCGATAACGGCGGCGATCGACTTAGGCAACCGTGCCGGTCTACCGGCCGGCTCTCCCGACCCTTGTCGTGAGCGCGGCTTCGTGGAACCGGTCTTCTTAACTCTCGTGGTCTTGGTGCTGCTGGTTTTCGCCATGCAAATCAATGTCCGTACAGCCGATGCGTGCGAATGTAATCGGCGACCGATTCGGGAACGAATTCGGAGAGACTTTCACCGGCGCGGACGCGCCGGCGGATTTCGGTGGATGACACGTCGGGGGTGTCGGCTTCAACCAGAATCACGCGCGTTTTTGCGGGCCGCCCGCCGTACGCGGCGTCGAACGGACGGCTGAAGGCCGATGGCACCCGTGCACGTAACGAGTCTAACGTGATTCCCGGCCGAGAGACGACCACGAAATGCGCGAGGTCCAGCACGGCCGGATAGCGCGACCACGTCGCAATTTCCGCAAATGCATCCGACCCGATGATGAAAAAAATCTGCGTACCCGGATGGTTGAGCTCGGTCAGGGTATCAAACGTATAGGACCGTCCCTTCCGGTCGAGCTCGATGCGCGACGCGCTCCAGCCGGGATGCTCGGCCGCAACCAGCTGCGCCATGGCAAAACGATGTTCGGCGGTGGCCGTTGTTGGATCGCGGCGATGCGGCGGGATGCGCGAGGGCACCAGCATGATCGAGTCGAGTGACAGCGAGGTCTGCGCGGCCTCGGCGGCCGCGACGTGTCCGAGGTGAATCGGGTCGAAGGTGCCGCCGAGCACACCGACATTCATCGGCGCTTCTTGGTCGTCGTCTTGCCGCCGCGCAACGGCGGCATCAGCGCAGGGTTGTAGTCCTCTTTGGCATCTCGCGCGTCGGACGACAAGTCGGCTTCCTCCCGCGCCAGCTTTTCGAGCTCGATGGCCGCGCGCTCGTCCTCGCGGCCCTTGGCGATGATCGGCCATGCCGCTTCGAGCAGCTCGCGCGTGCCTTCGCCGACGACGGCGGAGATCTTGAAGAAGGGCAGCTTCAGTCTCTTGACTCGCTTTTCGAGCGCGCTGACCCGTGCGGGCTCGTCGACGGCGTCCATCTTGTTCGCGGCGACCAGCTGCGGCTTACGGAGCAATTCCGGGTTGTACAACTCCAGCTCGCGCCGGATCGTGTCGAAATCCTCAATCGGGTCGCGGCCTGACGCGCCCGAGACGTCGACCAGGTGAATCAACACTTTGGTGCGCTCGATGTGACGCAGAAACTGGTGACCGAGCCCGTGACCGTCGTGTGCGCCTTCAATCAATCCCGGCACGTCCGCGACGACGAAGCTGCGGTCTCCCGGCAGAGCGACGACGCCCAGATTCGGGACCAGCGTCGTGAATGGGTAGTCCGCGATCTTCGGCTTGGCCGCCGAGATGACCGAGATCAGCGTCGACTTGCCAGCGTTCGGGTAGCCGACCAGCCCTACGTCGGCGAGCAGTTTCAGCGTGAGGTGGAGATCGAATTCTTCGCCGGGTTCCCCGGGCTGCACCTTGCGCGGCGCGCGATTCGTCGACGTCGCGAAGTGCGCGTTGCCCAGCCCGCCGCGTCCGCCTTTGGCCAGCCGCACGCGCTGGCCGGCCTCGGTCATGTCGGCGAGCAGATCGAGTGCGCCGCTGTCCGGATCCTTTGCGTAAATCAACGTGCCGATCGGCACGGGGATCTCGAGATCCTTGCCATGACGGCCGCTGCGTAGCGCGCCGGCGCCATTGCCGCCGCGCTGCGCCTTGTATTCGGGCACGAACTGGAAGTGAACGAGCGTATTGCGATGGGGGTCGGCGACCGCGAACACCGAGCCGCCCTGGCCGCCGTTGCCGCCGTCGGGACCGCCGCGCGGGACGAATTTTTCACGACGGAAGCTGAGCGATCCGCTGCCGCCGTGTCCGGCCTGGATGTGAATGTCGACTTCGTCGACGAATTGCATGGGGAGGCCACTTGGGGAGCCGTGAACAGGAACCCGATGAACTATCGGTTCGCTGTTACGGGCTCCGGGTTCCCGCTACTCGACGGGATGGACCGAAATGAACCTGCCGCGCTGGCCGTGATCCTCGAACTTCACCGTGCCGGTGATTTTCGCGAACAACGTGTCGTCCTTGCCGAGGCCGACGTTGAGGCCGGGCCGGTACTTGCGACCGCGCTGGCGCACCAGAATCGAGCCGCCGGTGACGAGGTTACCTTCGAAGCGCTTGACGCCGAGCCGCTGCGAATTGCTGTCGCGGCCGTTGCGTGACGAGCCCTGTCCTTTTTTTGTTGCCATGACGCTGCTCTATTAAACCTGAATGTCAGTGATGCGCACGCGGGTCAGGAGGGAACGGTGCCCCTTCGTCCGACGGTACTGCTTGCGGCGCTTCTTCTTGAAAACGCGGACCTTCTTGCCCTTGTCCAGGTCGCCGACCACGCCGAGCACCTTGGCGCCGGAGACGAACGGCGCGCCGGTCGTCACTTCGCCGTTGTCGTTGCTGACGAGCAGCACCTGGTCGAAAGACACCTCGCCGCCGCTCTCGCCGGCGTTGTGGCCGTCGATGGCGATGATGGCGCCGGGCTCGACGCGGAACTGGCGGCCTGAGGCCTGAATGATTGCAAACACGTGGAAATCTCCTCCGCCTTCACTGACGCTACGGCGGACAGGCTATTGCGAGTGTCGTAAATTCGCATCTCGCGGGAACAAATGAGTATACCCCAGAGCCATACTCTTTGTCCTGCCCGGGCCTACTTCAGGAGGGTTCTGGTGCCCTTTATCTTCTGTGCGCTCAACGTGTTAAGGAAGGCCGGCAACAGCCGGTCCATCAGCTCGAAATACGACGAAAGCGCCGGGGTCTGCTGGTTGGCGTTATAGAGGATCTCTTCGCGAAAGGTCTCGGTGTGCAATGTTTCGCCGGTGCGCCCGTCGATGAAGATGAACGTCGGCCGGAGGACGAAGCCCTTGCGTTCCATGTAGGTCCGGACCGGCACCACGACACGGCGCCCGAACGGATCGTAGGACTCCTGTTCGCGCTGCACGAAGCCGGAGCGCTGCTGCGGCGCGAACAACACGGCGCCCGTCACGATCAACGGTTGCTGATACTCCTCGCCGATCCGCTTCCAGTACGCGACGTTCGCGAAGACGTGCTGATACTGCTCGAGATCTTTCTCGTCGTCGATCACCGGCGCCTTGTCCTGCTCCTGCTCCTGCGGCGGTGTCGCGGGCTGCTGATCGGGAGCCGGGGGTGCGCTGTCTCCGCCATTCTGTTTGGCGATTTCCAGCAGCGGCAGCGTGTCGGCGTCGATCACGCGCATGATGCCCTTGTTGCGCAACTGGCTGCGCAGCAGCCGGACGGTTTCCATGTTGGCGTCGACGTCTTCGTTCGCGCCGGCAATGAAGCCGGCAATGAAGATGCGCTGGAACGGCGTCACATCCAGCTTCGGCTGGATCGGCGTTTCGATCGGGATTTCGGTATAGCTGGTGCAGGCCGCGAGCAGCGCGACCAGCACCAGACTACAGCTGCCGACCGTCTTTCTGAGCCGCGCGGTCATTGATTTCCTTGAACAGGTCGTAGTTCTGCCGGACAAGCGCGTTGTTGGGCTCGAGCTTGAGCGCTTTTTCGTACGCATCCCGAGCCTTCTGCAACTGACCTTCGTGCTCGTAGGCCACCGCGAGGTTGTTGTACGCCGCCGCATACGTGGGATCGATCTGGGCGGCGCGTTCCCAGCGATAGATCGCCTCTTTCCACAGCCCCCGCTGCGCCACCTGGATGCCGAACTCGACTTGTTCCTTGGCCTCGCCTCGCTGCCCGGCCCACACCGCGGGTGCCGACACCAAGGCCATCAGGAATGCAAACGCCAGAGGGCGGAGGGACATGGTTCTTAATTCTGACTATAGCCACCTCCCCCTGAGGGGGCAAGTGAACAATCCATGCTATCGTCGTCGTCGGTCAGGGCGGTCTGCGGGGTATTTCCGTATGACCTGCGTCCATCTCGGCCACTCCCCATACCCACAACTCCTCGCGCAAATTGCGGATCCGCCCGCGTGTCTGTGGACGCGGGGCGATCAATCGGCGTGGTCGGAGATCTGCGTCGCGGTGATCGGGGCGCGAAACGCCTCGAACGAGGGCCTGATCGCCGCGCGGGAGATCGCGGCGGATCTGGCGCGCGCCGGTGTCGTCGTGGTCAGCGGTCTGGCGCGCGGCATCGATTCAGCCGCGCATCGCGGCGCGCTCGACGGCGGCGGCCGCACCATCGCCGTGCTGGGGACGGGGATCGACCGCGTGTATCCCGCTGAACACGATCGCCTGACGGAGGAAATCGCCGCGCGGGGACTGCTGGTCACCGAATTCGCGCCCGGTTCGCCGCCCGACGAATGGCACTTCCCTCGGCGCAACCGCATCATCAGCGGCCTGTCGAAAGCGGTGGTGGTCGTCGAGGCGCGGGAGAAAAGCGGCTCGTTGATCACGGCGCGCCTCGCCGCGGATCAGGGCCGGGAGGTGATGGCGGTGCCTGGGACGATCGTCGGCGGGCGCAATCGCGGCGGCAATGCGCTGTTGCGCGACGGGGCAAAGCTCGTCGAGTCTGCGGTCGATATTCTTCAAGAGCTCGGGCTCGAGCCGCGTTCGGCCTTCGGTGTTCCGCGCGCGGCCGGAACGGCGCAGTCCTTCGAAGTTGTTGAATTTACGGTAGATCAGCTCGCTGAACAGATGCGTATCCCGCCCGGGGAAGCCTTGGCGCGACTGCTCGAATGGGAGTTGGCCGGGGAAGTCCAACGGATTGGATCGGGCCGGTTCGTTCGATCCCGGAGTAAGGTGTAGTGATATTTCAATGCCAAAACCGCTTGTCATAGTGGAGTCGCCGGCAAAGGCGCGAACGTTGGCACGCTTCCTTGGGGACAAATACCGAGTCGAAGCGAGCTATGGCCACATTCGCGACTTGCCCGAGTCGGCCGCGGAAGTACCTGAGGAGATCAAGCGCAAGCCGTGGGGCCGTCTGGGCGTCGACACCGAAGGCAACTTCACCCCCTACTACGTGGTGCCGGCGGACAAGAAGAAGAACGTCACGGCTCTGAAAGCGGCGCTCAAGGACGCGTCGGAATTGATTCTCGCGACCGACCCCGATCGCGAAGGCGAGTCCATCAGCTGGCATCTCAAGGAACTGCTCAAACCCAAGGTCAAGGTTCGGCGCATCGTCTTTCACGAGATCACGGAAGAGGCCGTAAACGCGGCGCTCGCGGAAGTCCACGACATTGACGAGAACCTGGTGCGCGCCCAGGAAAGCCGCCGCATTCTCGATCGGCTGTACGGCTACACGCTGTCGCCGGTGTTGTGGAAGAAGGTGCAGACGGGACTGTCGGCCGGGCGCGTCCAGAGCGTCGCCGTGCGGCTGATTGTCGAGAGAGAGGAAGAGCGTCTCGCGTTCAGGACCGCAAGCTACTGGGACCTCGAAGCGAAACTGCGCGGCGGCACGAGCGAGTTTTCGGCGACGCTGGCAAAGGTCGGCGGCCAACGCGTTGCGACCGGTAAGGATTTCGACAGCAAGGGCAACCTCGAATCCACCACCGTACGCCTGCTTGGCGAGAAGGACGCGACGGCGCTGCGCGAAACGTTGATGCGCCGGTTGCCCTGGACGGTGACCAGTGTCGAAGAGAAGCCGTTCACGCAACGGCCGTCACCTCCGTTCACCACGTCGACGCTGCAGCAGGAAGCGAACCGCAAGCTGGGATTCTCATCCGAGCGCACCATGCAGATCGCGCAACGGCTGTTCCAGGGCATGGACCTCGGCGGCGGCGAGCTCGAAGGCTTGATCTCGTATCACCGCACCGATTCGACGACGTTGAGCCAGAAGGCGTTGTCGGAAGCAGAGCAGGCGGTGAAGGAGCTTTACGGCGCGAACTTCCATCAGCAGCGCCAATATCAGACCAAGGTGCGCAACGCCCAGGAAGCGCACGAGGCGATCCGGCCGACGCATTTCCATCGCACTCCGCAGTCGCTGGAACGGATTCTGGAGAGCGACGAGCTGCGCATCTACGAGTTGATCTGGAAGCGGGCGGTTGCGTCGCAGATGGCCGACGCGAAGCTGCTGCGCACGACCATCGAGATCACCGGCGAGACGACCGATGGCGGTCCGGCAACGTTCAATGCCAGCGGCAAGGCGATTGAGTTCGCAGGTTATCTACGCGCCTATGTCGAGGGTTCGGACGACCCTTCGGCAGAACTGGCCGAGCAGGACACCGTACTGCCGAAGCTCGCCGTCGGCGATCAGGTGTGGGCGCCCGATCACCTCGACAAGGACCTGATCCTGCTCGCGCTCGACGCGAAAGGGCACGAGACGTCGCCGCCGGCGCGTTACACGGAAGCCTCGCTGGTCAAGCGCCTCGAAGAAGAAGGCATCGGCCGGCCGTCGACCTACGCGCCGACTGTCGCGACGATTCAGCGCCGCGGCTACGTATCGCGCCAGGGCAAGGCCTTGGTTCCCAGCTTCACCGCGTTCGCGGTGACGCGATTGCTGCGCGATCACTTCGGCGACTACGTCGACATCGGCTTCACCGCGGAGATGGAGGAGATCCTCGACAAGATCTCCAACGGCGAGAAGGACTGGCTGGTGTTCCTCGCCGAGTTCTACCGCGGCGACAAGAAGCACCGGGGTCTCGAACACCTGGTCGAAGACAAAGGACAGGCGATCGAGTATCCGGTGATCGAAGTCGGCCGGGACCCCGAAACCAATCTGCCGGTACGTGTACGGATTGGCCGTTATGGCCCTTTCCTGCAGATGGGCGATCAAAACGACGGCGGCCCGCGCGCGTCGCTGCCGGAAGATCTCGCACCGGCCGATCTCACGATCGAAAAGGCCCTCGCCTTGCTGAAGGCAAAGGCACAAGGACCGAAGAGCCTCGGCACCGATCCCGCGACGGGTCAGCAGGTCTACGTCATGCACGGCCGCTTCGGCGCCTACGTCCAACTGGGCGAAACGCCGGAGGATCGCGACGCGGAAAAGCCGCGCCGTGCATCGCTCGGCCGCGATTTCACCGAAGACACCATCACGCTCGACCACGCCTTGAAGCTGTTGTCGCTGCCGCGCGAGTTGGGCAGGGGCGACGATGGCGAGCCGATTCTCGCCAACATCGGGCGCTTCGGGCCCTACGTCAAGCACGGGTCGGAATTCCGCTCGCTCGAGGAGACCGACGATGTCTATTCGGTCTCGCTCGAGCGTGCGAAGGAACTCCTCGCGCAGCCCAAGAAGTCGATGCGCCGCGCCCGTCAGGCCCCGAAAGAGCTGAAGGCGCTCGGCAAGCACCCCGACTCCGGCGCCGACGTCAAGATTCTCGACGGGCGTTACGGACCCTATGTCACTGATGGCGAGACCAACGCCTCGGTGCCGAAGGGCATGCAGGTTGACGCGGTCACCATGGCCGCCGCCGTCGAACTGCTCAACGCCCGCGCCGGCATGGGCGGCAAGAAAGCCAAGAAGGCCAAAACTGCAAAGGCGTCCGCGACCAAGAAGAGGGCGGCGCCGAAAAAGAAAACGGCGTAACCACCTGCTGGGTTAGTCTTCATCGATGTCAGAAACCATTGCTGCCGCAAACTCGTGGCTGAACGGCTACGTGTGGGGCTGGCCGATGATCGTGCTGCTGGTCGGCACCGGTCTGCTGCTGACGATCGTCAGCGGCGGCGTCCAGTTTCGCTATCTCGGCTTCGCGCTGCGCGAGGTGCTTGGCAAGGTCACCCAGAAGAGCCGCGAGCCAGGCGAAGTCTCGCCGTTCCAGGCGGTCGCGACGGCATTGGCCTCAACCGTTGGTGTCGGCAACATCGCCGGCGTAGCAACGGCGATTTCGATCGGCGGGCCCGGCGCGCTGTTCTGGCTATGGGTGTCGGGCATCCTCGGCATGTGCACCAAGTTTGCCGAGATCGTCATTGCCCTCCACTATCGCGAAACCGACGCCACCGGCCAGATGCGCGGCGGCGCGATGTACGTGCTGCGCAACGGGCTTGGCTTGCCGTGGCTGGGCGCGATCTTCGCCGGGCTGGTCGCACTTGCCGCATTCGGCATCGGCAACATGGTGCAGGCCAACTCCGTGGCGGCGAGCTTGGAGTCGTCGTTTGGAATCGATCCATCGCTCACCGGCGTGATCCTCGCGGTCACGACTGCGGCTGTGATCCTCGGAGGCGTGAAACGGATCGGCCAGTTCACCGAGTATCTGGTCCCGTTCATGGCGCTGTTCTACCTTGGTGGCGGTCTGATCATCCTCATGCGGTTTGCCACCGAGCTCCCCGGCGCATTCGCGCTGGTGTTTGACAGCGCCTTCAACGGCGCAGCGGCGACGGGCGGCTTCGCCGGCTCGACCATCATGCTGGCGATGCGTTACGGCATTGCCCGCGGGCTGTTTTCGAACGAAGCGGGCCTTGGCAGTGCGCCGATCGTGCACGCTGCCGCTCGTACCGACCATTCGGTCCGCCAAGGCCTCTACGGCATCTTCGAAGTTTTCGTCGATACCATCCTGGTTTGCACCGCGACGGGGATGGCGATTCTCGTCACGGGGGTGTGGTCCTCGGGTGCCACTGGCGCGGCGCTCGCGGGGGAGGCGTTCTCGGTAGGTCTTCCTGGCACATGGGGCAACATCGTGGTGACGACCAGCCTCGTGTTGTTTGCCTTTTCGACGGTGATCGGCTGGAGCTATTACGGGGAGACCGGCATCGTCTATTTATTCGGCAGCCGCGCGGCCACGCCGTACCGCGTGATCTGGCTGGTGTTCATCTACCTCGGCGCCGTTGGCTCATTGCACCTGGTCTGGGATGTCGCGGACACACTCAACGGGCTGATGGCGATTCCCAATCTGATTGCGGTGCTGGCTTCGATCGGTCTGTTGCGACGGTTGATGCGTGAGTTTTTCGCCCAGGCGCGATGACGCACCGTCGTGGCGCGGCCGGCCTTCTTCGACGATTGTGCTGTTGAGGCCGGCCGCTGCGCCGTGCGAGTCGCTTTTCCCATTCACAGGTTTCGGTCATTTCCACCCCTGACTGAGTGAGCCATCCCCGGGTCCGGACGGGTGGTACGTCGATGGGTCGTGTCATGAAACGGTGGTGGTCGCTCTTCACAGAGGCCGTCCGCGGCTCCGAACGTGATTACACGGTCGGCCCGGTCGGCCCGGCGCTGGTGATGCTGTCGGTGCCGATGGTCCTCGAGATGGCGATGGAATCGCTGTTCGCCGTCGTCGACGTGTTCTACGTGTCGCGCGTCAGCGCCGACGCCGTCGCGACCGTCGGTGTGACCGAATCGATGCTGACCATTGTCTACACGGTGGCAATGGGTCTAGGCATCGGCGCGATGGCGGTCGTCTCGAGGCGGGTCGGCGAAAAGGATCCTGAAGGCGCCGCCCAGGCCGCCGTGCAGGCAATCGCGCTCGGCATCATCGTCGCCACCGCCGTTGGTGTGCTCGGCTATGTCAACGCCGAACGGCTGCTGCGCGCGATGGGCGCGACCGAGTCGATGATTCGGTCGTCGCTCGGTTACACCGAAGTCATGTTTCTCGGCAACGCCACGGTGACCCTGTTGTTCCTGAACAACGCGGTGTTTCGCGGCGCGGGAGATCCGGCGATCGCCATGCGGATGCTCTGGCTCGGCAACATCATCAACATCATCGTGTGTCCGTTTCTGATCTTCGGGATCGGGCCATTCCCCGCGATGGGTGTCACCGGCGCGGCGGTCGGGACCAACATCGGCCGCGGCACCGCGGTGGCCATGCAGCTCTGGATGATGTTCTCCGGGCGCAGCCGCGTCCACCTGCGAGTCCGCCATTTGCGGGTGGTGCCATCGGTGATGTGGAGCGTGTGTCGACTGAGCGGATCCGGGTTCCTGCAAATCCTCATCGACACGTCGAGTTACATCGGCCTGGTGCGCATCATCTCGACCTTCGGCAGCGATGCGCTCGCCGGCTACACGATCGGCATCCGCACGGTGATTTTCGCGATTCTCCCGGCGTGGGGATTGAGCAACGCGGCGGCGACGATGGTCGGCCAGGCGCTGGGCGCGAAGGATCCCGAGCGCGCGGAGCGATCGGTGTGGACGGCCGGCAAATACAATGCGATCGTTCTCGGCGCGGTCAGTGTGGTCTTCATCATGTTCGCGCCGTCGATCGTCTCGATCTACACGACCGATCCCAACGTCGCGGCCTACGCCACCGACTGCCTGCGAATTGTGAGCACGGGGTTCGTGTTCTTTGCGTACGGACTGGTGTTCACCCAGTCGTTCAACGGTGCGGGGGACACATGGACCCCGACCTGGATCAACCTCGCCTGTTTCTGGGTGGTCCAGATCCCGCTGGCGTGGCTGCTGGCGATCCGGTTCGGCATGGGTCCGCAAGGCGTCTTCATTGTGATGACCTTCGCGTTTTCGATGCTGGCGATCGTCAGCGGCGTGATCTTCAGGCAAGGCTGGTGGAAAACGCGCATGGTGTGAGGCGGCCGCGGGCGGCGCTGCGACGAATGCTTGATGGCGGAAGGCTGTAAGCTGAAGGCAGCAGGCTTACGGTGAAGGCTGAACCATGATCCACATCATCGGCGGGGGGCTGGCGGGCAGTGAGGCCGCATGGCAGGCCGCCGAAGCGGGCGCAGAGGTCGTGATCCACGAGATGCGCCCGGTCCGGCCGACCGCGGTCCACCAGACCGACGACCTCGCCGAGCTCGTCTGCAGCAATTCATTCCGGGCCGACAAGATCGACAACGCCGTCGGCCTGATCAAGGAAGAGATGCGGCGGCTCGGCTCCATCGTGATGCGCGCTGCGGACGCTGCCCGGGTCCCGGCGGGCGCGGCCCTCGCCGTCGATCGCCAT
>DASPNQ010000127.1:0-13252 GCA_035626435.1 Vicinamibacterales bacterium
CATCAAGAGCGTCGGTCTGCCGGTGTGGAGCGAGGCCGATCAGACGCTCGCCAAGGCGCTGCAGAAAGAGATCGGCAACCCGACGCAGCCCGGCCTGGCGGTCAAACTCGGCGAGCTCGGGCAGCCGGTGCCCGAGGAGCGGAACAACGGCGGCGGCTCGGACGACATCGGCGATATCTCCTGGAACATGCCGACGGTGACGTTGAGTTATCCGTCGAATATCCCCGGCTTACCGGGCCACAACTGGTCGAGCGGCATTGCCAGCGCCACGCCGATCGCGCACAAGGGCGTCGTTGCCGGCGCCAAGGCGCAGGCGATGACCATCCTCGATCTGCTGAGCAAGCCCGAGCTGGTGAAGAACGCGTGGGACTACTTCAACAACGTGCAGACCAAGGAGCACAAGTACACGCCCTTCATCACCAAGGACACGCCGCCGCCGACGCACTTGAACAAGGCGATCCTCGAGAAGTATCGCGAGCAGATGCGGAAGTTCTATTACGACCCGACCAAGTACCCGACGTACCTGGATCAGTTGGGGATCAAGTATCCGACGGTGAAGCAGTAAGAATTTACAGGAGAAACGGAGTCAGGGAGGCGACTCCATTACTCCGTTCTCCTGTTAGATCCCCGACTTCAGGTAGCGGCCGACGGCTGACACCAGTCGATCGATTTCTTCCGGCGAGTTGTAGAAGTGCGGCGACGCGCGAAGGCCACCGCGGTCGCCGCCGCCGCGTCCCGCCGTGCCAATCCGGTCTTTCTCATAGAGCAGCTGTCCGAGTTTGCCGGCGTTGAGCGAGCCCGGCTGGAACGACACCACCGCGGCGTTGAGCGCCGGGTTTGGTGACGTCCACACCTTGACGTCGGGCAATTTCGACAGCCCCGCAATCAGCTGGCTGGCGAGCTCACGCGATCGCTTCTCGATCCGGTCGCGGCCGACGCGTGTCTGAAACTCCAGCGCCTCGCGAAACGCGACCATGGTCGCCTCGTCGCGCTGACCGAAGCTTTCGAAAGTCCGCGAGATGCCGACGGCGCCAGGGTAGGCACTGTAGATCGACGGCCAGATATTCTTCTGGGCGCGGGTGTTGATGTAGAGGACGCCGCACTCGCGGGCACCGCACGGCCACTTGTGGGCGCTGCCGGTGTAGAAGTCCGGCGACATCTCCGCGATGTTGACGTCGAGCAGGCCGAACGACTGCGCGCCGTCGACGAGCGACATGACGCCATGTTCGCGCGCCATCGCGCACAGCTCCCTGGCGGGGAACAGATCGCCGACCGAGCTGGACAGGTGCGTGAACGTGAGCACCTTGGTCTTCGAAGTGATCGCCTTCTTGTAGGTGTCGAGGTAGTGCTCCATCCCCGGGTGCGGGTTGACCTGCGGGACGGTGACCACCGTAAATCCGAAGCGCTTGGCCTTCTCGTGCCATGCGGTGAGGTTGCTCGGGTGGTTGTCCTGAAAGACGATGACTTCGTCGCCGGCTTTCAAGTCGAGCCCGCTCGACACCATGTTGTTGGCTTCGCTGGTGTTGCGCGTGATGACGATCTCTTCCGGCGTGACGCGCAGGAAGGCCGCCAGCGCTTTACGCAGGCTTTCGCGCTCTCCACCGAGCCGCGCGCGGTTCTGTGCCGAAGGGTCGGTGTCGACGCTATCGCTTTCGCGCTTCAGCGCCTCGAGGACCGGCCGTGGTGCGGGGCAGAGGTTCGCGGCGTTCAAGACGCCGAGGTCAGGCGGCATCACGAACTGCGCGCGCACCGACTTCCAGAACGCCTCGCCGGTTCCCGAGAGCGAGGTTGTCAGCGGCGGCGTCTGCGCATGCTGCGCCGCCCACACCGGATCGGCAAACAGCGCGGCCGAGCCGCCGACGGCAAACAAGCGGGCGAAATCGCGACGGGATACTGAGGCGGCCATGGAACCCTCCGCCGCCATCTTAGGTGCGATGGTACGACCGTGCAAGGTGGTAATCTAACGGCTTCACACATGCATCCAATTGTCTTCATCCTGGGCGCGCTATCGCTGTGCGCGCTTACGCAGTCCGCGGACGCGCAAACCGTCACTACTGCCGACATCATCAACGCCGGGCGCCGCTCGGTGCAGGCGGTGCGGCTGGCCGACAGCGAAGTCATCACACTCGATGGCGTGATGGACGAGCCGGTCTGGTCGCGCACCGTGCCCGCGGCCCAGTTCATCATGCAGGACCCAATCCTCGGCGGCACGCCGACCGAGGCCACCGAAGTGCACTTCGCCTTCAACAACGATCACCTCTACATGGGCGTCATCTGCCGGGACTCCGAGCCGTCGAAGCTGCTTGGCAATACGCGCAAGCGCGACGAGTTCCTCAGCGCCGACGATCGCTTCATGTGGACGATGGATACGTTTCTCAACCAGCAGACGGGATACTTCTTCGAGATGAATCCTTCGGGGTTGATGGCCGACGCGCTGATGGGGCCGGGCGGCAGCAACAATCGCGAATGGGACGGCATCTGGAACGCGCGCGTCAGGCGCAGCGAGATTGGCTGGGTAATCGAGATTGACATTCCGTTCCGGTCGCTCGCGTTCGATCCGAACGCGCCGGCGTGGGGCGTCAATTTTCAGCGGACGGTGCGGCGCAAAAACGAAGAGTCGGTGTGGACCGGCCATCAGCGCAATCAGGGACTGCGGCGGATGTCGAATGCAGGGCTGCTGGTCGGCCTCCGCGATGTCACGCAGGGCCACGGCCTCGAGGTCAAGCCCTATGTCGCCGGCTATGCGGCGGATTTTCCGGGCCGCGCCGGCGCTGTCCGCCGGGACGATCTCGATGTCGGCGGTGAAGTCGCGTACAACGTGACGCCCAGTCTGCGCGCCGTCGCGACCATCAATACGGATTTCGCAGAGACCGAGGTCGACGCCCGGCGCGTCAACCTGACGCGCTTCGCCCTGCAGTATCCGGAGAAGCGCGGGTTCTTCCTCGACGGCGCGACGTTCTTCGACTTCTATGTCCCGGCATTTTTCTCACGGCGGATCGGCCTCGATGCGACCGGGCTGCCGCAGCGCATCATCGGCGGCACCAAGCTGACCGGCCAAGCTGGCGCGTTTGACGTCGGTGCGTTGTACGTGCGCACCGGCGAAGAGAATCAGGCGCTCGGCGAAGACTTCGCGGCGATTCGCGTGCGGCGGCGCATCCTGCGTCAGTCGTTCGTCGGCGGCATCTATACCGGCCGCGCGACCCGCGATCAATCGGCGTTGCCGACGCGATCGACGGCCGGCCTTGATTTCCGCCTGGCGACGTCGACGTTTCGCGGCAACCAGAATCTGGAAGCCAGCGGCTTTGTGTCGATGACCAGCACGCTGCCCGGCGTCTCGGCCGACAACGTCGCGTACGGCGGACGCATCAACTATCCGAACGATCGCTATGAGAGCAGCTTTGCGTTCATGGAGGTCGGCAGGAACGTCACGCCGGAGGTCGGATTCCTCAACCGCTGGGATTTCCGGCGCTACCAGCCGCAATTCCGCTTCAGTCCGCGCCCGCGCGGCCACCGCTACATCCGCCGATTCGGATTCGGCGGCGAGGTGGACGTGTATACCGACACGCGCAATCGTCTGGTGACGCAGGAATTCGACATCACCGCGACGCGCGTCGAGCTGCACAGCGGCGACAACGTCGAATTCAGCATCGTCCCCAGCTACGAAAGGCTGGAAGACGATTTCAGGATTGCGTCCGGGGTGACGCTGCCGGCGGGTGCGGAATACCGGTTCACGCGCTTTCGCGTCGCCGGTCAGACCGCCAACAAACGCGTCGTCGCCATTCAACCGCGCATCGAATGGGGGCGCTTTCTGTCAGGCGATCGGCGCGAGGCGGTGCTTGGGGTCGGGATCAGGCCGCGGCCGGGCGTGACGCTCAACGTCAACTACGAGCTCAATCACGTCGACCTCGCCGAAGGTCGCTTTCGGACGCGCTTGTACCGGATGATCGCCGACACGCAATTCTCCCCATTCATGTATCTCGTGAACAACGTGCAGTACGACTCCGTCAGCCGCGTGCTCGGCTGGCAGTCGCGATTTCGCTGGATCATGACCCCGGGCAACGACATTTTCTTCGTCTACACGCACAACTGGGTTGACCCAGTGGACCCGGCAGCGCGCTTTCACACGCTCGACCGCCGGGGTGCCGCGAAGGCGGTTTACACCAAGCGGTTTTGACGCGCAGGCCAGCGGACTCGGCTCTCCCGGCTGCGGACTACATTTGTTCATCGCCGGACGGTCCGTAAATCGACGGGACCGGTACGCCCAGCATACGCAGGTAGACGGTGTACTGCCCTCGATGATGAATCATGTGATTCAGAACGAAGCTTCGCATCACGGCGATCTTCGGCATCGTGAAGACTTCCTTGCCGCCGGCCTTCAGCGTCCACGGCGCGAAGAATTCAGGATCGGTCTTGCCGGCCAGGTGGCCGCGTGCGGCCTTGAGATACGCGTCAAACTGCGACAGCACCGCGTGCCGGGTCGCCGGCGGCACGTAGTCGGCTGGCCGCCCCGTCGTCATCTCGATGCCAGCCTGCGTCATCGTGATGGTCGCCCACTGCGGCATTTCGGTAAGGTGTTCGGCGAGACGGCCCAGCGTGGCGCTGGTCGGGTGCGGCCGGAAGTCGAATTGGCCGTCGGGCACTCGCTCGAGCGCGCGGCGGGTCAATCCCATTTCACGATCGAATTCCGGGAGTAACGTGTCGATTAGCGGCATGATGCCGCCATTGTAACTACTGCTTCTTGAACGCGCGCTCGATCGACTTTTCGATCTGCTTTTCGAACGTCTCGTCGAACTCCGCGACGAACCGCTTCTCGAAGTTGGTGTCGATCCGCACGTCGAAATGCTGCGGCCAATCCGTCGCGATTTGGTCGACGTCCCAGTAGGCGAGCTCGCCTGGTGGCTTCGGCGGCTTGGGCGCCGGCGCTGGCGCCGGGTTCGGCGGCGCCGGCGGGGCCGGCGGGGCCGCCTGCGGCGTCTGCTGCTGGCGGCGCAGGCGCCGTTCCTCTTCGCGGCTGGTAATCGTCTTGCGGGCGAGGACGATGTCGCCACCGAAGGATTGCAGCTCGATCCGGGCGCTGCCGCTGCCCAGCGTGAAGTTGAAGCGTTTGCTGCCGCTGCGCGCGTTCTGACCGTCGGGCAGTTGGACGGGGAAGTCCGCGGCGAAATCGCCCTGGAACGTGCGGACGAACACGGTGGCGTTGTTGGCGCCACCAAGACCGACGCGGATGTCGCCGTTGTGCGTGCCGAGTTTGTAGACGCCGTTGTCGCGGATCGTGCCGTTGAACGTCACCTCGCCGTTGACGGTGAACGCTTCGAGCGCGGAGGTTTGCGCGTGGTCGATGAAGATGTTGCCGTTGGTGGTCTCCGCGGTAATTTCGCCGCTGGAGTTGGTGATGCGAATCCCTTCGTTGACCGTGGTCGCCTGCACGCGGCCGCTGGCCTTGTCGACGGTGATGACCCCTTCGACGGAGCGCAGCGACACGTTGCCGTTGCCGCCGCTCACACGCGCGTTGCCGTGGACCGTTTCCACGGTGACTTCTGCGGCGGTCCCTTCAATCGTCGCGTCAAGATAGGTGCCGGTGAGATTGACCGGCATCCAGCGCGGCACGGTGATCTGGTAGTCGACCAGGCCGCCGGGACCGCGGCTGCCTTGCGCGCGCGTGGTGCGGATGCGCAGCGTGTTGTCGGTAATCTCTGCCGAGATCTGCTCGCGCGAGCCGTGGTTGGCCAGAATGCGCACGCGGTCCTGATCCCACGACCGTACGACGACCTCGCCGGCCTGATTGCTGAGAACCAGCCGCGTACCTTTCGTGACGTCGATGGTTTTTTCCGAGCCCGGACCGTTGTCGGGGCCGCCGGGGCGGGCCTGAATCGGCTGCTGCGCGTCGATCGACCCATCGCGCGGTTGCGCGAATGCCGATGTGGTGACCGCCAGGGTGAGCGCGACCGCGCCAAAAATCGGGAGCTGTTTCGCAGTGTTCATTTAATCTCCGCCTGCTGATGAAAGACTGGTGGCATGACGCAGCAGGTCGAGCTTGCGCCGACGCGCGTCCGCCAGATGTGAATTCAAGTACGGGTTTGCCGGGTCGCTATCCAACGCCATCCTGGCTTCGTTGATTGCATCGTCAATGGCTTTCAAATTGCGCTCGATGATCAGCACGGTCCGCGGATCGAGACGGTCGCGCTCGTCGCGCAGAATCCGTTCGAGATCGGAGACCGCCGCGTTGAACTGGGCGTCCGCGAAATTCGCCTGTTGCAGCTGCCCCGTGGTGTCCTCTTCGGGCATACCGTAGGCCTGAATCACCGGTTGGTCATCCCGCGCCGCAGGCGGATTGGCCACCATCCACGTCACACCGGACGCGACGGCGATGAGCAGCGACGCCGCCATGGCGAGCTGCGGGAGCGTGAACGACCATCGGCGTGCGTCCGAAGTGCCTGTGACCGATCGTGGTTCGAGGCGTGATGCGATGCCCGACCACAGATCGCGCGACGGCAGCTCCTCCCGCCATTCGCCGATCGCCTGAGCGAGGATGTCCTCCTTGGCCAACGGCTCGTGATCGGTTTCGCCGAAATGTCGTCGTTCGTTCATAATTCCTCAGCCTTCAGCCTTCAGCCCCAGCCTGCGTCTTCTTCGTCAATAACCCGCGCAACGTCTGCCTTGCCCGGTGGAGTTGCGACTTCGACGTACCCGAGGACACGCCGAGCATCTCGCCAATCTCCTCGTGCCGGTAGCCTTCGACGTCATGCAGGATAAACACCGTGCGTGCGCCGTCGGGCAACTGCGCGATCGCGTCCTGCAGATCCATGCTCAGGTCCAGGTGCTTCGTGCTCACGGCCGGCATCACGTCCAGCACGGGCGCGCCATCCGCCAGGAACCTTTCGCGAGCCGTCCCGAGCGTTCGGAACCGCTCGATGATGACGTTCACCGCGAGGCGATGCAGCCACGTGGCGAACGAGGACTCTCCGCGAAACAGCGCGAGCTTCTGCCACGCGCGGACGAACACGTCCTGCGTCAACTCCTCGGCTGCGTCGGGTCCGGCCATCCGCCGCGCGAGATTGAAAATCCGCGGCATGTGGGCCCGGTACACCCGCTCGAAAGCCGCCGTATCTCCTTGAGTCGCAAGGACGACGTCATCCACCGGCATTAGTTTTGATGATCGGGATGCGGGAACGGTTGGAAGGCGAGGAAGGGCAGAAGGCAAAAATGGGGCGAACGGCCTTCTGCCCTGTCGGGTCTACGACTTCGGCCGGTTGAAGTCCACTTTCGGGGCCACTTTGGCGGATTCCGGCGCTTGGAACAGGGGGTAATCGCCCTTGAACCCAAAAATCGAGGCCGTGATGTTCGCCGGGAATTGCCGCCGGGAGGTGTTGTACTCCTGCACGCGCTCGTTGTAGCGCATCCGTTCGACGGCGATGCGATTTTCCGTGCCGGCCAGTTCATCCATCAGCCGGGCGAAAGTCGCGTCGGATTTCAGCGTCGGGTAGTTCTCGACGATGACCAGGAGGCGCGCCAGCGCCGAGGATTGCTCGTTGGCCGCCGAGATTTTCTGTTCGGTCGTCTGGGCGCCCGCCAGCTTGGCGCGGGAGTCGGCAATCGCCTGGAACACGTCGCGCTCCTGCTGCGCGAATCCCTTCGTCGTCTCCAAGAGGTTAGGAATCAGATCGTTGCGGCGCTGCAGCTGGTTCTCGACCTGCGCCCACTGCGTTTTGATGGCCTCTTCCTGGCTCACAAACCGGTTGTACGAACATCCAGACGAGGCCACGGCCGCGCCGGTCAACGCCACAACCACGAGCACACGCTTGAGACTCTTCATAGCTTCCTTTCTAACATGCTCCGGCCTTCGGTCTTCGGACACGATCACCAACTGGCTCCGCCGCCGCCGCCGCCGGAGCGGCCGCCGCCAAACCCGCCAAAGCCGCCGCCACCAAATCCGCCCCCGCCGAATCCGCCGCCAAACCCGCCGCCGAACCCTCCACCGAACGGACCGACGCCGCTCGACCAGCGCCGCCGCCGTCCGCGACGGGGGCGCGACATCAGCAGGAACAGCATGAACAGGACGATCCAGACCGACAGCGGCAGGCTGGTCTCGCCGTTCGATCGCCGGCGGACCTGCGGCTGCGGAACTTCAGCAAGATCAAGGTTCACATTGCGGCCTTGTGCGATACGCTGTGCCACGCGCGTCGCGCCGAACAGCAGTCCGCGGCCGTACTCGCCTTCACGAAAGAACGGCGTCATCGCGCGGCTGGTTTCGCCGGCATAACCATCGGTGATGAAGCCCTCGACGCCGTAGCCGGTCTCGATGCGCACCTGCCGATCGTCGAGCGCCAGCACGATCAGCACACCGTTATCGCCCTTGTCGCCGATCCCGCGGCCGCGGTTTTCGAACATCTTCACCGCGTAGGACTGCAGGTCCGCGTAGGGCTGAAACGTCTTGACGGTCGCGATCACCATCACGTCGCCGGTCGCACCCTGCAGCTTGCGCACGAGCGCGTCGAGCTGCTGTTCGGACGCTGCATCGATGACCTGCGCAAAATCGTTGACCGGTGCGGTGAGCTCGGGTGGAAGCTCCTGGCCGAACGCGGTCGATGACAGGAGCAGCGCAGCGAACAGCAGCCGGCACACCGCGCGCCAGCCAGACAACGCGATCACTCGACCTGCCACCTATCGATGTATTGCCATAACTGCTCCACCGCCTCGAGATAGGCGGGGTACAGACGCATCGCATCCACGCCGGATCCGTTCTGCTGGTTGGCCAATGCAAGCACATCGCCAACAACGCGTGGATCGAGCCCCGGACGGCTGGCGGCATAGGCGCTCAGTTCGGCGGCGCTCGCGGCGGGGAAGCCGTCGAGTTGCGCCAGGCGCCGCATGATCACCGCGAACGCCGGCGCGGCATCGGCCACCAGTTCGCGGATCTCGGTTTGCCGCCCGCGCGACTCGATGTAGTTTTCGCGCAGGTGCAGAAGATGACTCTTGACCTGCACTTCGCACGCGCGGCGCAGATCATCGGTACGGATGGTCAATCCCGCAAACGGGTCGAGGCCGTAGATGATCTGATGCGTCGCGAGGATCTCGCCGTACTCGATCGGGAACGCGTCCAGCGATCCGGCGAATTCGTCCTTCGTCAGCAGCAATGGTGTGGCGCAGCCGGCGCGATGCCAGGCGGCCGCGTGCGACGCGCAGTGATCGAGATCTTCTGCGGTGATCGACCGTACCAGCGCCAGGCTTGGCGCCGGCGTCGCGCCGGGCTGTCCGTACGCGGCAAACGCATACAGCCGCTCGCCGAAGATGTGCTGCAGATCATGAAGCGCGGCGGCCAGAGGACCGCCGTGAGTGGTAGCCATCTCTTATAGAATACGACTCGTTCGCTCCTGCTGCTCGCATATGCGACTTCGCGAAATCAACCTTGGATGTTTCGGCGGCGGCACCGGTCTGCCGAGCTTGCTGGGCGGGCTCAAACGCAACCCCTGGCTGCGGCTGAATGCCGTCGTCACCATGTTCGATTCGGGGGGCAGCTCCGGGCAGCTGCGTGACGAGCTCGGCGTGCTGCCTCCGGGCGACGTGCTGCGATGCGCGCTGGCGCTGTCGCGCAACGAAGGCGAGGCCCGCCGCGTCTTGCTGGCGCGCCTGCCGACGATGGAGCACACCCGCCTGGGTGGCCACACCGGCGGCAATCTTCTGCTGTCGATGATGGAACGCTATAGCGGGGATTTTCTGGCGGCGGTCGACGGCATGCGCGCGCTGCTTGGCTGCCGCGGCTGCGTCTGGCCGATCAGCGTCGAGCAGGCGACCCTCTGCGCCGAGTACGCCGACGGCCAGGTAACGCGCGGCGAGGTCGAGGTCGATCAAGGCCACGCGCGCGGGCATCAGGTGACGCGGGTCTGGCTCGAACCACCGGCGACGATCCATCCGGCGGTGCGGAACGCGATTTCGAAATTCGACGCGGTGGTGATCGGACCCGGCAGCTTTTTTACGAGCCTGATGCCGACGTTGCTCGTCGACGGCGTCGCCGATGTGCTGGCCGGCGTCAAGGGACCGATCATCGTCGTCAGCAACCTGCTCACGGAAGGGCAGGGGATGCGGACGTTCACCGCCGCCGACGAAGTGGCGTGGGTGAGCAAGGCGATTGGCCGGAAGGTCGACGTGCTGATTGCGAACGAGGGCCAACCGTCGCAAGAGGCGGTGGATCGCTACGCCATCGAACACAAACAGCCGCTGCCGGTCGGCAATCTCCCTCCCGATATCGAAGCCGTGGTTGGCGAGTTCTGGCGCGCGGACATCGCACGCCACGATCGACAGCGCCTGTCATACGCCGTGTGGTCGGTACTGTCGCAGCGCCTGTTGACCTGAGCCATGGCCATTCCGCGCGGCGCGCGCATTGGCGTCTACGAAATCATCAGTCTGCTCGGGTCGGGCGGCATGGGCGAGGTCTATCGCGCCCGCGACACCAGGCTCGGGCGCGACGTCGCGATCAAGGTGCTGGCCAATCGTGTCGCCGAAGACGCCGTCCTCCGCGCGCGTATCGAGCGGGAAGCGCGCGTCCTGGCCTCGTTGAACCACCCGGCGATCGCGACGATCCACGGCATCGAGGAATACGAAGGCTCTCCCGCGATCGTCATGGAGCTCGTCGAAGGCGAGCCGCTGTCGGTGCGGCTGTTCGACGGGCCGCTGGCGGTGGCCGAGGTCGTGTCGATCGCGCGTCAGGTGTCCGAAGCGCTGACCGTCGCGCACGATCGTGAAGTGGTGCATCGCGACCTCAAGCCGGCGAACATCCACCTGCGGCCTGACGGCACCGTCAAGATTCTCGACTTCGGCCTGGCGAAGTCGACGGCTCAGCGCGATGCCGGCGTCGAACTGTCATCGGTGACCACCACCGGCTCGATCATGGGGACGGCGCCCTATATGAGTCCGGAGCAGGCGCGCGGCCAGGAGGTCGATCGCCGCACCGACATCTGGTCGTTCGGCTGCACGATTTACGAGCTGCTGACCGGCCGCCGCGCATTTTTTGGCGCCAGCCCCGCCGACACGCTCGTCGCCGTACTCAGCGCCGAACCGGATTGGAGCCTGCTCCCGCCGGATACACCCGAAGGACTTCGCGCCTTGCTGCAGCGCTGTCTGCAGAAGGACGTCCGGAAGCGCCTCCGCGATCTCGGCGACGCCAGCTTCGATTACGGCGCGACGAATCCCGCGTTCGTCGGCGCTCTGGCCGCCGTGCGCCGCAAGAACCTCAAGCGCTGGCTCTCGATGGCCGCGTCAATCGCGGCACTGGCCGCCGTCGTGTGGCTTGTCGTCACCACCGTCAACACCAACGCTGGTGTCACCGGTCCGCTGCGCAAGTTCGAGGTCGAAGCACCCGGGTTGGGTGACGATCCAAGCACGTTTGCGGGTGATACCGGGCCGGGCGCGGGAGTGGTGATTTCGCCGGATGGCCGGCGGATCGTCTACCCCGCAAACGGCCGGCTGTTCGTGCGTGAGCTCAGTCAACTGACGTCGCGGGAACTCGACGGTACCGCCAAGGCGATGGCACCGGCGTGGTCGCCGGATAGCGAGTGGGTCGCCTACGTGGTTGGCAATCAATTGCGCAAGTCGCCGATTACCGGCGGCGCCGGCGTAACCATTGCCACCATGAGCGGCGGTTTCGTAGAGGCCGGCGGTGCCGGGTGGTCGGACGATGGCCATCTGTATTACACGACCGGCAACGGTCCGCTCCGGCGCGTCTCCGCTGAAGGCGGCGATCCGACCGCGATTCTCGACATCGATAGCGGGATCCTTGATTACCACGACATGACGATGGCTGCGGGAAGGCCGTTGTTCATTTCGCATTACACCAACAACCAGCACTCGATTGACACGATCGAGGATGGCCGGCGCCAGGTGCTATTTGGTCCCGTACCGCAAGTGATCAGACATGCCGCGTATTCGCGCAGCGGGCATCTCGTTTATCAACGAGTCAATGCCAACCCCGGCATCTGGGCGATCCCGGTCGACCCGCGATCGCTGCGGCCGGCCGGCCAGCCGTTTCTCGTCGCCTCCGGCGGTCTGCGACCGAGCGTCGCCGCCGACGGCACCCTCGTCTATGTCACGGACGAGAGCTGGGGACAGGTGCGTTTCAGCTTCGTCGATCGATCCGGCAAGGTGCTCCGCGACATCGGCGAACCGCGCCCCGGGCTGCGTCACCCGGCGTTGTCGCCAAAGGGCGATCGCATCGCGTTCGCGGCGCCGGAGGGCGAACGTGACGAGTTGTGGACGATGGAGGTGGCGACGGGTGTGCTGTCGCGGTTGACGTTCAACGGCGCGCGCGGCGATCCGGAATGGGACCTCGACGGCTCGCGGCTGCTCTATAGCTGCGGTGCGACCGGCCGCGAAGGTGGCATATGCGCGATTGGTCTGAATAGCGGCGCCGCGCCGGCGGTCATTATCCCCGGCGCCAGCCAGGCGGAGCTCGCGCCGGACGGAAAGTCGATCGCCTACATCCTGCTCGATCCGGCGACCCGCACCGACGTCTGGGCGGCCGCCCGGGACGGCTCGTCCCCGCCGTACGTCGTGCGGCAGACGCCGGCCTTTGATTTTCAGCCGCGCATCTCGCCGGATGGACGCTGGATTTCGTACGCCTCCAGTGAAGCCGGCCAGCCGCATGTGTTCGTCGCGGACTATCCGCACGTGAAACAGCGCTGGCAGATTTCCGCCGCCGCCGGCGCTCAGGCCGAATGGAATCCAAAAGGCGGTGAGCTGTTCTTCCTGGACGGCGCGGGCCGACTGCAGTCGGTGACGATGACAGACCACGGGCCCTCGGGGAAGCCCCGCGAAGTCTTCGCCGAGTCAGTGTCGCGCGCGCACTTGACGCAGGGCTACGTCGCCGGACCCGACGGGAATTCGTTTCTCGTGATTCGCGACATCGACCGCGGTGCCACGCGGCCCCGCATTACGGTTGTCGAGAACTGGTTTGCGGAGTTCGCGGAGTTGCGGCGATAGCCGGCCCGTTCAAGACCTCGATGTTGTGCCGGACGTCGGTGCTTTCACGCTTGCGCGCGATGGCCGCCATCGGATCCTTGAGGATGCATTCGCCCAGCGCCACCGCTTCGAGGTCGCGCTTGCCGATGGCGAACGATTGCGACGGCAGATCGAGATAGGCGAGCGACACCGCGAAGTTCCACGAGGACTTGCGGCCCGCGTCGATCGAGAGATCGATCGCCTTGTTCTTGAGGAATCCGAGAAAACTATGATCGACGAAGTTCTCGAAGGGAGAAAGGTC
>DASPNQ010000128.1:0-15067 GCA_035626435.1 Vicinamibacterales bacterium
CGCGTGCTCGAGATCGCCGCCGGCACCGGCGTCGTGACGAGGGCGTTGATCGCGGCGCTGCCCGCGACCACGGAAATCGTCGCAACCGATCTCAACCCGGCGATGATCGAACAGGCGCAGGCCGTGGGGACCGCACGGCCGATCACGTGGCGGACCGCCGATGCCATGCAGTTGCCGTTTGCCGACCAAACCTTCGACGCCGTCGTCATTCAGTTTGGCGTGATGTTCTTCCCCGATCGGCCGCGAGCGTTCGCGGAAGCGCGTCGTGTGTTGCAGCCAGGCGGCGTGCTGATCTTCAATGTCTGGGGCGCGCTGCAGCACAACGAGATCGCGGACGCGATCACGGCGGGCCTGGCGAAATTCTTTCCGGACGATCCGCCGCAGTTTCTCGCGCGCGCGCCGTACGGGTATTTCGACCATGCGGCGATTGCCGCGGATCTGGCGGCTGGAGGATTTACGTCGAAGCCACAGATCGACACCGTCGAGTTTCGCAGCCGTGCCAACACCGCCGCGGACGCCGCCGTGGCGTACTGCCACGGGTCGCCGTTGCGCGCCGAAATCGAGTCGCGTGGCGCGCTCGAGCATGCGACGGACGCCGCCGCGGCCGAGATTGAACGGCGGTTCGGCGCGGGTCCGATCGACGCGAAAATCCAGGCGCACGTCGTCACCATTGCGAATTAACTGGAGGCACCCGATGCGAACGTTCTCAGCGTTGACGCTTTGCCTGGTGACGGCCTCGCCCGTGCTCGCACAGCAGGCGAAAGTCGATCCGGTCGCTAACGCACGGTTTGGTGCGTTGCGGTCTCAGGCCGATCCGTATCGTTCGTGGTTCACTACGACGCCGGACCTGTCGACGAAAGTCGCAGCGGTGGAGCGGCAGCCGCAGGCATCGAAACGGAAGGTTGTGTGCGGCATGACGATGATCGAACCGGACCTGCGTGTCGATCCGGGGTTCGCGAAGCCGGCGCCGAACGGCGGTCCGGAGCCGAAGGTTCGGGTCGTCGAACCGGCGATCTGCTGGTCATCCCGCTAACGGCTTCATCCCCGGCTTCCTTTTCGGCGGCTCAGGACGCGACGGCCATGTAGATTTCGTGGATCTTCTTGACGCTGTGCGCCCAGGAAAATGAGCGGGCGCGGGTCAGGCCGCGGCCGATCAAATCGGCGCGCAGCGTGTCATCGGTCACCGCCTGCACGATGCCGCCCGCGATCGCGTTCGCGTCGTAGGGATCGACGAGCAACGCGGCGCCGCCCGCCACCTCCGGCAACGACGACACGTTCGAGGTCACCACCGGCGATCCGCACGCCATCGCCTCGAGGGGCGGCAGCCCGAAGCCCTCGTACAACGACGGAAAGACGAACACCCGCGCCAGCCGATAGAACGCGGCCAGCGTTTCCTGCGGCTGAAAACCGAGAAAGCGCACGTACTTATCGAGCTTGTGCTTGTGCACCGATTGCCGCAGCGCCGGGTACTTCGAAATCTCGTCGCCGATGATGATCAGCTTGAGGTGATCGTCATGGCATTGTGTGCGGGCGCGCGCAAACGCGTCGATCAGCCGCTCGATGTTCTTGTGCGGCTTGATGTTGCCGACATACAGCACGAACGGGTGATCGAGCTGAAACCGTTGACGGACCAGCTCCATCCGCTCGGGATCGGGCCCGGCGAGAAACCGCTCGTCGATCGCATTGTGAATGACGACGACCTTTTCGGGTGGGACGTCAAAGAAACGCAGGATGTCGCGCTTCGACGCCTCCGACACCGTCAGGATCCGGTCCGCCTTTCGGGTGGCGCTCCACATCGATCCCTTCGCGTAAACGTGCGCCAGCCGGCTCGGCAGATACTGCGGGAACATCAAATGGATGCAGTCGTGGATGGTCACGACCGACCGGCAGCGAATTGCCGGCGGCAAGACGTAATGCGGTTCGTGCACCAGCCGGACGCCTTCGCGCGCCAGCGACAGCGGGATTTTGAATTGCTCGGCGATCGAATACATCGGCGCCGTCTCCGGCACCATCCGGAAATTCCGTCCCAGCACCTCGCCAGACTCCACATCGTCGGGCCGGCACAACACGACGTACTCCGTCGAACGATCCAGCCGCGACAACTCGATCAGGATGTTGCGGATGTAGGTGCCGATGCCGAAGTCGCGCAGCTTACGCGCGTCGATTGCAATGCGCATCGGTCTCAGAGCTTGCCCGTGGCCTTCAGGTACAGGCGCAGAATCGGCGCCCACCGCGGCAGGTGTTTTTCGTAATACGCGACGTGGCTGCGTTGGCGAAGCCGCTCGAGATCGGGGTTGTGCGGCGCGGAACGGCCGCGATAATGCAGCACTTCGGCTCCCGCCACATACAGGACGGAGCGGTCACGCTTGCCGAGGGTGATGCACAAGTCGACGTCCTCGGTGTACATGAAAAACCGCTCGTCGAGCAGCCCGACCGCCTCGAGATCGGCGCGCCTGATCACGATGCACGCGCCGCTGACCCAGGGCACTTCGCGCGCCTGACGGCTGAGTCGATCGACGTGACGGACGATGCGGCGAATCTTCCGGTGGTAGAGGCGCGAGAACAGCATGCGCTTGAGCTCATTCCAGGGAGTGATCGGCTCGCCCCAGGACAATTCCGGAAAGCCGCGCTCGTTCAACAATCGGGCGCCCGCCGCGGCCGCCTCGGGATGCGCCGCAAGCCCGCGGACCAGGGTCTGGATGGCGCCCGGCGGCGCTTCGGTATCCGGATTCATCAGCAACACATAGTCCGAATCGGTGGCCCGGATGCCGAGGTTGTTGGCGCGCGCGAAGCCGACGTTGCCACCGGACTCGATCACCCTGACTGCCGGAAATCCCATCCTGACGAAGTCCGCCGTGCCGTCCGTCGATGCGTTGTCGACCACGGTGATGGTCGTCGGAAAGGGATCGGTGTGGCCAATCAGTGACTGCAGGCACGCGCCGATCTCGTTGCGCGAGTTATAGGTCACGATGATGATGGCGAGGCTGTCTCTATCGGCCAAGCGCGGCCTCCTCGAGCACAGCGAGCGTGGCCGCGGCGGTGCGACGCCAGTCGTATCGCGCTAACACTGCGGTCGAATCGCGCAGCACCTGCGACCGCAGGGCGTCGTTGGTCAGCATGTCGACGATCGCGGCGGCGACGTCGTGGTTGCTCGCGGCTGGCGCGACATACCGCGCCGCAGCGCCGCACGTTTCGCGTGCGACCGGCGTATCCAGCATGATCGGCGGCACGCCTTCGGCGAGTGCCTCCAGCGGCGTCAGACCGAAACCCTCGTACTCGGACAGGAACACGAACACGGAGGCCTGCGCGTAGAGGTCAGACAGCGTGGCTTCGTCGACGTACGAGCGAATGGTGATGCGGCCCGCATGGGCGCTGCGGGCGCGCAGCGCCGCGAAGTCGACAGCCGGACGTGTGCGATTCTCGCCGACGATCTCGAGCCGCGCATCGGGGACGCGAGCGACGACGTCGGCAAAGGCCTCGATCAGACGATCGACGCGGCGGCGTTGAAACAGCGAGCCAACAAACAACACGAGCGGAGCCCGCTCGCGCGAGGTGTCGGCTCCTCGATCGGAGCGCCGATTGACACCAAGCGGGATGACGTGCGGGTCGACGCCGATGTAGCGGCGGATCTCTCCCCGGGAAAATTCGGTGTCGGTAATCACCGCTCGTGCGCGCCGCGCCGACCACTTTGTGAGCGCCCGCCGCCGCACCCCTTCCCGCAAAGAAAACCATTCGGGATGCGCGAAATACGACACGTCGTGGATAGTCAGTACCAGGGGAGCGGCCACGGTCAGTGGTGCAGTGTATCCCGGTGCGAAGAAAACATCCGGTCGCGCGCTTCGGATGACGCGCGGCAGCGTGCCCTGCTCCCACGAGGTGCCGCCGGTGCCGGCGACGACCCGCACGGTGACGGGCCAGCGGTGTGCATCGACGATCGGCGCGTGCGATACCAGGACGACGTCGTGGCGCTGCAAGGTGTCGCCGGCCGCCCATGCGTCGAGCAGGCCCGACAGATACCGCCCCACGCCGGTCGCGTGGCCCGACAACTCGCGCGCGTCAATGACGAGGCGCATGGCCCCGTTCAGGTCGTCGATGGATGTCGATGGCGGCTTGATACGCGCCGCGAGCGGCGGTGGCGCACGCCGCCCATTCGTACCTCGCGGCCTGGACCAACCCGCGCGCGATCGCCGCAGCGGCGCAGTCTGGATCGAGCAGAGCGCGCATCGCGCCGCTGAGTCCGTCGATGTCTGCGGGATCGATTGGCGAGGCCGCAGCGCCAGCGACTTCAGGCAACGAGCCACGCGACGAAACGACGACGGGCACGCCGCACGACATCGCCTCGAGCACCGGCAACCCAAAACCCTCTTCGTACGACGGCAGCACCAGCATCGCCGCCCGCTCGTAGAGATCGATGCGGCGCGGCGTCTCTACGTAGCCGGTCACCATTACGCGGTGCCGCGTCGCCGCCTGATCGCACAGCGATGCACACTGTGTGTCGAAATAGCCGGTACGATGGCCCGCCAGCACCAGCGGCGGGACGCCCGGCGACTGCTCGGCCAACCGCGCGTAGGCCCGCAGCAGCGTCGCGACGTTCTTCCTCGCGCTGAGCGTGCCGACGAACAGAATGTGATCGCGTCGCGGGTCGGCGGCGCGACGTGTACGCACGCCGGCCGCCCAGGCAGGCTGGCCGGGGGAACAAATGTGGATGCGAGCGCGATCGATACCGAGCTGGCGCGTCACTTCTCCGGCGGCGTAATGCGACGACACGATCACTGCATCGGCGCGCACCGCGTGCGAGCGCGCCAGCACTGGATAATCACGACGAATTTCCGCAGTCATCAGCTCGGGATTGTTCAGGAAGTCGAGATCGTGAATCGTGACGACTTGCGCGGCGTCGCGCGAGGGAATCAACAGCGGACTCTGGCTGTGGACCACGTCGTGTGCGCCCGCCAGCCATTCGACGGCCGGCCACTCGAGTCGATTCCATGCCCACACGAGTCCGCGAACCGGGACTTTACTGTCGACGACTCGGACCGAGGCTGGCATTTCTGATGCAAGAGCCGGGTCCGGCCGGTCCTTCCAGGAGCTGGTGAACAGTGTGATCTGGTCGTTCCGGTCGCCCGTCGCCTGCCTCGCCAGGGCCTTCGCCAGTTCGTGCACGTACTCGCCGACGCCCGTCCGTTCGCGTAACGCCGGACGGTAGTCGACCAGGATTCGCACGGCGAAGAGGGTACCACAAACGCAGCAAGTCCTTGTGGGTCAGTATGTTGAATGGTGTGATACGCTTTCTGTTTTGGGGGCTGAATGAAGATCGCGGTCGTAGGGACAGGGTATGTCGGCCTGGTGCTGGGCGCCTGCATGGCCGAGTCGGGCAATGACGTCATCTGTGTGGACAAGGACACCAAAAAAGTGGCGATGTTGCGCCGCGGGAAGATCCCCATTTACGAGCCCGGTCTCGAGGAAATCGTCAAACGCAACAAGACGGAAGGTCGCCTGGTGTTCACCACCGAGTTGCCCAAGGCCGTACGAGTGTCCGAAGTGGTGTTCATTGCCGTCGGCACGCCGCAAGGCGAAGACGGGTCAGCGGACCTGCGCCATGTCATGAACGTCGCGCGCGACATCGCTCGGGCGATGAACGGCTACAAGGTCATCGTCGACAAGAGCACCGTGCCGGTCGGCACCGCCGAGAAGGTCCGGGAGGTGGTCCGACGCGAAACGACGCATCCGTTCAGCGTGGTCAGCAACCCGGAGTTTCTCAAGCAGGGCGCGGCTGTCGAGGATTTCATGAAGCCGGATCGCGTCGTCATCGGCGCCGAGGATCCGCGCGCGGCCGAGATCATGGTCAAGCTGCACAAGCCGTTCACGCGCACCGGCGCCCCGATCATGGTGATGGATTGCGCCAGCGCGGAGCTGTGCAAGTACGCCTCGAACGCCATTCTGGCGACGAAGATTTCCTTCATGAACGAGATCGCCAATGTCTGCGATCTGTTCGGTGCCGACGTCGATCGGGTGCGGCAGGCGGTCGGCGCCGACCGCCGCATCGGCTCCTCCTTCCTGTTTCCCGGTGTCGGCTACGGCGGCAGCTGCTTTCCAAAGGACGTGAAAGCCCTGGTGCGGTTTTCCTCCGACAAGAAATACGACTTCAAGATCCTGAAAGCCGTCGATCAGGTGAACGAGTATCAGAAGCGCGTGCTGGTCAAGAAGATCGAAGCGCACTTCGGCAGCTCGTTGAAGGGAAAGATCATTGCGGTATGGGGGCTGGCGTTCAAACCAAAGACAGACGACATGCGCGAGGCGCCGGCGATCCCGATCATCGAGGCGCTGCTGGCCAAGGGTGCGAAGATCCAGGCCTACGATCCCGAGGCCATGACGGTGGCGAAGGGGATCTTCGGCAACAAAGTGAGTTTCTTCGCGAGAAACTACGACGCGTTGAAGAACGCCGATGCGCTCGCGGTCGTGACCGAATGGCACGAGTTTCGGGAGCCTGACTTCGCGCGGATGAAGAAGCTGATGCGCACGCCGGTGGTGTTCGACGGCCGCAACATCTATCAATCCGATCAGATGAAATCCCTCGGCTTCACCTATCAGTCGATCGGGCGGCCCTGATGGCGCGGGTCGTCGTTACCGGCGGAGCCGGCTACATCGGCAGTCACGCCGTCCGTGCGCTCGTCGATGCCGGCCACGCGGTGGCCGTGCTTGACGATCTGTCCGCGGGTCATCACCAGGCAGTACCGCAGGGCGTGACGCTGGTGCGTGCCGCGATTCACGATCGCGACGCCGTGTACCGGCTGCTGGTCGAACACCGCGCCGATGCGGTGATGCATTTTGCGGCGTGGCTGGCCGTGGGCGAATCGGTCCGCAAGCCGATCGAGTACTACCAGAACAACGTCAGCGGGACGCTGACGGTGCTCGAAGCCATGCGCGACGCAGGCGTCACGCGCTTCATCTTCTCGTCGACGTGCGCCGTCTACGGTGAGCCCGAAAGCGTGCCGATCGTCGAGACGCTGCCGAAGCAGCCGATCAATGCCTACGGCGAAACCAAACTGACGGTCGAGCGGGCGTTGCCGCACCTCGAACGCGCGCACGGCATCAAGTGGGTGGCGCTGCGCTATTTCAACGCCGCCGGCGCGCATCCCGACGGCACGATCGGCGAGGACCACGCCGAGGAGCTCCATCTGATTCCGCTGGCGATTCGCGCCGCCAACGGCGGCACGCCGCTGAAGGTGTTCGGCGACGACTATCCGACCCCCGATGGGACGTGCCTGCGCGACTACATTCACGTCTGCGATCTTGCCGATGCGCACATCCTGGCGCTGCGGGCGCTGGAGCGCGGCGCCGCTTCCGACGCCTACAATGTCGGCACCGGCACGCCGCATTCGGTCAAGTCGGTCATCGACACCGTCAGCCGGGTCGTCGGACGTCCGGTGGCCTGGGAACAGGCAGCACGCCGGCCGGGAGATCCTGCGGTACTCTATGCGGCAGCGGACCGGGCCCAACGCGAACTCGGGTGGCGGCCCCGCTACGCCGACCTGGAGGTCATCGTGCGCCATGCGTGGCAGTGGCATTCGACGCATCCGAGGGGGTACGTAGAGTGAGTTTCACCGATCACTGATGGACGCTTTTCTGCGCCTGCTCCGGTATGCGACCCCGCATCGCGCCGTCATCACCGGCGCGGCGCTGGCCATGGTCGTCTACGGAGCGTCGAACGCGGCGCTGGCGTACCTGATCAAGCCGATCATCGACGATGTCCTGATTGGGCAGGGCGACCTGACGTATGTCGCCACCGCGATCCTGATCGTCTACCTCCTCAAGGGCCTCGGCGCCTATTTTTCCAGCTACCTGATGGAAGGACTCGGCCATCGAGTCGTGATGGTCGTGCGCAACCAGCTGTTCCGGCACATGCTCGATCAATCGGCGGCGTTCTTCGCGCGCCGCGCGGTCGGGCAGCTGCTGTCGCGCATCAACAACGACGTCGGCATGGTGCAGCGCGCGGTCTCGGAGACGATCGGCGACCTGGCGCGCGAATCGCTGGTGCTGGTCGGCTCGGTGGTGCTGCTGTTCTATTACGACGCCAAGCTGGCGCTGCTGTGCATGACGGCGGCGCCACTGGTCGTCTACCCGCTGGTCCGTTTCGGCAAGCGCGTCCGCACCGTGACGCGGTGGAGCCAGGAAGCACAGGAGCACATGTCGCACGTGGCGGCCGAGGCGTTTGCCGGCCACCGCATCGTCAAGGCGTTCGGTGCCGAAGCGCGCGAAGCCTCGAAGTTCGAGCGCACCTCGTCGCAGCTGTTTCGCACCAACCTCAAGGTGACGCGAGTGCTGTCGCTGTTGCCGCCGCTGATGGAGTTCCTCGGCGGCGTGGCGATCGCCGGCGCGCTGTGGTACGGGTCGCGCGAGATCGCGACGGGCCGGTTGACGGCCGGCGAGTTCACCTCGTTCCTGGCGGCGTTGCTGTTCATGTACGCGCCGATCAAGAAGCTGTCACGCGTCAACGCAAACCTGCAGCAGGCGGCGGCGGCGTCCGAGCGGATCTTCGAGATCCTGGACCTGCATACCGAAGTGCTCGAGCGCCCGGACGCGATCGCGCTGCCGCCATTCACTCAACAAATCGACTTCAACGACGTCAGCTTTGCGTATGAGGACGGGCATGGCCGCAGCACGCTGCGCGGCGTCACGCTGAGCGTCCGTGCCGGCCAGATGGTCGCGATCGTCGGGCGCAGCGGCGCCGGCAAGACCACCCTGGTCAACTTGCTGCCGCGATTCTTCGACGTCACGGCCGGCGCGATTCTGATCGACGGCCACGATATCCGCAGCGTGACGTTGCAGTCGTTGCGGGCGCAAATCGGCATCGTCACGCAGGAGACCGTGCTGTTCGACGACACGATTGCCGGCAATATCGCCTACGGGATGCCGGGTGCGACCCAGGAGCAGATCGAAGCGGCGGCGCGGGCGGCCAACGCTCACGACTTCATCGCGGCGCAGCCCGACGGCTACCGGACGATGATCGGCGAACGCGGGCAGCGGTTGTCCGGCGGGCAGCGGCAGCGGCTCGCGATCGCGCGCGCGCTGTTGAAGAACTCGCCGATCCTGATCCTCGACGAAGCGACCTCCGCCCTCGACACCGAAGCCGAGCGGCTGGTGCAGCAGGCGCTGGCCACACTGCTCATGAATCGCACGTCGTTCGTCATCGCGCACCGGCTGTCGACGATTCGGCGCGCCGACGCCATCATCGTCCTCGAGCGCGGCCGCGTCGTCGAAGTCGGGCGTCACGACGAGCTGGTGGCGCGCCCGAACGGCACCTATGCCCGCCTGCACCAATTGCAGTTGCTCGAAGTCGACAAACACACGAAGGATCCCGGCGCCGAGCTCACGGGCGACGGGCGACGGCCAGTCGAACACCCCAGACAGAAGGCCGAGAGCCGATGATCAAGAGCATGACCGGGTTTGCCTCGCTGACGCGCGACGACGAGCACGGCGCGATCGGCGTCACGATACGGTCGGTCAATCACCGGTTCCTCGATCTGCAGTTGCGTCTGCCGCCGGCGGTCGCCGACGTGGAACCGCGATTGCGCGCGATCGTGCAAAAGCACCTGGCGCGCGGGCGGGTCGAAGTCAGCGTGTCGCTGCAGTTGCGTCAGGTGCAGGCGCCGCAGATCGAGCTGAACGAAGGCTTCATGCAGGCGCTGGCGGCGGCGGTCGAGCAGGCCCGAACGCGAGGACTGGTGGCCGGCCATCTCACCCCGGGTGATCTGCTGCGTCTCCCGCAAGCGGTCACCATCCGCGAAAAGCTGCCGGAGGCCGGCGGCGTGTCGGCGCTGCTGGGCACCGCCATCGACGCTGCGGTCGAGAGCGCCATCGTCGAACTGGAGGCGATGCGCGTCCGTGAAGGGCAGCACCTGCGCACGGATCTTGACACGCGCAAGTCGTTGCTCGCCGGGTTGATTGCGCGCATCGTCACAGCAGCCAACACCGGACGCGCGGATCTCGAAACGCGCCTGCTCGAACGCGCCCGCGAACTGGCCGCGGCATTGCCGATCGACCAGTCGGTGCTGTCGCAGGAGGTAGTGCGAGTCGCGCAGCGGTCGGATATTACGGAAGAGGTGACGCGGTTCTACGGTCACCTGGCGCACTGGGATGCGCTGTCCGACAGCCCCGAGCCCTGTGGGCGTAAACTGGACTTCCTCCTCCAGGAAATGAACCGCGAGGTCAACACCATCGGCTCAAAAGCCGACGGGTTGCAGATCTCCGAGGTGGTGATCGAGGCGAAAGCCGAGCTCGAGCGGATGCGTGAGCAAGTCCAAAATGTCGAGTAACGTCATGGACACGCAGACGCGCAGGGGCGCCGCTGATGCAGAACTCTGACCCTGAACACGGACTGCTGTTCATCATCTCGGCCGCCTCCGGCACGGGCAAGACGACGCTCGCCGAGCGGCTCGTGCAGATCCTGCCCAACCTGCGTATGTCGCGGTCGTACACGTCACGAGCGGCGCGCGCCGGCGAGCGTGCTGGCGTCGACTATAATTTTGTGAGCCGCGAACACTTCGAGGGCATGATCACGCGCAGCGAGTTTCTCGAATGGGCGGACGTGTTCGGCAACCTGTACGGGACGTCGCGGCACGACTGCGAGCAATTGCAGGCGTCGGGGCAGGACGTCGTGCTGGTGATCGACGTGCAGGGCGCCGCGCAGGTGAAGCGCAGCGGCGTCGATCACACGTCGATCTTCGTGCTGCCGCCGTCGTTCGAGATCCTCGAGCGACGGCTCCGTGGCCGCAGTGCCGACAGCGAGGCGGCCATGCAACGGCGGCTCGCGGCGGCGCGCGCCGAAGTCGGCTGCTACGCGGATTACGACTACGTCGTGATCAACGACCGCCTGGAACCGACCGTCGTCAGGCTTCAGGAGATCATCGCGGCCGAGCGATCGCGCACGCATCGCATGAAACCGATCGCCGAAGACATCATCCGGTCGTTCAGGGCATAACGGACAGAGGTCAGCACGAATGGCATTGATCGCGTTGGGCGTCACCGGCGGCATCGGGGCCTACAAGGCCGTCGAGATCGCCCGCGGGCTGCAGAAAAACGGCCACGAGGTCGTCGCGGTCATGACGGCGTCGGCCGAGAAGTTCGTCGGCCCGTTGACCTTCGAGGCGATCACCCGCCGCCCGGTCATCACCGATCAGTACCAGGCGGGCGCCAACGCCGATATCGAGCACATCGCGATCGCGTCGACCATCGACCTGCTGCTGGTGGCGCCGGCCACCGCCAACACGATCGGCAAGTTCGCCAACGGCCTCGCCGATGATTTTCTCTCCTCCCTGTACACCGCGACCCGAGCCCCTGTGATGATCGCGCCGGCGATGAACACCAATATGTTCGACCACCCCGCGGTGGCGAGAAACATCGAGACGCTGGTGGCGCGCGGGGTGCACGTCGTCCAACCCGGCTCGGGCTACCTGGCGTGTGGATGGATCGGCAAGGGCCGGCTCGCGGAACCCGAGGCCGTCGTCGCGGCCGCGGAGCAGTTGCTGCTGTCGTTGAAGCCGACGACCTCGCTGGCGGGGAGACGCGTGCTGATCACGGCCGGCCCCACGTTCGAGGATATCGACCCGGTTCGCTTCGTCGGCAATCGATCGAGCGGCCGAATGGGCTATGCGCTCGCGGCCGAGGCCTTGCGGCGCGGCGCGGCGGTCACGCTGGTGTCAGGTCCGACCCATCTCGTTCCGCCATCGTCGGCGACGGTGGTGCAGGTGCGCAGCGCCGCCGAAATGCACGCGGCGGTGATGGAGCGCGCTGGCGATCAGGACGTGGTCGTGATGTCTGCCGCGGTTGCGGATTACACGCCTGTCGAGCCGGCCAGTCAAAAGATGAAAAAGGCGGACGGCGCGCTGACCATCACGCTCACTCGGACGAAGGACATACTTGCCGAGCTCGGGCAGTTGCCTTCACGGCAGCAGCGTGTGCCCGTCCTGGTTGGCTTCGCCGCCGAGACCCGCGACGTGGTTGGTTACGCCAAGGGCAAGCTGCAACAGAAAGGCGCGGACCTGATCGTCGCCAACGATGTATCGCGCCACGACGCGGGGTTTGATGTCGAGACCAACGCCGTCACCCTGGTGACGTCCAGCGGCGTCGAGGAGATACCGCTGCAAGCGAAGAGCGCGATTGCCGCGAAAATCCTCGATCGCGTCGAACAATTCCTGATTGCCGTACCCGCGAAGGACGCTAAAGTTAGAGCGTAATGTCGCGCGAGTTGGCCGATCACCTCCAATATTTTTCGGAAATGGGCGTTGCCGGGATCAGTCGCGATCCTCAGTGGCGGACGCGCGCCGAGCAAGGCACGAGCGTGGAACCCGCTTCGGTGGTGGCGAGTGCGGTCGACACGCTGACGGCGGAAAGCCTCGACGCCATCAAGGAAGAGATCGGTGTCGATTGCCGCCGCTGCAAGCTGTGTTCGCTGGGCCGCACGCAGATTGTGTTTGGTGTCGGCCACCCGAGGGCGCCGCTGATGTTCGTCGGCGAGGCGCCGGGAGAAGACGAGGACAAGCAGGGCGAGCCCTTTGTCGGCCGGGCCGGCCAACTGCTCACCAAGATCATCGAGGCGATCGGTCTCTCGCGCGAACAGGTTTATATCGCGAATGTGATCAAGTGCCGTCCGCCGGGCAATCGCAATCCGGAGCCCGACGAGGTCGAGGCCTGCGAGCCGTTCCTGTTCCGCCAGATTGCCGTGATTCAGCCCAAGGTGATCGTGCCGCTGGGCAAGTTTGCCGCGCAATCGTTGCTCAAGACGATGGAACCGATCACGAAACTGCGGGGACGGCAGTTCGAATATCGCAACGCCATCCTGATTCCGACCTTCCATCCGGCCTATCTGCTGCGCAACCCGTCGGCGAAGCGCGAAGTCTGGGAAGACATGAAGAAAGTGCGCGCGATCCTCCAAGCAGAGGGTTAGTGGCGTCACGCACCGGTCCAGGCCCCGATCTCGCCCCCCGTTTAATTTTCGTTGCGGTGCCGGTGCCTACGCTGGGCAGGCTGACCTACTCGGTGCCCGAGGCTGAGGCGGTTCCTGCGACGGGCGCTCGCGTGGTCGTAGCCGTTGGTCCGCGAACGATGACCGGTGTCGTGCTCGGCGAAGCCGCGGCCGCGGATACCGCATACACGATCAAACCGATCAAGCAGGTCCTCGACGATCACGCGTTTGTGCCGCCCGATGTCGTGAAGCTCACGGAGTGGGTCGCTGAATACTACCTGGCCGGTCCCGGCGCAGCTTTGGCGGCGGCGTTGCCTCCCCACGGACTCACCGGCCGCGCCGATCGTTTCAAGCTGGTGCGCATCGCTTCGTTGACGGCCGCCGGCCTCGACTTTGCCGAGCGGCTGGCGGCACACAGCGGCGAGCGCGCCGACGGCCCGAAGCTGGGGAAACGTCAGGCCGAGGCGCTCCAGCTGTTGAGCGCCGCCCCTGACGGGTTGTCGTTTCCGGTGTTGCTGGACCGCGGCATCACCGCGGCGGTCGTCGGCAAACTCAAACAACTCGGACTGCTGGCGATCCGCGAAGCACGGGTGGATCGCGATCCGTTCAGCCACGCGGTGTCCGCCGTGCTGCCGGTCGAGTCGCGCCAGCCGACCGTCGATCAACAGCGCGCACTCGAGCAATTGTTGCCGCTCGCGGCACAGCGAACCTTCCATGCCGCGCTGATCCACGGAGTGACCGGCAGCGGCAAGACCGAAGTCTACCTGCGCCTCGCCGACGCCGTTCGCAACAGCGGTCGCGGCGTGCTGATGCTGGTACCGGAGATCGCGCTGACGCCGCAGGTGGCCGCGCTGTTCCGCGCCCGCTTCGGGACGGCCGTGGCGATTCAGCACAGCGGCTTGTCGGACGGCGAGCGCCACGATCAATGGCATCGCATCCGCCGCGGTGATGTCGATGTCGTCATCGGCACGCGCTCCGCGGTGTTCGCGCCGCTTGCCAACCCGGGACTGATCATCGTCGACGAAGAGCACGACACCTCGTACAAGCAGGATGAGACGCCTCGGTATCACGGCCGCGACGTCGCGATCATGCGCGCGAAATTCGCCGACGCGCTGGTGCTGATTGGTTCGGCGACGCCGACGATCGAGTCGTACGCCAACGCCCTTGCCGGCCGCTATACGCTGGTGTCGATGGATCACCGTGTGCTCGATCGGCCCCTCGCGCACGTCGACGTCATCAACATGCGAGAAGAGATTGCGCGCAGCGGCGACGACGTGGTGCTGAGCAAGGAGTTGCTGCGCGGCATTGCCGCCAGGCTGGAACTTGGCGAGCAGGCCTTGATCCTGTTGAATCGTCGCGGCTTTGCCACGTCGGTGATCTGCCGGCAATGCTCGAACGTGCTCGAATGTCCGAATTGCAGCATCTCGTTGACGGTTCACCGCACACGCGGGACCGGGCACGGCGACGGCGGCGCGGCAACGGTATTCCAAGGGCGCTGTCATTACTGCAACTTCGCCAAGACGGTGCCGAACACGTGCGAAAAGTGCGCCGCGCCGTACCTCGAGCGCATTGGCTTCGGGACCGAGCGGGTCGAAGCGGAGGTGCGGCGGGCGTTTCCCGACGCACGTATCGCGCGCGTCGATCGCGACACGGTGCGGCGAAAGGGCAGCCTGGTGGCGACGCTCGCCTCGGTCGCCGCGCGCGGCATCGATGTGTTGATCGGCACCCAGATGATCGCGAAGGGCCATGACTTTCCGCACGTCACGCTGGTCGGCGTGATCTCGGCGGACGTCGGTCTCGGTCTGGCTGATTTTCGATCGGCCGAACGGACGTTCCAGCTGCTCACGCAAGTGGCCGGCCGCGCCGGCCGCGGTGAGCGCCGCGGCCAGGCGATCGTCCAGTCGCTGGTCCCCAATCACTACAGCATCAAGCTGGCCTGCGCGCAGGACTATCGCGCGTTCTACGAGAAGGAAGTCGAGTACCGGCGGGCGATGCGCTATCCGCCGCAGGTGGCAATGGTCAATGTCGTGGTCCGGGGCAAGACCTTTGCCGAAGCGATGGATGGCGCGCACGATCTCGCCGATGCCGCGCGAGGCGCCACGGGCT
>DASPNQ010000129.1:0-28014 GCA_035626435.1 Vicinamibacterales bacterium
CGCCTGGCTCAGCCCGACCTCGCCGCTCGTGCTGCGTTCGGGCTTCAACCCGGGGTTGTCGGTGAAGGCGATTTCGAAGGCGTCCGGAGGGCGGATGCCGGTGCCAAAGGCGCCTCGCACGCGAGTGCTCGACCCCGACCCCGGGTCACCAGCGATCAGCAGCGCGCCGGCCAGCTTCGGGTTCACGGACGTGACGGTTTCCTCCGGCAGTGGCGGCCGCGGTTGGAAGGCCAGCGGATCCGCGTCGAGCGCCGACCTGGTGATCCGTTCGGTGCGCACGCCGGCGGTGACCGTTGCCCGATCGACGGGTGTCCATCGCGCTTCGCCAAACACGCCGAGCACGCCGCGCTCGACCGGGGTTCGCGCGCCCGCCGCGCCGGACACGATGAACGTGCTCCCGCCGCTTTCACCGAGCCACTCGAGCCCGCCGGTCAGTCCTACCGCGCCGGACGCGGCAAAGTCGGTCTGCGCGCGCGCATGCGTGCGACGCGTGTTGCTTTCGGAGGTGCTGTTCGCGCTCTTGAACTCCAGGTCGTAGTCGGCCGTGTCGAACTCGACGCGTTGACGCACGCGGCTGGTGGCGCCAAACCATGGCTGCACCCAGCGAAGCCCGCCGCCGACGCGATGCGTAGCGCTGCGCGAGACGGTATTGACGCCGGCATAGCGGCGTGCGGGATCGGATCCGAAGGGTCCGGGTGAACCGCGGTTGGTGTCGACATACAACAGCGATCCTTGAAGATCCGCGCCCGTTGCCCGGTGCCGCCAGCCGAGCGATCCCGTCGCCTGAGTCTCTTGCGCGTCGTCATTCGAGACGGTCTGGCCGTTGGCCGCCTTTCCGGTGAAGCCTGCGTCTTCGAAGTAGTTGCCGCCGAGCTGCCAGCGCAACCCGTTGACGCCGCCGGTCGTCGCGGCAGCGAGCCGGCGCATGTCGCGGGAGCCGGTTTCGGCGAGCGCGCGAGCGGCCGGCGCGCCGCCGCTGCGCGTAATCACCTGAATGACGCCGCCAATCGCGTCAGACCCGTACAGGGCGCTCTGCGGGCCGCGCACGACCTCAATGCGTTCGACATCCTCGAGCGGCACCTGTGACAGATCGAGGCCGCCGCCGAACGCATTCGCGCGGACGCCGTCGACCAGCACCAGCGTGAAGTCCGACTCGCCACCCCGCGTGAACAGGGACGTCACCGTGCCGGGGCCGCCGTTCTGTTGCAGCGTCAATCCCGGCACGGATCGCAGCGCCGCCGCAAGCGTGAATTGCTGTCTGGCCTCGATGTCGCGGCCCGCGATCACGGTGACGCTGTCCGGCGTGCGCGACAGCGGCTGGTCGATCTGCGACGCCGAGACCACGAGTGTTTCGTCAATCGCGCTGACCCGCAGCGCGATCTCGACGTTCACCGTTGACGTGCCGACGTCGACGGCGACCGCATCGCTCACCAGGCCGGGGGCGCTGACAATCAGGGAGTACGGGCCGGCTTCGAGCGCCGGCAGCGCGAACCTTCCCTCGCGATCGGTTCGAACGCGCAGCGGAACCGCCGTGGCGCCGCTGACGATCACTTCGGCGTTGGCGACGACGCGGCCGTCGGGATCGACGACGCGGCCGGTCAGGGTCGCGGCGGTCGCGGTGATCGAAGCAAACAGTACACAGTGGAAAACGATCAGCAGGAAAGTCCGCCGGCGCGGACCGAGCAGGGTCGCGGTCATCAGTGCCTCCCGAGCGTCTCACGCGCTCGAAACGACTAGCCCTGAACAGGAGGTTTCCTGACTCGCGAATCAGCGGATCACTCGAGCCTTCCCGGCATACGCCAGTGGCTTTTCGTTCGAGTGACCCTCCTCGCTTACAGTGGCGGGACCGCGTGGGCTTCGCACCCAACTTCCCTTCCTGCCCGGGTCGTCTGGTTAACTGACCGGATGTTACCACGTCCGTTCGACGGCGCTTCGGCGGCCGTTCTACAATGGAATGATGTCCAGAAGTTCGGTGGCGACGGTGAGGGAAACGCCGATCGCCCGGGCCACCTCGGCCAGCAGCGGCGGCGTGGCTGTCGTCGCCGAGTCGATCGAAGTCGATACCTCCGAGCGCATCGAGCTGATCGATTTGACCGACACGGTGATGGCGTTCGTGCGCCGGACCGGGGTCAGAGAAGGTCTGCTGTCATTGTGGTCGATGCATACGACGTGCACGGTGTTCATCAACGAATCGCAGCCCGCGCTCAACGCCGACATGATGGCGTTTCTCGAGCACGTCGCCGCGCGCGGCACCTACTACAAGCACAACGATCCCACGCACTCCGATTGCGATCGGCAGAACGCCGATTCGCACCTGCGCGCGATGCTGCTGGGGCATTCGGTGACGATGCAGATTAGCGGCGGTGAGCTGGTGATCGGCCAGTGGCAGCGGGTGCTGTGCGGCGAGATGGATGGTCCGCGCACCCGCACCATCCGCGCGCAGGTCCAGGGACTGGTCGCCTGATGTTGCAGCGGCTGAAGAGCGCCGGCATCGCGTCGATCGCCGAAAAGGTGGAAGCGCGCGAGCGGTTGTCGTTCGACGATGGCGTGACGCTGTTCAACGCGCCGGATTTGTTCGCGCTGGGCTGGATCGCCAACCGTGAGCGCGAGCGCCGTCATGGCGCGCGCACCTACTTCAATCACAACCTGCGTCTCGAAGCGACCAACGTGTGCGAAGCGTCGTGCTTGTTCTGCTCGTTCGCCCGGCTGAAGGAGGGCATGCCCGGCTCGCACACCATGTCGGTCGAGCAGATTCTCGACAAGCTGCGGCAGCGAGCCGATCAACCCGTCACCGAAGTGCACATCGTCAACGGCCTGCATCCCGGACTGCCGTTCAGCTACTACACCGATTTATTGACCGGCCTGAAACGCATCCGTCCGGGTATTCATCTGAAGTGTTTCACTGCGGTCGAGATCGCGTTCTTCGCCGATCATTACGGCAAGACCGATCGGCAGGTGCTCGAGGAGTTGAAAGCCGCGGGCCTCGATTCACTGCCCGGCGGCGGCGCCGAGATCTTCGCGCCGCGCGTGCGGCAGAAGATCTGTCACGACAAGTGTGACGGCGCGCGCTACCTCGCCATTCATCGCATCGCCCATAGTCTCGGGATGCGCACCAACGTCACGATGCTGTACGGCCACATCGAGACCATCGAGGAGCGCGTCGATCACCTGATGCAGACCCGCGCGCTGCAGGATGACACCGGCGGCCTGCAGGCGTTCATCCCGCTGGCCTTTCATCCCGACAACAACCAGATGCGGAAACTGCCGCCGCCCTCCGCGAGCGAGACGCTGAAGGTGCATGCGGTGGCGCGCTTGATGCTCGACAACGTCGATCACATCAAGGCCTACTGGATCTCCTGCGGTGTCGACGTCGCGCAAACCGCGCTGTGGTTCGGTGCCGACGATCTGGACGGTACCGTGCAGGAGGAGACGATCTACCACATGGCGGGATCGTCGACGCCGACGGCATTGTCGACGGGCGATATCGAGCAATTGATCTGGGATGCCGGCCGGGAGCCGATCGAGCGCGATACGCTCTACAACGTCGTCAGAGTTCCCGTTCTGCGGTAACCACCTGCTTGGAGGCCACCGTGCCGTACTCACGAGAAACCGTTCTCGCGTGTCTGCTCACCATGGTCACGACGACCGCGGCCGCGCAGCCGCCGGCGTTGCCCGCGGCGGTGCGTAGCGCTGCCGACGCGATCTCGCAGGAGCAGCTCGCCTGGGACCTGGCCTATCTCGCGTCCGACGAACTCGGCGGCCGTAATACGCCGTCGCCAGGCTTCGACGCGGCCGCCGACTACATCATTGCGCGTCTGTCTCGCGCCGGACTCAAGCCCGCCGGCGACAACGGATCGTTCCGGCAACACTACGAGCTGCACGAAACGCGCCTCGACGCGGGTGCCGCCAGCATCGAGGTGTCACGACGGCCGTTCGCGTTCGGGCGCGACTTTGCGATGCGCTCGCTGGCCACTCCGCTCAACGGCGAGCTCCCGGTGGTCTACGCCGGGCACGGATGGGTCGTGCCGTCGTCCCGCATCGATCCCTATGCCGGCGTCGACGTTCGCGGCAAACTGGTGCTGGTGCACGGACCCGGCGCGTTGCCGCGCGGGGTGAAGATCCAGCAGTTGGGCCGCATCAGCGTCGGCGCGCAATTGCCGTTCGAAGCCGCCGCGGAACGCGGCGCCGCCGGCATCCTGTTCATCACGCGCGCCGCCGATCTGATCCGCTGGGACGAGCTGAAAGGCGCGAACCTGGTGCGCCGCGAGCTCGAGCCGCCGGTGCCGTCTGCGTACGCGGCCCCGAAGATCACGTCGATGCTGCTGGCACCGTCGTTGACGGTGGCGTTGCTCGAAGGAGAGCAGCTGACGCCGGCTGCTGCGCTCCGGCTCGGTGATGAAGCAGATTACCCGCCGTCCTTTCAACTCCGGAAGGCGGTGGCGCTCCGAATCCCAGCGTCGGCGCCAACGATTTACCGGCCCTACAACGTCGTCGCGTTGCTGGAGGGCAGCGATCCGCAACTGAAGGACGAAGCGGTGACGGTGTTCGCGCACCTCGACGGCGCGGTCGGCTCACGCGAGGTCGCGGGCGACCGGATCTACAACTCCGCGGACGACAATGCCTCCGGCAGCGCGGCGCTGATTTCGATCGCCGAGCAGATGGCGGCCGCGCCGCGGCCCAAACGAACCGTCGTGTTCGTTTGGGACAGCGGCGAAGAGCAAGGGTTATGGGGCACGCGACGGTTCGTGCACGCCCCGCCGGTGCCGTTGGATCGCATCGTCGCGCATTTCAACGTCGACATGATCGGCGCGAGCCGGCGGCCTGGTTCGGCGGACGAGGCGGCGAGCGGCGTGACCGAACGCAACGAAGTCTTCCTGATCGGTCCTCGTACGCTCAGCACGCAAGCGATGGTATTGCTCGATCGAGTCAACGATTCGTACCTGAAGCTGCGATTCAATCGGCAGTACGACACACCGGAGAGCGAGTTTTTTTATCCGCGCACCGATGCCGGACCGTTTCTCGAACGGGGCATCCTGACGATAGGGTTCACGACGGGCGTCCATAATCGTTACCACCTGCCGGCCGACGAAGCGCGAGCGCTCGACCCCGTGCAGGTGCACGCGATCGCGAAAGCCGTCCTGGCCAGCGTGTGGATGGTTGGCGAGGCCGCGGAGCGTCCCGGTATTGATCAGCCGATGCCGCGGACCGTGCTCAAGCACCGCTGAGGTGCCGTACCGGCTCCTGCGGAAGGGCATCTAAACTTGTAGAAGCAGTAGACTGGCATCCAAGGCCAAACGACACCTGAGCAATAGCAAGGGTTTCGTTTGGTCTTTTTAACATCCGGAGATTGAGAAAAGTTTCACAAGCCTTGGGCGCCAGCTACGGGTCGCAGACGCTGATGAGCACATTCCTTCCGGTCCTGAACGAAGTCGAGAAGCAGGCGATTCGCGAACGCCAGCCATTGCCCGAGCAGTATCTCGGGCTATCGGACGACGAGATGTCGCTGCGGATTGCCGCGGCGCGCGCGGCACTCGGCGATCGGCTCGTTATTCTTGGTCACCACTACCAGCGTGACGAAGTGATCAAGTTCGCGGATTACACCGGCGATTCGTTGAAGCTCGCCAACGCGATCGCCCGCCACCCGAACGCGGATTACATCGTGTTCTGCGGCGTGCACTTCATGGCGGAGAGCGCCGACATCCTGGCGATGCCGCATCAGCGGATCATTCTTCCGGACCTCGCCGCCGGCTGCTCGATGGCCGACATGGCGCCCGCGGATCAACTCGAGATTTGCTGGGCGGAACTGCAGCAGCTTGGCCTTGCCGCTCGCGTCGTCCCGATCACCTACATCAACTCCGCGGCGTCGATTAAGTCGCTCGTCGGCGAAAACGGCGGCACGGTCTGCACGTCCTCGAATGCCGCCGCCACGTTGCGGTGGGGCTGGCAGCAAAGGGAAAAGATCCTGTTCCTGCCGGATCAGCATCTGGGCCGCAACACCGCGTTCAAGATGGGTGTGCCGCTCGATCAGATGGTCGTCTGGGATCCGAACGAGCCGTTCGGCGGGCTGACCCGCGAGCAGCTCGACGCGGCGAAGCTGATTTTGTGGAAGGGGCATTGCTCCGTCCACGTCCGCTTCACGGCGAAGCAAATCGACGCGGTCCGCGCGCAGCATCCCGGCATTAAGGTGATCGTCCATCCGGAAGTGCCGTTCGAGGTCGTGCAGGCGGCCGATGACAGCGGCTCGACCGAGCACATCCTCAAGACGGTGCGCGATAGCGCGCCGGGATCGAAGTGGGCGGTCGCGACCGAAGTGCATCTCGTGCATCGCCTGGCGGAAGAGGTAGCGCCCGACAAACTCGTCGTCTCGCTCGATCAGTTCGGCTGCCTCTGCTCGACGATGTTCCGCATTTCGCCGAATCACCTGCTGTGGGCGCTCGATTCGCTCGTCGACGGCGAGGTCGTCAACGAGATCGTCGTCCCCGAGGAACAAAAGAAGTGGGCTAAGATCGCACTGGATCGGATGTTGTCGATCACATAGGAGAGAGTTAATGGCTCATTCACTACCGGCGCTGCCGTACGATGCCGCCGCCCTCGAACCGCATATCGACAGCCAGACGATGCAGATTCACCACGGCAAGCATCATCAGGCTTACGTCACCAACCTGAACGCAGCGCTCGACAAGCATCCCGAGCTGCACGACAAGAGCCTCGACGACCTGCTCAAGAACCTCAACGGCGTTCCGGAAGACATCCGCGCCGCGGTTCGCAACAATGGCGGCGGGCACTGGAACCACTCGTTGTTCTGGAAGCTGATGGCGCCCAACGCGGGGGGCGCGCCGAAGGGTGCGATCGCGGACGCCATCAACGGCGCGTTTGGCGATTTCGAGAAATTCAAGACCGCCGTCAATCAGGCGGGTACCACACGCTTCGGCAGCGGCTGGGCCTGGGTCGTCGACAACGGCGGCAAGCTCGAAGTGATGAGCACGGCGAACCAGGACAACCCGCTGATGGAAGGCAAGAAAGCCATCCTTGGCATCGACGTCTGGGAACACGCCTACTACCTGAAGTACCAGAACCGCCGTCCCGACTACCTCGGTGCGTGGTGGAACGTCGTCAACTGGGACGAAGTCAATCGTCTGCTGAAAGGCTAGCCGCGCAGACACGAAGGACGCGAAGCTTCTTTGGTGTCTCCAGGAAAGAGCGTCGCGTTCTTCGTCACCTTCCTGGCCGCGTGTTCGCCCTCGGTCCGCGCGCAGCCGGTCGTTACCGCAACACTGTCCAACGTGACGCGAATCGAAGGGTGGTCGTACTTTCAGCCCACCCTCGATCCGCTGGCGATCACACAGGCAGCGATCGGCGATCCTGATTACGTATTCGTGGGCGACCGCGCGGAGCTTGGCGTCCGAGTCGAGGGCTCGCGTTTTGATCTTGGCGGCGCATTCAATTACGTGCGACTGGAAAACCTGCCCGGTCGTGCGATTGGCCCGGGCGGCCTTGGCAACGGCGCCTTCTACTTTGCCGCCAGCGGCGTCCGCTACAGCTATCAGCTCTACATGAGCGAGCTCACCGTCAAGGTGAAGTCGCGTCGTCGTGCGATGGCGGTCACCTTTGGGCGCATGCCGTTCAGTTCAGGAGCCGGCGTGCTCATGCCCGATCGACTGAGCTCGCGCCTGGTCGGTAATTTCGAATCGTCCTTGTATCAACGCCGGTTCGACGGCGTGCGGATCGACGTCGGCCAATCGACCACCCGTTTCACAGCGGCGGCGTTCGTGCCGACGCAAGGCGGCTTCGAAGAGTCGACGAATCTCTCGATGCCGCGCGTGCAGATTGGCGCCGCTGAGTGGACGCGCTCGGCCGGTGGCGCGCAGTATCAGGCGTTTGCCTATGGCTACCGCGATCGCCGTCGCAACACGGCGGTCGTCGACAATACGGCATCCAGGGATCGTCCGGCCGCCATCGGCATCGCGACGGTTGGTGGATCGTACGCGCGCGTATCACCGACGCGCTTCGGCGAGCTCGACGCCCTCGCGTGGGGAGCGGTGCAGGCCGGCGACTGGTATGGACGAACGCATCGCGCGGCCAGTGTGGCACTCGAGGGCGGGCACCGCTGGATACGCGCCGCGATGAAGCCGTGGCTGCGCGCCGGCTACCTATGGGCGTCGGGCGACCGGGATCGCCGAGATGCGCGCCACGCGACATTTTTCCCGATGCTGCCGTCGTCGCGCCAATACGCGCTGTCGTCCGTATTCACGCAGATGAATCTTCGAGACGCGTTCGCGCAGCTGTCGATTGAACCCCGCCGCTTCCGCGCGCGTATCGAAGTACATGATGTGGGGGTGGCCAGCGGCGCCGATCTCTGGTACCAGGGCAGCGGCGCGACCGCCAGCGACGATCGTTTCTTCGGGTTTTCCGGTCGGTTCGCCGGCGGCGCGACCTCACTCGGCACCGTCGTCGAAGGTACGGTCGATGTGCCGATTCGAAAGCCCTGGTCGATAAGCGCCTACGCCGCGACGATGACCGCCGGCGGCGTGGTGCGGCAATTTTTTACCGATAAGCGTTTGATGACGTGGTCGATCGACAACGTGATCAGGTTCTGACGCGGCGGGTAAACCGTCACGCGAAACGAGTCGCGTCGGGACGCGAGCTCCTGTGAAGAAACGCTTGTCGTGAGACCTCGTCCGGATGACACTCTTGCCGGGAGATGCAGATGACTGAGCCACAAGTAGTTCGCGACGCGGACCCTTCGCTGATCACGACGTTGCACGTCACCTACGCCCTGCACGCGGTCGGCCTCGCGGTTGGCGCGCTCGGGGCGGCGACCATCGTCGGGTCCTTCGTGTTCGGCTGGCCTTCGATCATCGCGGTCATCATCAACTACGTTCGGCGCAACGAGGCGCGGGGGACGTGGCTCGAATCGCATTTCGACTGGCAAATCAAGACGTTCTGGTGGGCGGTGGGTTGGTCGATCCTGATCGGACTGAGCGGCCTCGTCCTGGCAATCGTGCTGATCGGCTTTGCCATCTGGGCGGTTGGCTTTTTCGCCCTGGGTGTATGGGCGATCTATCGCATCGCGAAGGGCTGGCTGCGCCTGCGCGATCGGCAGACCGTCGGTTAGAACAATTTCACGGCGACGAGCTCGCCCTTTTCCACGATGTCGGTCTGGGCCGGAATTTCAATGTAACCGTCTGCCTGCGACATCGAGGTGATGTCACCCGACGCTTTGAAGGCCGGCATCGCCTGACCATCGGCGATGCGCACCGTATAGAACTGATGGCGGCCGGTCGTCGACACGATCCGTTGTCCGACGGGCAGCGTCACGGTGGCCTGCAGGCGCGGTTTCAGCCGGGCCATCTCACGCAGCGCCGGGACGACCAGCATGTAGGCGTTCGACAGGCACGAGGTGGGATAGCCCGGCATCCCGAACATCGGCTTGCCGTCGATGGTGCCGAACACCGTCGGCTTACCCGGCTTCACCGCGATCCCGTGAAAGACAATCTCGCCTCTACGCTTGATCACGTCGAGGATCAGGTCGCGTTCGCCAACCGAGCTGCCGCCGGAAAACACCAGCACGTCACAGGCCGAGCAGGCGTCAATCGCCTGCTCGAGCGCGTCGATCGTATCCTGCGCGGTCGCGAAGGGGATCGCGATGCCGCCGTGCTCCTGAATGATGGTGCTCAGCGTGAACTTGTTGATGTCGTAGATTTGTCCGGGCAGCAACTCCTCACCTGGATCCGCGATTTCGTTGCCGGTTGAAAGGATCGCGACGGTCGGCTTGGCGAAGACCTCGACATCAGCCACGCCGAGCGCGGCCAGCGCGCCGATGCGGCTTGGATTCAACACCTCGCCACGTGCAATGACCGTCTGGCCGACGACGATGTCGGCGCCCTGGCGGCCGACGTTTTGTCGCGGGTAGACGGGTGTGAGGATCCGGACGGTGCCGTTCGATTTTTCGGTTTCCTCGACCATCACCACGGCGTCGGCGCCGATTGGCATTGGCGCGCCGGTGGCAATCTCAGTGGCGCAGCCGGCCTCCACGGTCGACGTCGGAACCTCGCCGGTGTAGACCTTTTCGATTACCCGCAGGGTTCTCGGTTCGTAGCGGCTGGCGCCAAACGTGTCTTCGGCGCGGACCGCATAACCGTCCATGCCGGCGCGTGCGAACGGCGGAACATCACGTGCGGCGTGGACGTCGGCCGCGGCGACGCGGCCGTTGGCGTCGAGGAGCCGCACCCGCTCGCTGCGATCGATCGGGCGACACGCTTCGGCGATCAGCTGCCTCGCCTCGTCGAGCGGAATCGTCTCCTTGATCGGCTTCATCTCGCTTTTCATGGTTCGTCTTCAGCCTTCAGCCGTCGGCGTTCGGTCTCGGCACGCTTCATTTGGTCGCCTGTTGCACGAGGTGCGTCAGTTCCGGGATCACCAGCTTCGACATCGCAAGCCTGACCGCCTTTTCCGATCCTGGCAGCAAAATGACGACAACCGTGCCGATCGTGCCCGCGCAGGCACGACTCATCATCGCCGCTGAGCCGATGTCCTGGTAACTGAGCATCCGGAACAGTTCGCCGAATCCTGGCAGGCGTTTCGTCAACAGCGCGTCGATCGCCTCGAAGGTGCTGTCCCGGCTGGTCAGGCCGGTGCCGCCGGTGGTGACAATCGCGTCGACGTCCGCGATGGCCGCCTGTTGGCGCACCAGCTCGGCGACGCGTGCGGGCTCATCCTTCTCGATCGCTCTGCCGGCGACCTCGTGCCCGGCGCCATGGAGGGCCTCGACGATCGCATCGCCTGACGTGTCGTTGCCAGCGTGCCGAGTGTCCGAAACCGTCAGTACGAACACGCGAACGCGGCGAGGCGCGGCGGCTTTGTGCTCGTGGCTGCTCACGTCATCAAGTATAGGGGAGTGCCGGCGGCGCGTGCAGCGGCGGGTGCTAGGATGTGCGGAATGCCTCGCGTTCTCGCCACGCTCGTCTGCGCACTCGCATTGACCGGTGCGCCATTCGCTCAGGCGCCGCCTCTCGACAAGGCGGCGCGCGCCTGGGTCGAGTCGACGCTCAAGAAGCTGTCGATCGAGCAGCTGGCCGGGCAGATGATTTTCGCGGCGTTCAACTCCACGTACCTCAGTAGCGACAGCGACGAGTACGACGAGCTGACCAGACTGATCCGCGAATCGCACATCGGCGGCGTGATCGCGTTCGGCGGCACCGAACCGGTGCCGCAGGTGATGCTGAACAACACTTACGGCGCGGTGATCCTCGGACAACCGCTGGAGCTGGCATCGATTCACAACCGCCTGCAGGCGATGTCGGCGCTGCCGCTGCTGACCTCGTCGGACTTCGAGTGGGGCGTGCAGATGCGCATCGCCGACGCGACCAAGTTTCCACGCGCCATGGCGTTCGGTGCCACCGGCGATCCGCAGCTCGCCTACCAGGCCGGCAAGGTCGTCGCCGCGGAAATGCGCGCGCTCGGCGTGCACGTCAATTACGCGCCCGTCGCGGACGTCAACAACAACCCGCGCAATCCGGTCATCAACATCCGATCGTTCGGTGAAGATCCTCAGCAGGCCGGCGCAATGGTTGCGGCCTGGGTGCGCGGCCTGCAGGAAGGCGGCGTGCTTGCGACGCTCAAGCACTTTCCCGGCCACGGCGATACCGACGTCGATTCGCATCTCGGCCTGCCGGTGGTCGGACATACGCGCGAGCGGCTCGAACAGGTCGAGCTGCGGCCGTTCCGGGACGGCATCGCCGCTGGCGCCGCGGCGGTGATGGTGGCCCACATGGCGCTGCCCGCGATCGATCCCGAGAAGCAGCCTGCGACGTTCAGCGCGAGGATCGTCGACACGCTACTGCGGCCGTACTTCAGCGGTTTGATCGTCACCGACGCGATGAAGATGCAGGCGATTACGAAGATGGTGTCGCCGGGCGAGGGCGCGGTCCGGGCGGTCAAGGCCGGCGTCGACGTCGTGCTCGATTCGCCGGACTCAGGCGCCGCCGCGGCGGCGGTGGCCGCCGCGATCAGGTCCGGCGACATTCCGCGTGCGCGCGTCGAGCAGTCGGTGCGCCGCATTCTCGAAGCGAAAGCCCGATTGGGATTACATCGCAGCCGCACTGTCGATCTTGACGCCGTGCCGCTCAGCGTCGGCGGCCGCACGCACGATGCGGTGGCGCGAGCGATCAGCGAACGCTCGATCACGTTGATCAAAGACGCCCGCAACAACGTGCCGCTGACCACGCCGCGTGGCGCCAAGATGCTGTATCTGTCGGTGCTCGATTATCCGTCAGGATGGCGGATTGCGGCGCCAAGCCGCACGGTCATCCCGGAATTGCGTGCGCGGTGGCCGAACACGGACGCGGTCGAAGTGTCGGATCGCACGACGCCGCAGGAGCTCGATCTCGTGCGATCGACCGCCGCGCATTACGACGCCATCGTCGTCGGAGTGTTCGTGCGCGCATCATCGGGGAGCGGCCGCCTCGATCTGGCACCGCAGGTGGTCCGTCTGCTGCAGGATCTGGCGCGCGCCAGCGAGCGCCGCTCGCAGCCGCTGGTGACGGCGTTTTTCGGCAACCCGTATTCGCCGATGTTCGTCCCCGAACTGCCGGCGATGCTCCTTACCTACGACTTGTCTGATTACGCCGAGACCTCCGCGGTGAAGGCCATCGCCGGAGAGATGGCGATCGCCGGCAAGCTGCCGATTACGCTGCCGGGATTATTCCCATTAGGCCACAGCCTGCAACGGGGCGGAACGCGCTGACCGCGGCCGGCGGCTCACCGGACCAGCGCCTTTGCCTCCGCGTCGACGTCCTTTTCCCACGCCGCTAATTGCTGCTGCAGCTTGCGCACGATCGCGGTGTGTGTGGCCGCCACATCGTCGCGCTCGGCGGGATCGTTCACGACGTCGACAAGCATCATCCGCGGGCCCTCGACGAACAGCTTCCAATTGCCGTCCCTCACCGCGCGCTGATTCAAGCCGGCGGTGTTGACGCGCCAGAACAGCGTTCGCGGCGTGACTTGGCGCGCCGTCAAGACCGGAATCAAATCGATGCCCTCGAAGCGGGTCCCGGCAGGGGCCGGCACGCCGGCGGCGGCGAGGATCGTGGCGGTCAAGTCCATGGTGATGCCGACTTGCGCCGACGTCACGTTGGCCGGCAGGCGCCCCGGGAACCGCAGGATCGCCGGCACGCGAATGCCGCCTTCATACAGCGTGAACTTGCGATTGAAGAGCGGCGCGTTGCGTGACAACCACTCGCCGCCGTTGTCGTTGGTGAAGATGACCAGCGTGTTGGGGCCGAGGCGATGGCGATCGAGCGCCGCGAGAATCGCGCCGACGCCGCGGTCGACGCGCTCCATCATTTTCACGTAGTCGGCACGCGTATTCGGGTTGTCGTCGGATGGCAGGATGTGGACGCTGTTGTTTCGCGCCGTGCTGGGTTGATCCGGGATTTGGTACGGCCAATGCGGCGCGCTGTAGGCGACTTCGACGAAGAACGGCCGCCGCGCGTGCGCGTCGATGAAAGACACGGCACGGTCGGTAATCAGATCGGTCATGTAGCCGTCGACCCGCACCGGCGTGTCGTTCTCGAACAGGTCGGGCTGACCCGCGGCATCGGTGTGCTGGTAGTAGTCGATGTAGCCGGCTTTGAACCCGAAGAAGGTGTCGAAGCCGTGCGCGGTCGGGCTGAAATGGGGAAGGTATCCAAGATGCCACTTGCCGATCAGTCCCGTCGCATAACCGCCGTTCTTCAACAGTTGCGGCAGCGACTGGCCGGTGGCCGGCAGCCCGAGCCTGCCGTCTGGCGTTGTCGCGTGACTCAACGGGCGTTCGAGGGTGACGCGCTGCTGATAACGGCCCGTGATCAAAGCGGCGCGAGTCGGTGTGCACGTTGAGCCATTGGCGTAAAATTGCGTCATCTTGACGCCGGCGGCCGCCAGGCTGTCGATGTTGGGCGTCTTGATGTCGGGAGCGCCGTACGATCCAAGGTCGCCATACCCGGCATCGTCCGTCATGATCAGTACGATGTTCGGCCGAAGGGACGCGTCCTGGCCATGCATTGGCGTCCCCGACAGGCTCAGCAGTGCCACGATTGCGGCGGCTCGCGCGATCGTCGCCCTCAGCTGTTTCACCGCGGTCGAGAGTGATTCCATCTCGTGACTCATGAGGGCGCTAGCTTAGCAAATAGTTCAGCGCGCTCATGGCGCATCGCTTGCAGGAATAATCCGGCATACGGGGGTGTTATGGCGCGAAATGCAGTGGAGCAGCTGGTCTCGTGGTTGGATGATGCGCACGCAATGGAAGCCGGCCTGGTCGGCATTCTCGAGGCGCATGCTTCCCACTTCAGCGAAATCCCGGAAGCCGCAGCGCGGATCCATCAGCACATTGTCGAGACACAGATGCATACGCAGCGGCTCGAACAGTGCCTGACCATGTTGGGGACCGCTCCGTCCGGCGTAAAGTCGACGTTGTCGTCCGTGATGGGCTCAATCGAAGGCGCATCGACGACGGTGTTTCGCGATCGGCTGGTGAAGGACGTGCTCGCCGATTACGCGTCGGAACAGCTGGAGGTCGGCTGTTATACGGCGCTGGTGAGCGTGGCGCGTGCACTCGGATACGACGAGATCGCGCGGCTCTGCGAGGAAAACTTGCGCGAGGATCGGGCGATGGCGGAGTGGCTGTTGCGGCAGGTGCCGGTCATTGCTGCCTACGACGCCAGTAAGGCGGCGTGAAGGCGCGCGACATCCGCGAGAGCCCAGTGAAGGTCGGTACCGGCGATCGATTGTCCGAGTGCGTCGCGGTGGCGAGGAGGTGAACTGGAACCCGCGCCCGCGTGGAGATCTCGAATAACGCGCCGAGCGGCTGAGCTGGTTGTTGAGCATTGGGTTATTCTCTTGCGATGTCGTCCGCCGTTCCCTCGAGCGACGTTGACATTCTGCGTCTTCAACAGGACGTCCAGCGCTACCGCAAAGAAGCAGAGGCTCTGTCGCGGCTGCATGCACTGGCGATGCGTCTCGCGCAAACGCCTGAGACACGCGACGCTCTTCTCGCCGTGCTCGAAGTCGCTGTCGAAGCGCAGGGCGCGCAGTTCGGACTACTGTCCTTGTATGACGAGCGCGAGGGGTTTCTTCATGTCTGGGCGAGTATCGGCTTCGATGCCGACGCCCTCGCCCAGTTGGCGCAACTTATCCCCGGCCCTACCGCCGGAGCCTGTGGCCGATCATTTTTCACGCGGCAGCGCGTGATTGTTGCCGATACTGAAGCCGACCCGCTCTTTGCCTCCTACGTACATCTTGCGAGAGCCGTGGGATTTCGCGCGGTTCACAGCACGCCAATCCTGACCCGCGGCGGCGAGATTCGGGGCGTGCTGTCGGTGCACTTCAGCGAGCCACGCACGCCGGGTGAGCGTGAACGCGTCCTGGCCGATCTCTGCGCACGGCACGCCGCGGAGGTGCTCGACACGGCCCGCGGGCAGCGCGCGCTGCTGAACACCGAACGGCGCAGCAGATTTCTCGTAGAGCTCGATGACCTGCTGCGCCCGCTTAGCGCTCCCGAGGAGATTGCCGTCAATGCGGCCCGCGCCCTCGGACGCCACCTTGACGCCAGCCGTTGCGCGTATGCCACGGTTGAAGATGACCAAAAGACGTTCCAGCTGACCGGGGATTTCAACGACCGCGTGAAGACGGTTGCCGGCTCGTACCCGTTCCGGCAGTTCGGCCCGGAGTGCCTGCGACTGATGCGTGCCGGCCAGCCTTACGCGGTGCACGACATTGAGTCCGACGGAAGAATCGAGCGCGGCGATCGGCAATCGTATGTTGCCGCCAACATTCGCGCCTTCGTTTGGGTGCCGATTTTGAAGTCGGGCAGCCTCGTCGCGGCGATGGCTGTCCATGCCGCCGAGCCGCGCGTCTGGAGCGAAGAAGACATCGCTCTCGTGCAGCAGGTTGCCGGCCGCTGCTGGGAGGCCATCGAGCGGGCGCGTGTGACCCAGCACCTCGCCGAGCGCGAACATCAGTTCCGCCAGCTCGCCAACTCGATTGCGAATCTGGCATGGATGGCGCGACCCGACGGTTGGATCTACTGGTTCAACGACCAGTGGTACGCGTATACGGGGACCACGCCGGAGGACATGGAGGGATGGGGTTGGGAGAGCGTTCACGATCCCGAGCGGCTGCCTGAAGTGAAAGCACGGTGGCAGCATTCCATCGCGAATGGCACGCCGTTCGAGATGGTGTTCCCGCTGCGCGGAGCCGATGGCGTCTTCCGTCGGTTCCTGACGCGCGTCAATCCGGTGCTGGACTCGCAGGGCCGGGTGAGGCACTGGTTCGGCACCAACACCGACGTGGAAGACGAGCGGCGCGCCGCAGAAGTCAATGCGGAACTCCGTGAGCGCGAGCGGTTGGCGCGGGAGGATGCGGAGTTACAGAAGCAACTGCTGTATTCGTTGTTCATGCAGGCGCCGACTCTGATTGCCGTGTTGCGAGGTCCGCAGCACGTGATCGAGCTGGCCAACCCACCAGTGTGCGCCGTGTGGGGGCGGCCGGCGGAAGAACTGGTCGGGCGGCCTCTGATGGATGCATTGCCGGAGCTGCGCGGCCAGGTATTTCAATCATTGCTCGACGAGGTCTATCGAACGGGGAACCCCTACACGGGAAAGGAGACCCCGGCCCGCCTGGCGCGGGACGGCGGAACGCTCGAAACCGTCTATTTCAATTTCGTGTACTCACCATTTCGCGACGTTCGAGGCACCATCCAGGGCATTTTCGTGATCGCCTCAGATGTCACCGACCAGGTGATGGCGCGCGCCCAGGTGACTGAACTGAAAGAGGCGGCTGAGTCGGCCAATCGTGCGAAAGACGAGTTTCTGGCGATGCTTGGGCACGAACTGCGAAATCCGCTCTCACCCATCGTCACCGCGCTGCAGCTGATGAAGCTGCGCGGCAACGATGCGTCCGAGCGCGAGCGCCAAGTGATCGAGCGCCAAGTCAGTCACCTGACGCGCCTCGTCGATGATCTGCTCGATGTGTCACGTATCGCGCGCGGGATCGTCGACCTGAAGGAAGAGATCGTCGAGCTTGCAGAAGTGGTCGAGCCCGCGATCGAGATGGTTAGCCCGCTGCTCGAACAGCGATCGCACACCCTCGCCTTGGTATTGCCCCGCGACGGCCTCACCGTTAGGGGCGATCGAACCCGGCTGAGCCAGGTAGTGTCCAATCTGCTCACCAACGCGGCCAAGTACACGCCGCCCGGCGGACGCATCACGGTACGCGCTTCGGTGGAACAGGCCGTTGTCGTTCTTCGCGTCGCCGATACCGGAATCGGTATCGCACCAGATGTGCTGCCGCGCGTCTTTGATCTGTTTGTCCAGGGCGGGCAGGGAATCGACCGGTCGCAGGGCGGCCTTGGACTCGGGCTGACCATCACGCGAAAACTGATCGAACGGCATGGCGGCACGGTTACGGCATACAGCGCGGGAGCCGGCATGGGTAGTGAATTCGTCGTGCGGCTGCCGAAGGTAGACCCGCCGCCGTGCGGCGCAACTGACCATCGTTCGAGCGTGACGCGGGAGCCTTCGGCTACGAATGCCGCGCACCGTCTACGCATTCTCGTGGTCGACGACAATAGGGACGGCGCCGAAATGCTGGCCGTGGCGCTCGAGACAATGGGATTCGAGGTCCGAACCGCGGCCGATGGTCCTGAAGCCCTGCGCATCGCCGAGGAGTTCAGGCCCGCCATCGCCTTCCTGGACATCGGCTTGCCGGTGCTAGATGGCTACGAGCTGGCAGAGCGAATTCGCCGCGTGCCGCACCTCCAAGGTATTCGACTGATCGCGCTGACAGGGTACGGCCAGGAATCCGATCGCCGCAAGAGCGCGGCCGCGGGTTTCCACCATCACCTGGTGAAACCGGTCGATGTGCATTTGATCGAGGCCATGCTACGCGGGCCGGCCTCGCGGGCGTAACGGGCGCGGATCTGCGTCGGCAGACATCACTGACGCGCCATGCGCGTCAGCGATTGCGCGCCGCCAGACTGGCCACTATCGCCACCAGTTCTGACGGCTCGGCCGGCTTCGGTACATGACTTTGGAAACCCGCCGACAGCGCGCGGACCCGGTCGGTCGATCGCGCGTAGGCCGTCAGGGCGGCCGCCGGAGTATGGTTTCCTTCCGCGCGAATCCGTTCGATGAATTGATATCCGTCTTGCTCGGGCATGCCGATGTCCGACAGGATGACATGGGGGCTCCACTGTCGCAGCAGCGTCCACGCTTCTGCGGCGGATGCAGCGCCGCGCACCAGCGCACCGTGTTGTTTCAACACCTCCTGCACCAGTTCTCTGGTGTCAGCCTCGTCGTCCACCACGAGCACCGACAGGCCCTCCAGCGTCGCTTGCTCCGCGGCGGGCGAGGGTGGCGGGGAGTGATGCCTGATGTCACGCGCGTCGGTGGCGTTGCCCGCCTGCGCGAGTACCGCGACGGGCAGCTCGACCACGAACGCCGCGCCTTTACCCTCCCCGTCGCTGAACGCTTTGACGCTCCCGCCATGCATCTCGACGACGTGACGAACGATCGCGAGACCCAGTCCCAACCCACCCGCGGAGCGGGTGGTACCCGACTCGGCCTGCCTGAACCGATCGAACACGTGCGGTAGAAAACTTGGCGCGATTCCGCAGCCGGTGTCCGCAACGCGTAATTCGAGATGAGAGTTGACCCGCCGCAGGGTGACTTGGACCCTGCCACCCTTCGGGGTGAACTTCAGCGCGTTCGACATCAGGTTCCAGACCACTTGCTGCAGCCGCCCGGCGTCGCCGAGCACCAACCCGTCGTTGGTGGCAAGCGTCATCTGCACCCGAATGCCTTTGGCGAGCGCCGCTGGACGGAGCGCCTCGACGGCAGCCTCGACAACGGCTGACAGCGACAGTTGTGTGACGTCCAGACGCAGCTTACCGCTGATGATTCGGGAGATGTCCAGCAAATCTTCGATAATCTCCTGCTGAATCTTGACATTGCGCTCGATCGTTTCGAGCGCCTTGGCCCGCCGCGTCTCGTCCAGGTGCGGTCCGCGCAGCAATCGCGCCCAGCCCAGGACGGCATTGAGAGGCGTTCGTAATTCGTGCGATACCGTTGCCAGGAAATCGTCCTTGAGGCGATTGGCTTCTTCGGCAACTTCGCGCGCACGATTCGCCGACTCGAATAACCGTGCGTTGTCGATCGCAATGGCGGCTTGCCCCGCCAGTCCCACCACGATTCGTTCCACTCGCTCGGTGAATACCGCGCGGTCGCGATGTCCGAAGAACAAGCCGCCGAGCACTTCATTTGAGCGGCTGACGACCGGCACGGCAAGATAGCTCACGACCGGCAGGTGTCCAGGCGGCATGCCGTGGTACGGAGGATTCTGCGCGAAGCGCGGGTCTTCGCGGACGTCATCGATCCGGACAACGCCCTCGCCTCGAAACGTCGGCCCGAACAGCGCGGTGGCCCGTGGCATCGGGAAGCGCGAAAAATGCTCGCGGGCAACCCCCGACAGGGTGTAGAGCATGTACGAGCCGCCCTTGTTGTCGAGAACGTTGTAAAAGAATGCGCCAAACTGCGCGCCCGTCAACGCCGTCGCAGCGTCGGTCAGCCCCTGAACGAGCCGCTCCAGATCCAGCTCGGCGGCAAGCATTCGGCCGATCCGGTTGATGGTTTCGAGAGACTCAGCCTGGGCGCGAAGTTGTTCGCGAGTATGAACCTGGCTGGTGATGTCCTGCACGACGCCGAGCATGCCGACAAGGGCGTGTTCGGCACTGAAGATCGCGCGTCCGCGGGCCAAGACCCACCGTGGATGGTTGCCGTTGATTAAGCGGTACTCGATATCGTAATCGCTGCGTGTTTCGATTGAACGTTCGACGGCAATGCGCGCCCGTTCGCGATCGTCGGGATGCAACAACTCGCGCATGTCCGTCCACGTCATCTGCGGCCCTGGCGGAATATCGAATATCTCCGCGGCCCGTGCTGAAAAGGTTACGACATCGGTTGCGGCGTCCCAGCTCCAATCGCCAAGGTTAGCCGCGCTCAACGCCAGGCTCAGACGTTCCGCATCTGAGTCAGCCCACATCGTCATCCTCCGGAATTCCGATATTGTGCATTACTAACAGGAACTTCGCGAGTGCCCTGTCAGTCGAGAATGTTCAGCTACTCAACTCGGCAATGAATTGGGCGGCATGATTGCCATGCGTCCCTGTTGATAGCATCGCCAAAGGACGCCGGCCCGTCGCGGGCGATGAGCAACTCATCGAGGCTGCAGCGCAACGCCGGATCGGGAACGATGGTCGTCGCCGGTGAAATTGTGCTTTTCGGACGGTGATGACCGTAGGGTTCAAAGACAGAACAGTGGCGCGCGCCGCGCCTCAGCGCGGCGCCAGCATGGCAGCCACGCGGCGGCTGAGCGGGCTGCGTTCGGCGCATCGTTCCAGCGCGCGACGTCCGACCGAGGCCGCCTGCTGCGCTTCCTCGTGTCGAAGCCAACGCAGTGCGGTCACTGCGTTGGCAGGCGGGTCCTCATCACGACGAGTTCATCCACCTGAAACTTGAGCATGGTGACCTCGACGTCACCGAGTCAGTCGCAGCTCACCGTGGGAGAGAAGACCTGGTTGTGCAAGCTGCCGAAGCTGCCGCCAATGCTGGTGCCGCCGCCGGCGGCCCAGATCAGGCCGCCGACGAACGCGGAGCCGTAGACGCCGTGAACGGGAATCGGCATGTCGCGCAGGCGTATCCACTCGTTCGATCGCGGGTTGTAGTAGTCGTGGTCGGGGAACATGCCGGCCGGCCCCTCGCCGCCCCAGACGTGGAAGCAACCGCGGGCCATCACGCCGTTCATGCCGCTGCGGGCGCGCAGCATCGGCGCTGCGGTGGTCCAGCTCCCCGATTGCGGGTCGAACACTTCGTGCACCGTGGTCATGAGCGGCGACAATCCCTCGCCCTGACGTCCCCCGACGAAGTGGATTCGGCCGTTTATCGCTTCGCCCGTAAAGTGATTGCGCTGCGTGGGTAGCGCCGGCAGCACTTGCCAGCTGTCGGATCTCGTGTCGTAGACGGCGAAGTCGCTGCCGCGCGGCGGCCGCCCGCCGGCAACGTAGATTTTCCCATCATGTACGACGGCCACTCCGGAACTGCGCGCGGTGGGCATGCGCGCCTTTTCCACCCAGGCGCTCTTCGCGGGATCCAGTTCGTAAACCGTGTCGACGTAGGTCGGAGCGTCAGCCATGGTCTGGCCTCCGATCAGGTAGACCCTTCCATTGACGCCCGCGGCCATCCCGTGATTGTTCGGCTGTGGCAGCGGCGGACCGAGCTGCCAACTGCCGCTCGCGATGTCGTACACCTGCACGGTGCGGGCGGTCTGCCGATTCGACGGATAGCCGCCCAGGAGGTACAGCTTGCCGTTCAGTTCGGCGAATGCCAGCTCGGAATTTGCTTCGAGCAATGGCGTCCGCAGCGACCATTGTCCGCCGTCGACCTGTCCGACCGGTGACGTCGGCACGGTGGCCGTTGGCCCCGTTGGCGCGGTCGTCGACGTCGGCGCCGTCGGTATGCCGCTCGACCCGCCCGAGGACTCTCCGCACGCGGCCATCATCAACGCCAGCAGCACGATGGTCGGTTTCATCATCCCTCCACTTATCTCCGTGTCAGCGAGCGCACGCGGTTGACCGTCGTTAGAACGTGTAGCGCGTTCCGAAGCGGAGGACGGTTCCGGTGATGTTGGTCCTCGGCTCCCTGAACAACGGGCCGGTGGTCTGCACGACGCCGGTCACGGTCTCAGCGTCGGTGAGGTTGAAGATGTTGAGCATCAACTGAAGCCGCTGGCTGTCCTTGATGGCGAATTCTTTTTGCACGCGCAGGTTGATCAGGCTGATCATCGGCAAGTAATAGGTGCCGACCTTGTCCGCCATGATGGTCATGTTGCCTTGCACCAGCGGCGTGGTGCGATTGGGATCCGCCAGTCGCAGGTGCCGATCAGTAACCGTGAACAGGCGGCCGTACGGTTCGCCCTTCATCGCGTTGTAGGAGAGGCTCACCAGTACGCCGCGCTGGAACACGTAGCTGCCTGACGCCTTGAACGTCCACCCGCTCGTCCGGGTGTTGTTCGAGTTCCAGAACACGGTGTTGGGATCCTCCGAGAACTGCGACGACAGATTCCGCCGCGTCCAATCGACGCCGCTGGTCAGCTGCCAGCGGTCGCTCATGCGTTTGGTGACGCCGAGTTCGACGGTGCTGTAGGTATCGCCGATCGGCTTGTTGGTCAGGTAATAGTCGGTCGTATCCGGCGGCACGCCGGTTTCCCACACCGTGATCGTCCGGTCGTCGCCGCTCCGCACGAGGCCGTCCGGACCGGGGTCCAGGGCACGGACCGGGGTGTAGGACGCCATCGTGCGAAGCCGGTCGTACCTGCCGAACGTGTCCTTCTGCCGCTTCCGAACGAACGTCAGATGCGCGCGCACGTCGCCCGCGATCTCCTGCTCGGCACCCAACGTGTATTCATCGGTGTAGGAATCCTTCAGGTTCGGATCGACGGCGGTCGGCGTCAGTTGCGCACCCCCGAAAATCGGCTCGAGCGTCGCGACATATGCCGGCGTGATCCGCGTGGCGGCGATCGCGGGATCCGCAGTCAGGTAACTCGTGTCCCACGCGTACTTCTTGGTAATGACGTCGATCGGATTCACGAGCGACGCGATCGACGCCGCCGGATTCGTCGCGAACCGCCCCCAGCTGGCCTTGAGCGCCGTCTTAGAATTGCCGAACAGGTCGTAGATCAGCGCCGCTCGCGGCACGAGGGTGTCGAACGTCGCGACATCGCGGGCCGGCGTGACCATCGGGACGACGAACGGACCGAACTCGCAGCGGCGATCGTCGACGCATCGTTCGTTGCCGTTCGCACCGAACCGCTGCTCAGGGTAGGAGCTGTGGTAGCGATCGAAGCGAACACCGTAGTTGAACGTCAGTTTCGAGGTGACTTGAAACCGGTCCTGGAAAAACAGCGCGTGGTTCTTCAGGATGTTGGTGCTCCACACCGGCCCGTTGTCGGTCCAAAAAGCGCTTGGCACGCCCTGAGTGGTGACGATGTAGAAGTGGCCGGCGGTGCCTGGAGGCCCGGGAGCCCCGTAGGCAGTGTACGTGGGTGCGTAGCGCTGATACATGTAGCCGATCTTGACGTCGTGGCGGTCGGCGTAAAGCGTCAGGTTGGCGTTGTAATGCCGGCGCGCGTCCTTCGAGAACGCCGGCGTGTTGTAGGCGCCTCTGCGCGCGAACGTCACATCGTCGATGATCGGCGTTCTGTCTGTACGCGCCGTCAACGGGAAGTCGTTGCCGTAGACGTTGATCGAAGTGTCCAGCATCGCCCGATTGCTGACCGCCTGGGTGTAGCCGACCTTGCCAATGTGGCTGCGGCTGTCCTGACGCGCCGTCGATTCGACCAGGTATTGGTACGCGAGGGTTCCGGAGCCGCCACGATAGGGTTGGTACTTCGTCCCCAGCTGCGTCATGAACGTCAGGGTGCTTTCAGCGTTGAGTTGATGATTCACCTTGATGGTGTATTCCGTTGTCCGGGTCGTAAAAGGCTGGCCCTGCGTGCCGCCTTCCTCCTGCGGACGGTCGTACATCGCGGTCGTCAACGCGACGTATTGATCGCGGACCGACGTGAAGTACCAAAGCCGGTCTTTGACGACCGGGCCACTCAGCTGGCCGTTGATGTCGCGATACCGCGCATAGTTCTCGGCGCCGTCGTAGGGTTTGTGGGGATTGGATCGGTATTTGTGCGCGCCCGGTTTGTAGTCGGCATAGAACTCGCCATGCTGCGTGTTGGTGCCGCTCTTGATTACCGTGGTTACCGCAGCGCCTGCCACCGGAATCTCGGCCGAGTTGCCGGCGGCTGCGACCTTCGCCTCGGCCAGCGCACCGTAGTCGATGTAGGCGCCGACGTCGTCGGCGCCGGCGGTGATGTTGACGCCATCCACGGTGGTGATCGACTGGCCCGACAACCCGTACGCCCGATATGGTGACTGCGTGCCTGCCGTGTTACCGCCGACGTCCGGCCGCGGCATCGTGATCCCCGGCGTCTGGGCGAGCAGCGCGAACACATCGCGCTGGTTGGGGATGTCGCGCAGCATCGGCGCGGCGAAGCTCGTGGCGACGGTCGCGTTCTGCACGTCCACGATCGGATGGCGTGTCTCCACGCGCGTGACTTCGGTGATCCCGGGCACCTTGAGCTCGAGAACCACCGAGCGCGATGCGCCGGCCGTGAGGATCAGCTCCGGAATCACCGCGGGGAGCAGCCCCGGTTGCTCGCCGATGACCTCGTACCGGCCGCGCTCCAGACCGTTGAGTTCGAAGCGTCCGTCCGCGCCCGCTATCGCGCGGCTGACGTCGCCGCGCGCCGCCGGCGTGAATGTGACGACGGCGCCTGGAACGGGCGCACCTGATTCGTCGCGGACCTCTCCCGAGACGCTGGCGGTGGGGGGCGGTAGATCATCGGCGGCGGTTGGCGGTGCGACGTGTGGCGCGGTCGCCGGTGCCGCATCGTCGCGACGCTTCGGCGCGCGCGCCACGATCAGTACACCTTGTGCGCCTGGCCGGGCGTAGAGACCGTGCGGCCGCAGAACCTGATCCAGAATCTCCCGCGGAGTTCCGGAAGGCTCGGACGCCAAGCGCAACGTCACGGGCACAAGGCTCGTGCTGAAGACAATCCGCAGGCCGCGGCGATTGAGATCCTGCAGGACCTCGACGAGCGGCCATCCGGCGTACAGCGGCGCCTCGCGGCCCTCCTGAGCCGCCAACGGCATGGCGCTGCCGCCGACGAGCAGCAGCACAATCGCCCACCTCATCGCGCCTTGCTCGCTGCGCCCGCGTCGTCGGCGGGGACAAGGGTGATGACCTCGCCGTCGGTTCGGCGCGCCAGGCCGCAGGATGGCAGCACCACATCGAGCGCTTCTTCCACAGTGAGGCTGTCGATCGTACCGTAGACGATGGTCGCGGCGTTCGCTCGTTCCAACGCGGGATCGGCAAAGCGAATGGGCCGCCCGCCCTCGCGCGCGGCCCATTCGAGAAACTCCGGCAGCGGCCGGCCCTCGAGCTGCGGCGCCCGGACGGCTCGCACGATCCAATCCCAGTCGGCGCCGGAGATCGGCGCCTGCCCGGCGAGGATCCCGGAGGACGTCACCCTGAGTTGGCCGCCACGATCGGCCTCGCGCGTACCGAACGCGCTCGAAACCGCGACGCGCCCCTCGCGGACCCGGACGCGCAGCTCCTGATCCGAGAGGCGAGCTTCATAGCGTGTGCCGATATTGCGGATCACCGTTCCGCGCGCGACGATGGCCACCGTCTCCGGCGGCCCTGTTCGATTCGAGGAGTCGAGATACAGGGCCCCGCCGTCGAGAGCAATGCTGCCGTCGGTATCAAGGGTAACGATCGTGTTCGAATCCAGACGCAGCTCGACTCCGTTCGCCAGGACGATCGCGGCGCGACCGCCATGCGTCGTGATGCGGGTGCCCGGGCGCAGTGCCTCGCCGACGCGTCCGGCGCGTGGCTGCCCATCGAGCTGGAAGACCACCTCGCGGGTGACGAACAGCGTGGACGCAACCGGCGCCGCCGGCGGCGCGCTGCCGCCGCGCAGCGAGTAGAGGATCGTCAACGCGATGCCGAAGAGCAGCACCGCGGCGGCCGCGAGCACGACGACGCGCCTCCAGTCGCGTGTGCGGGCGGCATCCCTCCATGCCGCATGGACGGCGGGACGGACGCGGGCGGCCCGGGCGGCATCGATGGCCGCCGGCCGCGGCTGCCTCAGCAAGTCGCGCACCATGGCGTCGGGATCATCTGGACGGTTCATGAGGTCACCTCGTGTGCTGCCGTTTGAACGGCGGCGAATGCATCCCGAAACGCGTCGCGTGCGCGCGTGAGCAGCGATTCAGCGGCCTTGGGCGTGCACTGCAGACGCGCGGCAATGTCGTCGACGCTCAAGTCCTCCAGGTATTTCCATTCGAGCGCGCGGCTGTAGCGCGGCGGCAGATGATCGAGCGCGAGCTGCACGATGCGGCCAGTGTCGGCGCGCGCCAATCCGGCGTCCGGCAGCTCGGCCGCGGCACCGATCGAGTCGAGCGCGGCGCGAAGACCAGGATCATCCTCGGCGAGCGATACGGTTACACGGCGGGACGTCCGTTTTTCCCACGCGGAAATTTCGCGCCGGCAGATCGTACACAGCCACGTGAACAGCGTCGCCTCGCCGCGCCACGAGCTCAGGTGGCGTACTGCGGCGATCAGGGAATTCTGGACGAGATCTTCGGCGGCGTCCTGATCGCGCAGGCGAAGCAGGGCGAAGCGGAACAGCCGGGGGAAATAGTCGGCGAAGAACTCGTCGAAGGCAGCTTCATCGCCGCCAACCATGCGGCGGACCAGTTCGCGCTCGCTGCCGTTGTCCATCTGGATCAGTTAGAGGGCCCTGCCGTACCGATCCTTCGGTGATCGGCGGGTTCGGCGAAGGATTGCTACAGCACGGCGCCTCTAACACAGACGGACAACGGCTGCCGGGCCATGATACGGGAGGTTCTCAGGTGCGTGGATATTTAGTCGTTCTGGCGGCGGCCTTGGGAGTCGCCTGTGGACAAGACGCGGCGCCAACCGCGCCCAGTCCTGTCATCGCCGCGGCGGCCGGCGACCTGAAGTCGACCCTCGCGACGGCATTCGATGCCCTGCCAATCCCCGGCACCGCCGGCTGCTCGATATCGATCAGCCAGCACGGGCAAGTCGTTCTCGAGCACGGGCGCGGCCAGGTGGCTCCGGGCCGTCCGGCTTCGGCGGATTCCCTCTACCGCATTGCGTCGCTGACCAAGCCAATCACCGCGAGCACCGTGCTGATTAGCGAGCAGGCAGGCCGGTTGAGTCGCACCGACAAGATCGGCCGGTTTCTCGCCTACGCAGAGCCGGCGCCCACCATCGACGAGCTGATCAAACACATTCCTGGGTTGTCGAACTACACGAGCAGTGCGGCGTACGCCGGCGGAAATACCGGGCCGACGACGGTAGAAGGCCTGTTGGCGCTGATCCAGCCGTGGGACGGCGTTCGTCGGAACCAGTACAGCAACTCGCATTACGCGCTGCTGGGTGCGGTGCTTCAGCAAGTGAATGCGCGCCGATACGAAGAGGTCGTGCAGCGCGACATTTTCGGCCCGGCCGGGATGTCGCGATCGTCGTTCGCGATGCCGCCCGAATCGGAATCGGCCGGCTTCCCAGTTCCTTCGCGAACGCATCCGACGTGGGCCTATGCCGCAGGCGCGGTCACGTCGACCGCTGCCGATCTGAATCGTTTCAACCAGGCCCTTCTAAGCAACCGCTTCGGGTTCGGCGCGGTCGAAAGCTTTGACCGCAGCGCCGGCGTGACCAGCTTCGGCATGGGGTCGAGCCTGGTCAACGGCGACCTCCGCTTCACGCACAGCGGCGGCATCGACACCTACAGTTCCTATAGCGCCATCTTTCCGGCCGATCGGTCCAGCGTAGTCGTGCTGTGCAATTTCAGCAGCAACGGATTGCAGAACCTGATCCTGGGGCCCGGCGGCATCAGGAGCCTCATGCTCGGGAGGTAAGCGGGGCCGCTACGAAGGATTTTTTGAGCACCGGCCTCTAACTGATCCAAGCGGCCAACATGAATGGAACGGTCAAGCGATAGGTTTGTGATGCGCATACGTCGAATCCTCTGGCTCGGCGCCACGATCGTGGCGATCGGCAGCCTGCTGAATGCGCTTCAGACGCGACCGCAGCGCCCTGACCCGATCCCGCGTTTCGATCAACCGGACGCGGCGGCGCGCAGCGACCTGGCTCGCCGTCAACCAATTGATAGCCGGCTGGACATGTCGCGGTCGTACGACGCCGCCGCGAAGCACGTCGCATCACTTGCGCGGTTCTCCTCTGCGATCGGCCGCAACATCCCGGCAGCGCAACCGCCGTCACGCGTGTGGCTGTCGGGCTCGCGCGTGATGTCGCTGAAAGATCCCACCACTGCCGCTCGCGTGCT